>JBARKF010000256.1:0-30090 GCA_049800655.1 Candidatus Cybelea sp.
GGCTGCTGATTGTCTCGACTTCACGCAGAAGCCGCGCAAGTTCGTGCCGATCAAAGCGCCGAAAGGTCGCGAGTTCTTCCTGCAACAACCGCTCGACGACCGCATTCCCGACGAGCAGTGACTAGCGCCGAGATGTGTAGCGCCGTCGCTCTTCGCTCGCAAAGCGCTGCTTTTGTCGCTCATCGCTCCTTGCATTTCATCCCGCAAGCGGGCCGCGGCACTACACATCTCGGCGTTACAGGTCACTAGGTTTTTCGTTCCGCGCCGAAACCCCCGCCGTAGCGCCGCCCGCGCCACTCCACGCCTCGTCCCGCGAACGAGCAAACGGCGGACGTCGAAAAGATCGCGAGCACGAGCGCGAGCCCCAACGGCAGTGCGAAACCCGACCCGATTCGAAAGCGCATCGCCCGCATTCCGCTCTCGGCGATCGCAATGACGATCGCCATGGCTGTCGCCAAGGCAAACCCTGCCAACCACGCGCCTTGCGACAGCAAGGCGAGCAGCAGCATCGGCGTACATGGGGAGACGCTCGCCAGCAGCATAACCCCCGCTATCGCGGCGAGCGGACTGCCGCGAGCCGCGAGCGCAAAGTTCTTGACGAAACCGCGCCAAATTTCCCCAAACGAGCGATACATGCGGGTCCGCACCAACCCGTTTCCGCCGATTAGCAGCGTCCGAAAGCGCCCATCGCGTTTGAAGAGCCGCGCCAGTTCGAGGTCTTCCGCGACCTCGCCTCGCACGGCCGCGTGGCCGCCGATTCCCTCGTACGCCAAACGCGAGGCGAGGACGTATTGACCGTTAAATAGCGCGACCTCCGGCTTACGAGGGTCGTTGATGTCGTCGAGTGGGCCGATCCCTAACAAAATAGCGTAAAGGATCGTCGGCAAAAAGAGGCGCTCGGCCACGCCGACCGTCTCCTGATCGGGCAGAAGGCTGACAACGTCGTAGCCGCCATCGATCGCCCACTGTAGGGCCGAGGCGGCGGCAAGCGGTGCGTGCTCGGTATCGGCATCGGTGAAGAGCAGCCACTCGCCATGCGCGAAGCGAGCGCCTTGGGTCAACGCCCAGGGTTTCCCCACCCAGCCGGCCGGCAGCGGTGCCCCTTCAACCACGGTAAGCCGCGGTTCGCCGGCGGCGATCCCTTCGAGAATACAGCGCGTCGCGTCGTTCGATTGATCGTCGACGACGATAACTTCGAAATTCGACACCCGGGTCGCAAGCAGTGAGCGCACGCATCGCTCGATCTGCCGCTCTTCGTTTCGTGCGGGAACGACGATCGACAGATTCGGAAGGGCATCGTCGGGCTCTCGCGTTTTAATACTCGCGCGCGAGCGCTGGACGATGTCGCGCGAGCGCGCCGCGAAGAGCAGGTTCGCCCCGATGAGCAGAACGGTTAGGAAGCCCAGCAAATTTTCCGCCGCATTGTCATCCTGCCCCTTCGACTCGCTACGCCTCGCTCACGGCTGCGCTTCGCGCAGGCAACAAGAAATTGTCAGCATTGTCATCCTGACCCTTCGACTGGCTGCGCCTCGCTCGGGGCTGCGCTTCGCGCAGGCAACAAGGAATTGTCAGAATTGTCATCCTGAGCCCTTCGACTCGCTGCGCTCGCTCAGGATAAACTGCGGCGCGTAGCGCCGCAGTCGAAGGACCGGAGAGCGCATCTAAGTAAAAGACGCCCCCCGGCGCACCGACGATAACAGCTAGGATAGCATCGAGTTTCAATTGCGACGCTTTGTTCGAGCTGGAGCTTTCTTAGACTTCTCAAGATAGGCGGCCGCCGCACGTTTTGGGGCGCGCGCGAGCCATGCCTCAACGATGACGTCTTTCAACTCGGATGCGGCGATCTTCTCGAGCTGCACCAAAACCGCGGGATAACCGTCGAAATGCGGCGTTGTGAAGTAGACGGCGGGATTGCTTGCAAGCAAAACCTCCTTCAGCTCGAGGTCGGCCGTATATACCCCTAAGATCGGTCCTTCGGGCGCACCGTCGCCAAGCGCGGTGATGTCGGAACGCCGCAGCGGTCGCTCCCAAGTAAAGAGCTTGTTGTTAACCGTCCAGTGAGATCTGCCGCTCGACGACGTCTCTTCGGTCGTCCCCGGTAAGGCCAACGCGATCCGCCGCACGTCACGCCAGGTCGCCATCTAATGCACTGCTTCCGCACGTATCGTGACTTCAGCTAACTCAACCGGCGTGCCCTTACGCACCGCCCGGTGAATCTCGGCAATATCGTCGACGTAGCGAACGAGATCGGCCAACTGGTCACGCGGTGCGTTCGACGCGATCTTGGTTCGATAACGGATATTTCGGGCTACCCCGTCGTCATCGAACTCTCCGTTGACGTCGACTTCGACCCGATCGATAACGAGATCGCGCTTTGCCGCCTCTCGATAGACATCGTTGCAAAAACAGGTAGCCAGCGCCAGGAAGAGCAGTTCGCCGCCATTGACGCTGGAGCCGGCCCCCTGAGCCTTCGCTGGAATTGGAACGCTCCTGGCGACGCTGTTTGTCTCGACGGACGCCCAGTGCGTGCCACCGGCGCTCGTTACTCGTGCAGAAATATTCAACCTCAACCACTCCTTCCGGTGAGCGTTTATCGGGCAAGGGATGTCACCCAAGGCCGCAGTGCTACGCGGATGACACACAAAGCCTGTCTCGCCATTCCCGAGCATTAGCCGCCGAACGATCAGCACTTCCTCCTTGCCGGGCAAGCCGAATTGAGGGACCGAGAGAGGCTGGGCGCCTCGATGGCGTCGTGCTCGACGCTCCAGCCCGAACGGAAAAAACCGTTGCGAAGTCGCTGCAGACGTGTTATCGTCGGCAACGTATCGAGCCGTCGACACATCGGAACGCACGAGGCGTCGCAGTAATGCGGCGCCTCATTTTTAGCGCGCCCTTCGACTTCGCTCGCACTTCGTGCTTCGCTCGCTCAGGACGAGGGCGGGCTGGCGTGCGCTCGAGGTTGCCTTTCGGCGCGCAGCTGGCCGCAAGCGTGCGGATTAAACGAACTCCGTCTCGTCGTGCTCAGCTTTAACCCGTGCGAAGAGGTCATCTCTTCCTTCTTGTCGGCCAGCCAAATCGTGGGATGGATGAGAGCCGGGGCGCTTCGATGGTCTCGACTGCCGGTCCGATACACCGCACAGTGCCGGGTTCGATTCCCGGGCGCTCCAGCCGGCGATGGGTCAACGCTTGTTGCCGAATGCCGCGGAGATGTGCTATGGTCGGCTTGTATCGGACCGGCAAGGCACATCGAAACGCGCGAGGCGTCGCAGTAATGCGGCGCCTCGTTTTAACACGTCCTTCGCCTTCGCTCGCTGCTCGCGAAGTTTATCCCGAGCAACGCAGCTTGTCATCTGAGCGAAGGGCTCAGGATGAGACGCTGTGGTGCGCTCGCGGCTGGCTCTCCGCCTGTAACTGGCCGCAGGCGGCGGCGATGTCGCGGCCCATGTTTTGTCGCACCGTCACCGGCACGCCGGCTGCGTCGAGGATTGCCGCGAACTCCCAAATGCGCCGGTCGGAGGTCGCGGCAAACGGCGCGTCCGGCGTCGAGTTGTACGGAATGAGGTTGACGTGATAGAGCCGGCCGCGCATGAGAGCGGCGAGCGCGTGGGCCGACGCGGCATCGTCGTTGACGTCGGCGAGCATCACATACTCGAAGAATACTTTCCGGTTGGTCTTGCGCACGTAGCGCTCGCAGGCCGCCATCAGCTCGGCAAGCGGAAAGCGCCGGTTCACCGGCATCATTTTCGAACGGAGCTCGTCGGTCGGAGCGTGCAGCGAGATCGCCAGGTTTACCTGCTGGCGCTCGTCGGCGAACGCATCGATTTTGTCGACGAGGCCGACCGTCGAAATGGTAATGTGCCGGTGGCCCAGGCCAAAACCGTGCGGATCGTTGAGAAGCGCCACCGCCTCCATCACCGCTTCATAGTTGTGAAAGGGCTCGCCCATGCCCATGAAGACGACGTTGGTTATCCGTTTCTGACGCTCGGCAAGATGTCGCGCGAAAAACCACGCCTGATCGAAGATCTCGCCGGCCGAAAGATTGCGATTGAAGCCGGCCTGCCCGGTCGCGCAAAACGCACACGCAAAGGCGCATCCTGCCTGCGACGAAATGCAAAGAGTCGTTCGGTCGCCGTAATGCTCCATGAGGACCGCTTCGACTTCTTTGCCGTCGCGCAGCCGAAAGAGGCCCTTCGTCGTCTGCGCGTCGGACGACCGCTGCAGCGTTACCGGCTCGATCGCCGAAAAAGCGACACCGCGCTCGACCAACGCGCCGCGTAGCTGCAGCGGCAGCGTCGTCACGTCGTTCACGCTCGTCCGCAGCTCCTTTGTCGCCGCCCGGTAGAGCTGCCGCAGCCGGTAGGGCTTCAAATCAAAGAATCGTGCGAACTCGTCGACGCCGCCGAAGCCCGCGCGCTCGACGACGTCGCGCAGCCAAATCTCAACGGGCGTCAAAGAGCGATCCCTGCTGAATCTCGACGGTCTCGGATTCGGGCGGCGCGAAGAGCGGCTCGTCGAGTTTCGTGCGGACGGCCTTGAGATCGCTCCAAACCAGACGCTTCACGCCTTCGATCTCTCCGCCGGTTTGGCGCAAGATGTACGCCGGATGGAAGGTCACCATCAACGGTATATCGCGTGGGCCGAGGTACCAGCGCCCACGCATTCGGGTGATCGCGAAATCTCGCCCGAGAAACGACCGTGCTGCCGGCGCGCCGAGTGCCAAGATGATTTCCGGTGCGATGATTTCGATTTGTTCGTCCAAAAAAGTGCGGCAGTTCTCCATCTCTTGCTGATCGGGCGCGCGGTTGCGAGGCCCGCTCGGACCGGGAATCGTCGCCCGGCATTTGACCGTGTTGCAGATGTATACGTCTTCACGCGGAAGCCCGATCGCTGTCAGCATGCGATCGAGCAACTGTCCGGCTCGGCCGACGAACGGACGACCGAGCTCGTCCTCGGTCTCGCCCGGCCCTTCGCCGACGACCATCAGGCGCGCGCAAGGGTCGCCCTCACCGTAAACGTTATTGTGGCGCTCGTAGCCGATCGCGCACTTCCGGCAATCGCCGGCCACGATTGAGGCTTGAGTGAGCCGCGCTTTCCGGCGCGCGCGCTCCTCGTGGTCCACTACGTACGCTCCATCTCGGTTACTGAAACGGCCTCTCCGAAGGCGACCACTTCGCACGATCCATCGTCGCCCTCGGAAACGAAGAACTGCAGCCCAATGACGGCGTTGGCGCCCATCGCGTCGGCCCGCCGGCGGAGTGCTTCGAGTGCTTCACTCCGAAGCTGCTCGGCGTCGCTGAGAAACTCCGCGCTTGCCAGGCCGATCAACATGCCCAAACTACGAAACGTCGATCGAAGCCGGTTGCGCGGCCGGGACGCGGTGCCTGAAACGCAACCGTAACTGCGTAGCGTGCGGTAGCCCTCGAGCTGGTTAAACGTGACGATGTCGTCGCGGGCGATCATGGTGGGCGCAGGGAACGAACGAGCATGCCGAAGGGTTCACCGTCGGTGCTGATCATCCGCCTCGACGGCATCGGCGACGCGCTCGCGTTGACGCCGTTGCTTGCCGCGCTAAGACGGAGCGAGATCGCAGTCGACATCGTCCTACGCGCAGGCAACGCGAGCGTTTTCGCTGCCCGTGCCGCACGGCGAGTCGTGACCGCCGATTTCGAGCTGCGATCGAGCACGCGATCGAACCTCGCCGCCATCGAAAGCCTCGGCAGCGAGCTGCGAACGCATGCATATACGCACGTGCTGGTCGCAACGGAGGATCCTGGCGGCTATCGGCTCGCCGGCGTCGTCGCGGCGCCGGTGCGGATCGGCTTTGCCGATTGGCGCGGGAAACCGCTGAAGGCGATTTGGTCGCGCCGAATGCTTACCGCGACAATCCATCGTAGCGCCGGCCTCGATCCGCGCGCGCCGCACGAAAGCGAAGTCCTCTTCGCCCTTGGCGCGAAGCTCGTTGGTGACGAACAGCCGACGCGCAATCTCGCCGAGCTACGCCCGCTGCTGCTCGAGCGCGAGCCGGCGCAGGAGGAGTCTGTCGCCGTGCAAGTCACCGATAAGTGGCAGCGACTGGGCATTCCGCTTGAAAGCGTCGTCGAGCTCGTTCGCCGCATCGCTGCCGGCGGCGCGCTGCGGCTCTTCGCCGCCGCGAACGAAGGTCGCTACGCCCAAACCGTGGCGAACGCGACCGGAATCGCCTTGACCACGTTCGACGCGATCGGACCGTGGAAGAGCGCGATCGGCGCAGCGTCTGCAATCGTCACGCCCGACTCCGGCGCACTGCACGTCGCGGGCATGCTCGGCACGCCGGTCGTCGCGATCTTTCCGCCATCGCGAAGCTACGAATTACAAGTTGCGCGATGGGCTCCTTGGGCGGCCCCGCATCGCGTCGTGCGAGCGGCCGACGATTGGCCGGCGCGCGCCGACGATGCGCTCATGCACTTGCTCGCGCTTCGGTAGAGCTCGATACCGTCACTCGTTGCAACGAGCACGTAGCGGCCTTCACGAACCAACCGCTGCAAGGCCGCGCCGTACTCTTGGAGGCGCGGTGAGTCCGGGAAGCTTCGGTCGATCAAGATGAAACAGGCACGCGTGGCCTCACTCGAAGACTCCGGCAGCAGCGAGACATAGGGATCGGCGAACGCGAGATGCGTGTAGGCTTCTTCCTGCGTCGCCACGCCGGCATCGGCGGGCAGCGTCTGCAAGAACCGGTCGAGCGCAGCATCGCGCGGCTGCGACCACCGCAGATTAAGGCTCGGGTGCAGCGGATCGGCCACGGCGAACTGTAGCGCGCAGAGTGCGATGCACGCCACGAGCACGGCGTTGACGCGACGCGTTTTCAAATCGCGCACCGCAAATGCAAATGCCGTTAAAACATAGCCGATCCACGCTCCGGCGTAATGCGTGCCGAGCGTGAAGGTTGCCGGCATCCGCGAGAGCAGCACCTCGCCGAGCGGCGCGACCGCAAGCCAGATCATCCCCGAGCGGAACGGCAGAAAGAGCAGCGGCACGAAAATCAGCAGCAGAAAGCCGAGCCGTTCGGCGATGCCGGCGGGCCAGGCGCGCGCGTCGGACGCGCTCCACGCATAAAAACGCACCGGCTGCCACGCAATCCGCGTATGGGCGGCGGCGTGCGGCGCAATGACGGCAAAGAAGACCGCCAGCACGAGAAGACTGCAGAGTGCGATTGCCAACGCTGCGCGACCGCGCTTCGTGCCGCGATCGCGCCAGGCGCCGAGCGCGCCGGCAATCGCAAGGAAAATTGCCTGATCTTCTTTTATCGCAAGCGTGACGAGAGCGCCGATAACGGTCCAGAACAAGAGTCCGGAATCGTAGAAGTAGAGCGTCCAGGCAACGGCCGCCGGAGCGAAACCGTTCTCGTGAAAGTCTCCGAAAATCAATCCGGCCAGCGGCGGATAGAGCCATGCGACCACAGCGGCGAGGCGCGCCGTTGCAACATCACGGCGCGCCCGAACGAGCGCGTAGACCGGCGGAGCTACCAGCGCTCCGGCAGCCGCCTGCAAAACGACGAGCGTGAGCGGCGAGTGAACCAGCCAAACGGCAAGCCCGACCGGATAGAGAATCGGCGAAAAGTGAAAGGCCCAGTGGCTGCCTTCGATCGGATTGCAGAAACAGCCGAACGCGCTTGTGACGGTCTGCGCGAAAATGCCGAAGTCGACGAAGTTGCGATGGGCCCCATATCTGAGCGAGCCGAGCCAGGAGAAGAGCGCCGCATAAACGAGGCACCCAATCCAGAGGAACTTATCGCGCACGCATCGTTACGAGAGCGTTCACACGAGCGCTCTTTGCTGGAGGTACGGCCAGATGAAGGCGTCGATGTTCCCATCGAGCACCTCCGTGACGTTTCCCGTTTCGGCTCCGGTGCGATGGTCCTTCACGAGCTGATAGGGTTGCAGCACGTAGGAACGGATCTGCGAGCCCCACTCGTTGGCTTGACGCTCGCCGCGCAGATCGTCAAGCTTGCGTGCGCGCTCTTCGGCCGCTCTCGCGACCAGCTTTGCTCGCAAGATGTTCAGCGCGACGTCGCGGTTCTGCGCTTGCGAGCGCTCTTGCTGCGACGCGACGACGATCCCGGTGGGCAGATGGACCACGCGCACCGCCGATTCGGTCTTGTTCACGTATTGGCCGCCGGCGCCGCCGGACTTGAACGTCTCTACGCGCAGGTCGTCGGGTTTTATCTCGACGTCGAAACTCTCGCCGGCCTGCACTTCAGGGATCACGTCGACCGCCGCGAAGGAGGTGTGACGGCGGTGCGCCGCGTCGAACGGCGAGAGCCGCACCAGGCGATGGACGCCGCGCTCGCTCTCTAAAAGCCCGTACGCATTTCGACCTCGGACGAAGAACGTAATCGACTTCAGGCCGGCTTCTTCGGCCGGCGACTCGTCCACGATCCGCGTTGAAAAGCCTTTTGCCTCAGCCCAGCGCAAGTACATGCGTGCGAGCATCTGCGCCCAATCGGCGGCATCGACGCCGCCCGCACCGGCGAAGATGCTGACGATGGCGTTGTGGGAGTCGAACTCACCGCTGAAGCTGGCCGCCATTTCGAGCGCGTCGAGCGCTTCGGCGGCCGCCGCGATGCTGCGATCGGCCTCCACTTCCGCGCCCGTCTCGCCCTCGAAAAGAGCGATCAACTCGCGCGTCTCTCGCAATGCGCCGGCCACGTTGTCGACCGCTTGGGTCTGATCGCGCAGCTCCGCCATCTCCTTCATGACCCGTTGCGCCGACTCGGGATCGTTCCAGAAATCCTGCGAGCGCGAGCGCTCGTCGAGCTCGGCTATCCGGCGACGTTTAGCGGAGTCGTCAAAGGCGCTCCTTGAGCGTGTCCAAGCGTTGCTCGAGGCGGGCGATGGCGGCCAGTTGCGTCTCACTCATGATTGAGAACCGGTTTTTTCCCGCGACTCCGGCTCCCTTGTCGCTGCGCCGCTTCGTCGTGATCGACGCACAACTCGCTCGACGGAGGTCTGCCATGTACGTTCAGCCGCTCGACGGCTCGCTCACACCGAACTCCCTGGCCGCTCCAGCCCAAAACGCGGAGTCCGAGGACTCCCTGCTCCAGGGTGCCGCGCTGCCCGCCGGCGACAATATCTCGCGTTTTCTTCCGCCGTGGCTAAACGAGAATGCCGCGAGTTCGGGGTACGGCGACGTTTACGGCAGCTCAGGTTCGATGCAGGGAATCTTCGGCTCCCTCATGGGCGTCTTACAGCAGCTCACCCAGATGCTGCAGTCGCTGATGGGGTATGGCGGCAACCAACGTTACTTCCAAAATGCCACCGGATCGAGCGACGGCGACCCGCACTTGTCGTTCAATGGCGCCAAATGGAACGATATGGCTTCGCAGCCCAACTTGGTGAGCTCCGATTCGTTCGGCGGCGGCTTTCGCGTCTCGACGCAAGTCACGCCCCCGAATGGCAAAGGCGTCACGTGGAACCAATCGGCGACGGTCTCGCTGAACAACGGCGCAACGACGATCACGATGAACAACGACGGCCAAGCATCGATCACAAACTACGGCCGTCAGATCTCGATCGGCCGCGGGCAGACGCTTGCGCTCGGCGATGGTGAATCCGTCACTTGCGAACAGAGCGGGGCGTTGCGCGTCACCGCGCAAAACGGCGCCGGCGGACGCATCGAAACCACGCTCTCACCGGAGGGCAAGGGCGTCAACGTCGATCTCGCAGCGCACGACGTCGATCTCAGCGGTACGCTCGTCAATGGACCGGGGCTGCCTCCGCCCACAGGCCCCTTCCCGGTTCCCGATCCCTATGGACCGCAGCAGCCGCTCTAGGTCGAGCCTGGAGAAGCGCGAGCGCGCGGCCTTCCGGCTGCGCGCTCGCACGCTTTCGACAACTGAGTTGATCTATTCTTTGACGAGCGGTGAAGACGCGATTCCGAGGGGACTGGATGCTCCATTGAGCGTCGAAAACGGTGACGTCTGCCCCTTCTTATACCCGACGACGTTGTCGTTTTGATTCGATTGGAAGAAGGCGTCAGCGCTCGTGAACCCGTTGAGCGTCGGCCCGAACGATTCGATTCCGTCCGTAATCGTTGCCTTGGGAGAGGTCGTGCCGTAGGTGTAAATGTTCACGTCCGAGGACGAAAAGTTTGAAACGTAGATTTCGTCCTTCTGTCCAAATGAAACGCCGATCGGTCCGCCGAGGCCCGTGAGCCCCGAGTTCGTGACGGACGATGTACCCTTATCGATCACAAAAACGCCGTTCGTCGAATCGCAGGCAACCCAGACGTTGTCTTTGGCGTCGACGCCGACGCCAACTGCTTGACCGTAAGCGTTAAAGCTGATCGTTTCGTACGGCGACGTTGCGCCCTTCTTATAGGCGGTGACGTCGTTCGTGTTGAGGTTGCTGACGAAGACGTTGCCGCTCGAGTCGACCGTAATTCCATAAGGAGAGCTGATGCCGGTGCTGATCGTCAAGCTCGGCGAACTCTTACCCTTCGGATAGACGGTCACCGTGTTATTGCCGTCGTTGGTAACGTAGAGCGCACCCTTCTTATCGACGGCCACCTGCGACGGTATGTCAACGCCGGTCGTGATCGATCCGATAGGAGACGAGTTCGCCGTTTTGGGATCGTACATTAGGATGCCGCTCGAAGCGTCGGCGACGAAGAGAATCTCGCTCTTCTTCTTTTTCTTCGGCGGCCAGCCGTGCGGAGCACGCACTGCGCGCGGTGTTAATGGCACGATGAGGGGACCGGCGACGACGGGTCCCGGCAGTATCCGCATTCCCGCTCCCGCTTGACGCGATGAAGGCAGTATCGAAGATGATTGTCCGGGAGCAAGCGAGTTATTGCTGGAGCACCCGGCCGCAAAAGTAAGCGCCGCGGTCGCGATCAGCGTACGGCGCGATAAACGATCGAGCATGATTGATCCTCCGAGGCGATGGGTGAGAAAAGGCGAGTCCTTTCCGTATCCCCGCGCCTCTGCCCTGGAAGGCGAGGAACCAGTCCGGCAGGGAGGTCCCGCATTAAGGATGAATGAGGCCGCTTTCCCTGCTAGTTTACCCCCTAGCTACTCTTAAAAGAGGTTCATGCTCTATGTATAGCCACTCGCGACTCGTCGCGGTGCTTGGATGCGCGGCGACGATCGCAATGGCCGGCTGCGCGACGAATTCAGGCCTCGCGCCGTCGACCGGATCGACGTTACAGCAATCGCAGAGCCACGCGCAGTTCGGCGCAGGCTGGATCTACAAAGACGGCGTCCTCTATCACACGCCGCACTACATGGCGACCGCAAACGCGCCGCGCCACGACGTCAGCAAGGCGATTCTCCTGAACTACGGGAACGGCCCGGTGCTCGTTAAACCCAAGGCGTACATCATTTTCTGGGGCTATAAGACCTACGGCGATACCGACGGCGTCGCCAAACTGCTCCAACAGTACTCCAAAGTCATGGGCGGGAGCAGTCACAACAACATTTACACCCAATACTACGAGATCGTAAACAGCAAGACGACCGACATCACGAACCCCAAGAAACAGCTTGGCGGAGTTTGGTTCGATGACAAGAATGCGGTTCCGGCCCATCCGACCGACTCGCAGGTAGCGGCGGAAGCGCTTAACGGCGTCGCAAAATTCGGCTACCACGTCAACGGCTCGTACGTCGTGGCGACCCCGACCGGCCACAGCAGCTCAGGATTCGGCACGTCGTGGTGTGCGTATCATAGCGCGACCACCTACAACAGCCAGCTCGTTTCGTACACCAACCTGCCCTACATGCCGGATGCCGGCGGTAGCTGCGGCGCGAACTTCACCACCCCGCCCTCGGACGAGAGCGGCGTCGATGAAGGCGTAACGATCGTCGAAGGTCACGAGTATGGCGAGTCCGTTACCGATCCCAACCCGCCGACGGGCTGGTACAACTTCCAGGATGGCGAGATCGGTGACATCTGCGCGTGGCAAGACATCCAGAACGATCCGTTCAAGAAAAAGTCCTACACGATGCAGCCGATGTTCAGCAATGCAACGCAGTCTTGCGTGCAATCGTACCCCTAAGAGAGCGTGACCGCGCGGCCTAAAGCCGCCGGCAGGCCTGAAGTGATGAGCCGCTCTTTGAGCGGCTCGTCGTTTTTTGCGGGACCGCCCGGCAGGGCGCGCGTGGATGCGCGCAAAAACGCCCGGCATCAACGCGTTCGATTACCTAACCGTTCTCGTGTCGATCGTGCTCGGGCTTGCGATCGCAACCGTTCTCGCTCGCATCGCGACGGTGATCACGGCCCGCGAGCGCGTCGATTTCTATTGGCCGCCGATCGCGTGGGCGATCTGGATCTTCTTTATCGCGGTCCAGCACTGGTGGGCGCAGTGGAGCGTGCGCCATGCGCTCGAGACGAGCTTCATCACGTTTTGGCTTCAGCTGCTCGTACCGGTCGATCTCTTCGTGCTCGCTGCGCTCGTGCTGCCCGAACGCGAGGAGCATGGCAAGCTCGATCTCGGTGAGTGGTATTTTCGCAATCGCGCGTGGTTCTTTGGGCTTATGTTCTTTCTCCCCGCAATCAGCATTGCCGAAGAGATCTCGCGAACGGGCCACATGTCTTCGGCACTCAACCTCGCGTTTTTGCTCGCCTTTGAAGTCGTCATTGCGGTGGCATACCTCCTAAAGTCGCGGCGAGCGCAAGAGTGGATCACGGCGCAAGCCATGCTTTTGACGCTCGTCTATGTTGGACTGCTCTTTTGGAGGTTGCCCAGCTAACGTCGCGCCCGCGCCGTCGCCATCAGCGCTTGTGCCAAAGGCCAGCCTACAGGAGAGCCAAGTCCCGTAACGAGATCGTAGCCGGGAAGAGCCCGATAGCCGCCGTTATTCCCGCGATGGACGTCGTGAAAGACGGTCGGATATAACGGCCCTCTTTCGATTGCGTAGAGTTCGGGGTTAGCGAAGCCGATGCGGCCCCCGACGTACTCGTCGATCTGCCCTTCGAGCCCGACCCAGAGCGGACTCCCGAGCGACGTTCCTCCGGCTCCGACCCAAATATGATGCCAGCGTTCCGCGAAGCCGAAATGCGGATTAGCGTCGAGCGCAACGTCGGGAATGTTACGCCCGGCTGCCACGACGTGATGGGTGCGGCGCTGATACCCGGGCAGGCCGAAGAGAACCGAGATGCCACCGGCGCTGCCGCGCCACGCCGACTCCCGGATCCAGTTTCCGCCGGCATCGACTCTGAGGGTGGTTCCTCCCACGGCCAACGCGTAGGGGTCGGAGTCGGCGGTAGTTTCGTCAATGGTGTCGTGATGCCGGCAGGTCTCCCAACCCTCGTCGCCCGTGGCGATCGGGAACGTGATGCCCTTTGCGGCGCCTTGCTCGAAAATCGCATTTGAGGCAAGCGCGAAGGCGTGCCCAAGCTTTCCGTTGCGAAATGACTCGCAGCCTCCCCAGCTCGAGTTTGCCGCATCGACGGCGTCGTCGTCGACGATCGCGTTATAGGCATCCTCGGCGTAGACGTCGGTGAACTCGGGGAAGCTGTAGAGATAGACCTCCGCTCCCGGCGCCGTGCCCATGATGACTTCGACGTCGAGCGTCGTCTCGACGTCGCCAAAACCAAAACGGCCGCCGTCGACCGCGATGCGCCGTAGGCCGTGCGCGGGCGCGATCTTGAAATAACGGAGGAAATGGTTCAGGTCGTCACCGTCGATATCGCCGGCGATGACGTTGCCGATGATGCGCCCCGAGCCGTTGTAGCCGTAGAGCGCGGGCTCGTCGTAGGCACGCTGGAACCCCAACGGCCCAAGCTCGCCGTTTGGTCCACGCATACGGCCCAAAAGCTGGATGCGCGGTGCGAACGCAACCAAGTTGTCCAGGCCACTCACGGCCAAGACGACATCGCGAAGCGACGCCGGAATCACCGCATCGCGCACGTTCATGTAGCGGCGTCCATGGCCGGTTTGCACGCCGTGGTCGATTTGGGTCTTGAAGAGGCGCTCCGCCATCCCGCTCGTGCCTACGGCCTCGACGACCGTGCGATTCGCAAACGTTTTTACGACCGTAAAGCCGGTACCAGCCAGCGCGTCCCTAACGCGCCGGTAGCTCTGCGGCGACGGCGAAAACTCCGACGCAAACTCCGTGTTTGTCAAGTAGTGACGAAAGGATGGCGAGGTGGGATCGGACTGCGCCGTCACCAGCGCGTCCAGCTCGTCCCGGTGTCGATATCGCAGCGTCACGGTCAGTCGAACCCGAAGCGAATCGGCTGCGCGGCCAAGATCGTGAAAGTCGGGCGCGATTTTCGTGCCCGCCGCGTAGTAGCTGGCTGCCGCCGGAGCTGTTTCTTGCGTTACGTTCGGCGGAGGGAAGCCATTTTGAGCGCCGCACGCGGCGAGAAAAACCACACTGGCGCTCGCCAGAGCGGCGCCGCAGCAATACTGCACGATGCGCATAGGCATGAGGGCGGTGGGATTCTTCGTAGCGCCGCGGCATACTGCTTGGTTGGCGCGGGTGCGCCGGACATTCCGGGCACCCGCGCCGGTTCCGCTCGCAGCCTTAACGCTCGAGCACTTGTAGATTGTTGTCGTTGTCGTCGTTAAAGTAGAGCTTCGTGTTCGCGGCATTGGTGCCGGTCGCGACCATGCCGAAAAGCGAGCCGCCCGGGCCGTGTTGTCGTTGAAATTACAGACCGCTAAGTCGCCCTTCCTGAAGGCGCTATTGGTGTACGAATCGATCGTCGAGACGATAACGACCTGGTTCTCAGGTTGGGCCGAGATGCTTTTACCGCTCTTGGCCTGCGACGCCCCGGCCCGTGAACGGTTTGCATCACCGTCGTGGAACCCGGCGTGGCCGGAACCGACCCTCGGCCGCCGGCGCAGCCGCTCGCCGCCAACGCCACGGTGGCTGCTATCAAACACCTCGCTGTTAGCTCGGCAAGAAAACTCGAACAGTATTCACACGAAGTATGAAGAAGTCTGTAGGCGAAGGAGCAAGCACTTGAAAGCATTTCGTTTTGCCACCTCTGGGCTGGCCGTCTGCGTCATCGTCATCGCGGCCGGCTGTGAAAGCCCACATGCGGGAATCGGCGCACCCGCCAACACGCTGCCGTCCGTCCGCGCACAAAGCGGGCAGACCACAAGCCGCGAGCGGGTGCTCTACAGTTTTACGGGCGGAAACGACGGCGGTAACGCCGCAACCGGAGTAGTCCTCGATGCGCAAGGCAACCTCTATGGCTCGACCGTTGTCGGGGGAGTCTATGGCTGCGGCACGGTCTTCAAACTGATGCCGCAGGCGAGCCCGCCTTGGCCGGAGACGGTGCTCCAGAGCTTCAATTGTTACGCCAACGGAAAGAGTCCGCACGGCGGGGTCGTGCTCGATTCACACGGCAACCTCGACGGGACCACGGTTGCGGGCGGCTCGGGCGGACCATGCGCTAGCGATGGTTGCGGCCTCGTTTACCAGCTGACGCCCACAATGGAAAACGTCTTGCATAGCTTTACCGCCGGCAACGATGGATTCGGGCCAGGCGGCGGCGTGGCATTTGACCGCGCTGGAAACATCTACGGGACGACCCCGGACGGTGGTGCGAATTCGGAAGGCGTCGTCTATGAGGTTTCACGCGTCGCTCGGCGGTGGCACGAACGCGTCATTCACGCGTTTAGCGGAGGAAAGGATGGCGGGGTCGGATCGCTCGGTCAACTGCTGGTGGACGCATCGGGCAACCTCTACGGCGTGACCGAAGAAGGCGGCGCGCATAGCGCCGGGACCGTTTTCAAGCTCACACGCCGCGGAGGGAAGCAGTGGAAGCTGACGACGCTCTACGCCTTTGCCGGCGCACCTGACGCCGCTTCCCCGTATGGCGGCCTCGTTGCGGATTCGACCGGAAGGCTCTACGGAACGACGTATTACGGCGGCGCACACGGGATGGGCGCGGTCTTCGAATTAATTCCGCGCACGCACGATAAATACCGCGAGCACGTGCTCTACAGCTTCAAAGGCGGAAACGACGGAAGCTCCTCCACGAGCACGCTACTCTTCGGGAGCTCCGGCGAGCTCTACGGAACGACGTCGGCCGGCGGTGGGAGCTGCGGCTGCGGCACGATCTTCGCGGTCAACGCGGCCTCAGGCAAGGAGCGGATGCTGCACGCATTTGGCAGCAGCGGAGACGGCGCATACCCATACTATGGGTTAGCGCAGGACTCGAGCGGGAACTTCTACGGCGCGACGGTCGCCGGCGGCACTTTCGGTCAAGGAGCCGTCTTCGAGTTCACGCCGTAGAAGCCTAAGTTTCCGATCGCTTTAGGGCGTGTGTACCGGCGCGGGCGCCTGCCCCGGCGGCATTTGACCTTTAGCGGCTGCCTTCTGGGCCTTCTTCTCTTGCTTGTTCGCTTTTCGCTTAGCGCATCCGTTCGCTTTTTGACAACCTTTGTGCGTGGCGGCCGGGTGCGGCGCGGGTTGCGACATCGCTCCAGGCGGCGCGCCTTGCGGCGGCGGCTGTTGTGCGAAGGCTGAGCCCGCTGTCAAAAAGAGTGCGACGAAAAGAACGATAAGAGCGCGTGAGGTTTTTAACATAGAGAGTTCTCCTTGGCCGAGAGAGTTAGGCCGCTAGGCGCCGGCGACCTGCGGCAAAGCGATGCCACATGAAATACGCAAGCGCACCGGAGAGCACGACACCGATACCGTAGAGCGTGTCGCGCGGATAGATCGCAATCTCGGCGGCAAAGATGGCAAGCAAGACGGCAATAAAGAAGAGGGTCGTCACGGGATGACCCGGTACCGACATGATCGGGCGCGGCGCCGCACCGTCGCGACGCCGGTAGACGAGCAGCGTGCTCGCTCCCAAACCGATAAAGAGCCACTGCGGCGCGACCACCCAGTTGATGATCTGTTCGTACGTTCCGCTGAGCGCGATGAGCCCCGCCATCAAAGCCTGTAGCAAGATCGCGACGACCGGAACGTGAGTTCTCGGGCTGATCCAGCCGACGGCTTTAAAGAAAACTCCGTCGGCGGCCATTTGGTAATAGATGCGCGGGTAAGCGAGCATGCACGTGCTCAAGTATCCAAGCGTGGATAGTGCGATCGCGAGCGCGATAACTCTGCTCCCGGCACTTCCCACGGCCGCGCGCATCGTATCGGCGGCTGGGGCCGCGCTTGCGGCAAGTCCGGTGGCGCCAAGCATGCGCAGATATCCCGCGTTGGCTAAAATGTAGAGCACGATCACGACGCCGATGCCCGCAATCAACGCGCGCGGAATCGCGCGCTCGGGTTGCACGGTCTCGGCGGTCACGAAGGTCGTTCCCTGAAAACCGGCATAGGTGAAAAGAACCGGCAGCATCGCAACACCGATCGCGCCAAGGAGTACCAGTGGAGTGCCGAACGACGCCGGCGCGTTATGGACGACCGGATGCGACGGAGCGACCAGCGACGCGACGATCACGCCCGCGATCGCGCCGATCTTGAGCAACCCCACAAGGTTCTGCCAATTGCCGCCCTGTCGAACGCCGAGAACGTTGATGCCTGCCAAGATCGCAAGCGTTGCGATGGCGACGATCCGCGGTTCGAACGTCAATCCCGTGAGCGGCGCGAGGTATCCCGCAAAGAGTATTGCGGCGGCCGCGTTCGAGCCGGTGCCTGAAACGAGCAAGAACGTCCAACCGAAGAGAAACGCGACGAGCGGATGGTATGCGTCGCGAAGATAACCATAGAGTCCGCCGCTGAGCGGGCGCCGGGCGGCCACCTCGGCAAAAATCGATGCTCCGAGCAGCGCGATCGCGCCGCCGGCCAGCCAGCAGCCGAGAATGATCGCGGGAAGATGCGCTCGCTGCGCGACCACTGCCGGCGTTCGAAAAATTCCCGAACCGACCACGGAGCCAATGGTAATGAGCGTGAGATCGAAAGTTCGCAGCCGCCGCAGCAACTCTGGCTTCAACCGAGATTCTCTTCGCTGCAGCGGTTCGCGCGCCTACCGTTGAACGTAAATATCCATGACCGCAACATCCATGATATGCACGCGCTGCAACAAACTCAGCAGCGACCGCGACACCTGCTCGACTTGCGGCGCGCAGCTGAAAACGCTGCGCAGTCAGAGGCTGCGCGGCTGGTTCGCGCTCGGCGCCGGAGCGTTCTTAGCAATCTTTATGGCCGCGATTTGGATCGCGATCGATCGGGCCTTTGCCGCCCAAGGAGTTGCCGCGCGTAACGTCGCGGCAGCGCAATTCCTCGGACGCATCAACGTTGCATTCGCCCTCATCGTCGTCGCGGGAGTGCTCGGAATCATCAACGGTTGGAGCATGGCGCACTCCGGCCGGCGTAATCTCTGGCTCCTCGTCGCGCTCCTGGTCGTCTTCGTCGGCGCGCTCGTCATCGCCGGGTTCGCATCGAGCTCGTACCGAGGTTCTTAGGGCAGGCCGAAGTCTTATTCTTTCGAACGCGGGTTGAACGCGACGCCCGCCACCTCATCGCTGTTGCGCAGCCCGTTATTGAAGCTGTATTCGTACTTGAGGCCCTTCAGGCTATATGCGTAGACGTCGACGTCCCCATCTGAAAAATCGGCCGCTGCGAGCTGCGTCGACTTCTCGTTCAGGGAGGCGTACACCGAATCGCCGCGGAGGGTAAAGGGACCGGCGACGAGCGTGCACGTCGGATTGCAGCCCTTATAAATCCACAGCTGGGACAAAAAGGCGTCGAGGGCGACGAGATAGCCGTGAATATCGATGGTAAGCCCGCCGTAGTAGGTGTTCCTCCAGCCGGTGGCAGGCTGACCCGGCCCCGTGCAACGTTTGAAATAGGTCAGCGTCGCGGTGCCGACGCTGTTCGACGCCGAAGCCCAGCAGTCGCCGTTCTTCGCCATCGCGTCGCTCGCGACTTCGAACATATTCGAGTTCGTAAGATTCTTCGTGCACCCGACGGAGAGCGTGCAAACCGAAATGCTGCCGGCGCCGCTGCTGTCAAAAATGTTCGCGACTGCTATCGTTCCGGTAGATGCGTTGTTACTCGCTACGTCGGATGGCTGGCCATAGGAATCGTTGAAAGATCCGAGCTCCGGCCCGCACATTTCGGGGCCCTTGAAGACGGTGACGGTTCTGCTGCCGCCGTTGGGGACCATGAGATTCCCAGCGCCGTCGACCTCAACCGTATTCAGATAGTTGGTGCCTTTCACCGTGCACTTGGGCCCACGCACGCGCTGCTTGTTGATGGCGTATCCGTAAATCGCAGCGCCCTCGCCAACGTAGCCCTCGCCAACGTAAATCCCTTTTCGGAAAATGTCCGGTACGGTTGTACTACGCGCCTCCTGCACGGCCGAACTCACGCCGATCGCCGTTGGAGCATTCGGCGACATGCCCGTGCCGCCGCAGCCCGCAGATAGGACTGCCGCCGCCAAGATGGTAAATGTCACACGCAGCTTCATCATACAACAATAATAGCGCCGAAGCCGGCGACAGAACAACGCCAAGCCCGTACGATTAGCCCACACACTTGCACGCGTGGCGCGCCCTTTGGTACGCCGAGCAAGCAGGACCCCTTCTACCAACAACCTAACTTTCGTAAATTATAGACCCCCAGACTTTTGGCTTTGGAGCGCTGCTGAAGCGTTTGCGCATCGACGCTGGCTTATCACAGGAACAGCTGGCGAAGCGCGCCCGAATTAGCGTGCAATCCGTTGGGGCATACGAGCGCGGCACGCGGCGCGCACCCCACCGCGAAACGTTTACGCTCATCGCCAAAGCGTTAGACGTCAGCGGTGAACGCTACGAAGATCTCGCTGCGGCCGCAGAAATTGGTCGCTTGCGCGGCGTGGCCGAGCGGCCGCCCGCGCCAAGGCACAATCTCCCGCTCCAGCTGACGCCGCTGATCGGGCGCGACGAGGTCGTCCGGCAGGTTCGCGAACTCGTCGGTGCGACGCGGCTCGTAACGCTCGTAGGCACGGGCGGCATTGGTAAGACGCGAACCGCGCTGGAGGCCGCGGCCGGCCTGGTGGAGCGCTTTTGCGATGGAGTGTGGTTCGCCGAGCTGGCCGCGCTCAGCGATAGCGCGCTCGTCGCGGGAACGATCGCATTAGCCCTGGGCATTGCCGAACAAGCCGATCGGCCGGCGGTTGGTACGTTGCAACAACGCCTCCGAGAGAAGAATCTTCTGCTCGTACTCGACAACTGCGAGCACTTGATCGAAGCCACCGCTCGGGTCGCCGAGGACATCCTGCGCACCTCACCCGGCGTAAGAATTCTGGCGACGAGTCGCGAGCGTTTACGCATCCGCGGCGAACACGTTTACCGCGTTCCGTCCCTCGACGTGCCGCCGCCCGGCGAAGTATCCGCCGGGACCGCCGCGCGATACGGATCCGTCGCGTTGTTCGCAGAGTGCGCCACGTCGTCGAATCCGTCGTTTTCTCTAACCGATCGAAACGTCGGTGCCGTCGCGGAGATTTGCCGGCGTCTTGACGGTATTCCGCTCGCCATCGAGCTCGCCGCGGCGCGAATCACCGCGCTCGCGCCGGAGCAGCTCGTCAGCGATCTCGACGAACGCTTTCGAGTTTGTGCCGGCGCCAGTCGAACCGCTCTGCCGCGGCAGCAGACGATGCGCGCGTTGATCGACTGGAGCCACAACTTGCTCGGCGCGAAAGAGCAGCGCCTTTTCCGTCGGCTGGCGATCTTCGCGGGTGGGTGGAGCTTGGCCGCAGCCACCGACGTCTGCGCCGATTCGAACGACGCGCACCCGGGCGCACTCGCGCCTTCCGAGATTGTGGGAGTTCTCGAGTCCCTCGTCGACAAATCGCTCGTCGTTGCGCCGGCGAGCGGTCCCGAAGTGCGTTATCACCTCCTGGAGTCGACCCGCGCTTACGCGCTGGAAAAGCTCGATCGCGCCGGCGAACGGAGTGAAATGGCCCGCTGCCATGCGGAGTTTGTCGCGTCGTTCGCCGCGTCTTCACTCGCGGTCAGTCAATACGGCCAACGCGTCGCGCTGTTGCGGGTGGACGTCGAAAACATCCGGTCGGCCATCGCTTGGTGCCTAGCCAACGACGATGCGCTGCCGATCGGTGCGCGCATTCTCAGAGATGCTCGCGTATTCTTTTCTCAAAATTTGCGTGCGGAGCTCCAGCAGCAAATGCGCGAGGTGCTGCGCCGCGAGCAGCATCTCGACCCGCAGCTGAGAGCCGATCTCTTCGTCCAAATATCGCTAGTGACCGTCGGCTCCGAGTCGCTCGAGGCCGCGCAGCGGGCGGTTTTGCTTTTGGAGAGCGGAGGCCTGAAAACGATCCCGCTTATGCGAGCGTACCAGCGCATGAGTTACGCCCTCGCGCAACTTCGGCGCCTTCCCGAAGCCATCGACGCCAATCGCCGGGCGATAGAACTCTACCACGAACTCGGCGTGACCGACCCGCAGCACTTGCGGACGCTGCATTGCGGCCAAGGTTACTTGCTGAACTACCAGGGGCAGCTCGAAGCCGCGCGGGAAGCCTGGACGAAGGCGCGCGATTTGTCGACGGCGCTCGACGATACAGGCCGCGCCGCGATCGCTCAAGGGAATATGGCCGAGACGCTCTTTTTTGAAGGCGACGTCAACGGCGCCTTGCGGCTCACGGAGGAGTGCCTGGAAGTATTTCGGCGCGAAGGCCTAACCTATCTCGAAGCCTTGACGCTCAACAATCTCGGCGCGTTTCGGCTTCAGGCCGGCGACTGCCGCGCCGCCGCATGCGAGCTTCTCTCCGCCGTCGCGGCGGCACGCGAGGCGGGTGACGATGGTCTGTTGGTCGCTCGAGCCGTTCGGCATACGGCCATGTTGAGCGCGATGCAGGGCGACTACGAAGCAGCGGGCGAGCTGTTGGGATACACGGCGGCGTGGTTTGAGGCTCGCGGCTTCTACGACCCTGGCGACGAGCGACAGTTCCAAAACCTCGAGGCGTTGCTGCGCGAGCACCTTAACCACGAGGACTTCGATCGCCTGATGAGCGCCGGAGCGCAGCTCGACGAAGAGGCCGGATGGCGAAAGAGCGAGCAGCTCCTGCGAGCCGCTCGCTCTTAAACCTTCCCTACTCTTCTACTTAGTTCAAGGTCCCAAAGTTACCCCGGTGAGTTTGAGCTAGGATCGAGCTGTAAATCGTACAGTTGCGTTTGGTCGGCAAAGACGCTCTCGTCGGTAACCGATCGCGCCGCGTAGCCGTCCTTCTCCGCCGTCAGCGTATAGTCGTCGGGCGGCAGCGAGAGCGCCGCATAGTGGCCATGCGCGTCGGTCGTCGCCGTTATCGATTGGGACGGAGAGGTGATCTGCACCCGTACGCCTGCGATCGGCGCGCCCGTCTTCGCATCCTTAACGACGCCCTGAATTCCCCCGAGCGTACCGGCGGTCGCCCAAGCTGCTTGGCCTATAAGAACGCCCAGCATCCCGGCTACCGTCAACGCATAGCGCAGAGCAGATGTCTTTTTCATGTTCGTCAACCTCGACATAAGCGGTTATTTGTTGCTCCGACCCCAGCGTGCGCTCGCGCTTGCCTTGTCGCAATAGAAAAGTGCTCAAAAACGTGCGCCCCGCACCCCCGCTAAGCCAATTTGATAGGCCTTTGACGCACCAGGTCACAGCGATCCAGGGACCGACCGGCCGCCCCCGCTAGTAGAGCACGAAACGGCCGCCGTTCGTGCAGAGAATCACGAGCAGCATCGAAACTAAAATACACTCGTAGTTCCACCCGAGCCCATCCTTGCCCCAGAATCCCGTTTTCCAGGCGAAGATCTTCTTCGCAATGGCTCCGAGCATGATCAAAATCAAGCCGACCGCGGCGAGCTGCGTTAGAAAGCCGATAACGACCGCGACGCCGCCAAACAGCTCGGCCGCCGCCAAAAAAATGGTTAAATTCCTTGGAAGCCCAATGCTCTTGCCTCGCGCGCCGGGATCTTTAAAATCGTGGTAGCCGCTATCGATGAAGACGAGCCCAACCATCAACCGCAGCAAAACGAGGGCATAATCGGCGAGCGGCTCTAGTTGCGGAAACATCGGCACTCCCACGCCTCTATTCAAAACCGAGCTAAGGGCTGTTTGTGTAACAGTGTTCGCCGCTGCTAAACCGGAGGACTCCATGGCGCATCTCACGCGAGCCGAATTCGAGAGTGTGGTCGCCGAAGCGTTGGACTCGCTGCCGAAGCGGTTCGCCGACCTCGTCGAGAACGTCGTCGTTACCGTCGAGGACGAGCCGAGCGCCGAGGATCTCGAAAGCGACGAGGACGATGCCGAAGCGGATACGGAGTTGCTCGGCATCTACCGCGGCGTCGCCCTTACCGACCGGACGCACGATGATCCGTTGTTGCCCGACGAGATCGCGCTCTTTCGCGGTCCGATCGACCGCGTTACGAACAGCCGCCGGGAGGCGGTCGACGAAGTGCGGGAAACGCTGATCCACGAGCTCGGGCACTACTTCGGACTCGGTGATGACGAGATGCCGCATTAGAACGCGAAGAAAGCAGCTCAAGCAGTATACGCACGCTCGCTTACTCGCTTGCACATTCCTAACCGAATGCTAACATACGGGCGAGGAGAAATAGCCATGTTTCGTTTCTTCCTAGCCGCACTTCTAGCCGCGCTTCCTATCGCAGTCGCTGCATATCCGACGGTCGCTCCGTCGGCACTTATCGCCAGTCCATCAACATACGACGGACAGACCGTCACCGTTACCGGAACGGTGCAGAACTTCATGTCGAAAACCACGGCAATGGGCCACTTCTCCGGCTATCAGCTCTGCGACACGAAGTGCATCAACGTGATCGATAAAACCAACCAACAGCACTCCGACGGTACGGCAGCCAGCGTGACCGGCACGTTCCACGCCTCATTTAAGGGGCCGCACAAGACCTGGAGCAACGCGCTCTTGATCGGCGGCTAACCGTTCTAACGGGCTGCAATTGAGAAGGGCCGCTGTCGTACAGCGGCCCTTCCTATTATCAACGCTTTGTTTACGGTCCGATAGCGGCGCCGATCGGCAACGCGAGATACGATCCGGTGACGACCTGCTTGGGAACCTGCCTTCCCTTGAGCGCATCGAACACGAAGATCGATGGTGGCCCATTGAGCGTCGTCCCGCTCGTCGAGTACAGTGCCGAACCAGCCAGTGCGAGGCCAAGAGGGCCTTTCAGCTGCGGATTCGACGAAGAGATCATGCGGTTCGGGCGGCTCTTGCCGTTGGCACTCCGCGAGTAGCCCAGAATATTGTTGTCGCCGGCGTTGGCCGCATACAGCTGGCCGGACTTGCTGTTTACGGCCAGACCTGTGGGCGCGCTTTGCTGGCCCGTTCCGACGATTGCGCGAGCGAGCGTCGGATTCGTCACGGGTGTCGTGAATTCACTGATCTCGTTCGTGTCGGAAACGAAGAGATTCCCGGCATTGTCGACGGCCACGCCGTTGATGGTCGAGTGACCGTCGGGCAGCGCGATTCGCTGAAGCGTACCGGCATTGCCTTTTGCACCGGGGGCATAAACGGCGACATAACTGTTCGTGAAGCCGCCCACGAACTCGTGCCCCGCGCTATCCACCGCAACGCAATCCGGTACGAACGGGAGGGTCAGCTCGCGTGTGGGCTGATCGTAACCGCTCGCGCCTTTGGCGTAAACGTAGAGCGTCTCGGCATCTTCGTCGGTCACGAAAAGACTGCCGTCGGCTCCGATGGCGATCGGGCCGGGATTGTACGACAACACGAGCGACGAACCCGCCGGCGTCACCAGTGAACCGCCGGCGTTACGCACGAAGCGGAAGACCGATTTACCGTACCAGTCACTGACGTACAGCGCGCTCTTTCCCGTGTCTTGCTGCGCGAGCGATTGCAAACGCGACGGTGATTGCAATGATGGAGCCGTTCCGCCCGGCAGCGTGCCTCCGCCGCTGCAGCTCGCTAACGCGAGACCCCCTGCGACCAGAGCCGTGGCCAGCCCTTCGCGCGATCGTTGTTGAAACATTATGCGACCTCCAGTCCGATGAGTAGAATGCCCACACTCCGCTGAGTACATACCAAGTCTTTCCGGCCGATAAACCCATCCCTGCGAACTGGGTGCTCGGTCGCACGTTGCCCGAGGTGCCGCAGCCGGGCTGCGCCCTCTTCCTTACCAGAGCGTGACCTGGTCGAGTGTAACCTCGAGTGCGTGGAAGTTTGGATCGTGATTTGGAGAGTCGAACGTCACCGCGCCGTCCCTCGTATAACCGATCGTGGTCGGGTAGGCGCCCTCTTTCGCAAGTTTCGTAAAGGCGGCGGATCCATAAAAAGTTATCGAATCGAACTCCCCGCGCTTCACGAGGAAGATGCCGGAGAAAGGGATCTCTTCGCCCGGAGAAAGGGTGATGTCGCCTCCATAGCGCCGGTCGACAAAGCTCTCGAGCTCCGTGGCGCGGTAAACCAGCGCTCGCGCGCCGATTCGAGCATCGCGCTGGTAGAGCGTCGACCCCGGAGCGAGCGTACTCAACAGCGGCGTTCCTTGCGTTGCGTACCGAAATCCGTTCGCAGTAAATCCAAGCGCAATGAGCGACACGCCGGTGCTTCCCGTGTTGCGAAGGGTCCCTTTGTAGCCTAGCTGCACAAGACCATTGCGCTCTCCTAATTTATGCAGCGATCCGGAGATCCGTACCGACGGTGGCTGGGCCGCCGGCTTGATGCGCTGCTCGTACGCGAAGACGTAGATCGCCCAGATGCCCGCCGCAAGGATCGCGACGATCTCGATGAGATCGCGCGTTGGGGCCAAGGCGTGGGAGTCGTCGTGTCGCCTGAACACGCGATGCCATTCGATTCTCGCGCGCGCGCTCCCCGCGGGAGGGTCGCACGGCGCATGCGGCAAAGGTTTTTAGTCGTGTCTGCGTCGCGTCCGGAATCGCGCATTTTTCCGGCTCTTGCCCTCCTTGCACTTCCGGCGATTTTATCGCTCCTTCCCGGGCGCTACCAGATAGTGCCGCGAGGCTTGCAGTTCGTTCCCGGCCTTGCACTGGCAATTCCAATGCTCGCCGCGCAGTTTGATCCTTCAAATCCGCTTTGGGCGCGCGCCGAGCGATACATCGCCGCGATCGTTCTCCCGCTCGCCACGTGTATCGAGCTCACGCTGCTGGCGCTGGTCATCCGCGATATGGCAATGCCCCACCCGGGTTTGAGCGGTCTCACGCTGCTCACCACCGCGATCGCGGTGTGGACGACCAACATTCTCGTCTTTGCACTGGCGTATTGGCTCGTCGATCGCGGCGGGCCGACCGGTCGCGTACGGGGTTTCACCGGAAGAGCCGATTTTTCGTTTTCGCGGGGCGATCCATCCGATAACGTACCGGCCGACTGGCATCCCATTTTTGCCGACTACCTGTCGCTTGCATTCAACACGGCGGCGGCCTTTAGTCCCACCGATGTCATTCCGCTCACGCCGAGGGCAAAGATGATGATGACGGTGCAAAGCATCATCTCGCTGATAACGGTCGTTGCCGTTGGCGCGCGAGCGATAAACATTCTGGGAACCTCGTAGCGCGTGCGCGCCGCGTGCACCGTGCTCTGCGCGCTTGCAATTCTTGCCGGCTGCACGCGCAGCGGAGCCTTGCGGAGTGGGCCGCCGCACATTTTGCGAATCGCGTACGCGGGCGATCCGGCGTCGCTCGTCCCGCTCATTGCGATCGACCAAGAGATCATCGCTGTCGACACCCTTTTCTGTCAGACGCTCGTTGGTCTCTCGGCGGAGAATCGCGACGTTCCGATTCTTGTCACCCGAATCCCGTCGCGCCGCAACGGCGGCATCTCCCCGGACGGGACTCGAATCACTTACCACCTGCGCCGCGACGCGCGCTTTGCCGACGGGGTTCCGCTGACGTCCGCCGACGTCGCGTTCACGTATCGAGCAATCTTCGATCCTCGCAATCGCGCGACATCGGTCGAGCCGTACCGCCGCATCGCTGCCCTACAAACGCCCGATGCCCACACCGTCGTCATCCGGCTGCGCGCGCCGTGGAATGCCGCCGTCCGGGTGCTTTTCGCGCAAGCCGACTACGTATATGGAATTCTGCCGAAGCATGCTTTCGCCGGCACGAAAGTCGTCGGTACGGCTTGGGAGAACGCTCCGTTTGGCTCCGGACCGTTCCGCGTGCAAAGTTGGCTGCGCGGCGACCGGATCGTGCTCGTGCCGAATCCCTATTACCGGCCTCGGCCGAAACTCGAACGGATCGAGTTGCGCATCGTCCCAAACCTAAACTCGAACTTTGTGGCGTTGCAGTCAGGCGCCGTCGACGTCGGCACGCTGACGCCCGAGAACGCCGCCCAGGCAGCACGTATTCCGGGCCTGCACGTGCTGCGGGTTCCCGAAAACGCCACGCGGCTCTTGTACCTGCAAACGCAGGCGGGACCGACGCGTGACCTTCGGGTGCGTCAAGCGATCGCAAGTGCGCTCGACTACGGCGCCCTCGCCGATGCTTGGCGAAACGAGTTCCCGGCAGCGGCATCGTTTCTTCCGCCGGCAATCGTGCGTTGGAAGAGCGTCGCGATCCCACCCTACGCGCACGACCGCAGCGCAGCGGACCAAGAACTCAATGTCGCGGGATGGCAGATGCGGCATGGCATGCGATACAAGAACAGAGTTCCGTTCACCGGGCTGATCGGCGTCAACTCCGAAGATCCGATCAACGTCCGGATCGCGACGCTCGTTCAGGCGCAGCTTTCAGCGGTAGGCATCCAGCTCTCCATCAAGTCGAATCCGGTCCGAATTTGGTTCAGCCCCGATGGGCTCTTGCGCAACGGCAAAGCCACTATCGTTGGCGAGACGTGGGTCGGCGGCGGCGATCCCGAGCAATCTCTCAACTTTCGCTGCGTGCAGGCCGTCAAGGGCGACGAAAACCATTCGTTCTATTGCTCGCGGCGCTTCGAGGCGCTCTTCGAGGATCAGGCACGCACGCCGGCCGATACCGCGCGGGACCGCGACTTTAACGCGATCCAACTGCTCATTCACCACGACGTCCCCGTGATTCCGTTGTATTACGAAGACCGGCTGATTGGGCTTAGCAACCGCGTTACCGGATACCGCCTAAACATGCTTTGGATTCCGGTCGCCCCCGAAACGTGGGACGCTCGGTAGGCCGATGCGGGGAGGCGTCGAAGCTCTCCCGCCCTCGCGGCCGCTAAGCGGCTACACGAAAGAAAGCAGGCTCTTATGTTCGACGCCATCAGAAACATCGCAACGCAGGCAATGTCGGGGCAACTGGACTCGTCGACGGTGGGTCAAGCGGTGAGCGACCACCTTAATACCGTCGACAACGATCAGTTGGGCGATCACCTGCAAACCGCTGCTTCAAACCTGCAAGCCAACGGCGAAGGTGACATCGCACAGCAGTTACAGGGACTCGCTTCGCAAATCGGATCCAACCCGTCGGGGGTCAAAGAGACCGTGGTTTCGCTCATTACGAACAACCCGCAACTGCTCCAGCAGTTCGCGCCCGAATTTCTACAAGGCATCGCGTCAAAGCTAGGGGCAGTCTGATTTAGCTGCCCGATCTTCCTGTGTCATCCTGAGCGGAGGCGAAGCTTGTCATCTGAGCGGAGCCGTTTTTGTCAGCTGAATTTCTCTTGCCGCCTCGGGATGCGATCGGTTCGCGCGCTCGACAAAGCGCGCAGCCTTTTTGTCGGAGATGGATCGAATCCAGAGGCAGAAACTTGCTCGTCCTTCGACTGCGGCGCTGCGCGCCTCCGCTGATGTGAAAATCCCGCGTCAAGCTGCTTTGGGGGCAAGGTTCACCTCGTAGCCCATGCGTTCGAGTTGTTGGACGAGCCGACGCCGGTAGCTTTCCTTTTGCTGGCGGTGAATGAAATAATCGTCTCCGAGCTCAACGTACGGCTCCTGCCGCAGGAGGACGTAATAGGCAACAACGAGCAGCGAGTGTCCGAGAGCAACGATCGCCTTCTTGTGGCCGTGCCGGCCTTTGATCCGCGCGTACTGAGCGGAAAAGTACGTCCCCTTAGTTCGGGCGGCAACCTGCGCCGACTCCACTAAGGCTTGGCGCAGCCAACGCGATCCTTTGCGCGTCTTGCCGGAAAAATGCTTGCCAGCCGACTCGTTGTTGCCCGGACACATGCCAGCCCATGACGCTAACTGCTGTTCGCTTGGGAATCGCGTCATGTCGGCGCCGATCTCCGCGATCACGACTTCGGCCGTACGGCGGTTGATGCCCGGAATCGTATCGAGCAGATCAACCGCCGACGCGAAAGGGGCAATCGTGTTCTCGACCTCGGCGCCGAGGCGATCGACCGTTTCGTCAATATAATCCAGATGAGCAAGGATCTCGCTGACCAGAATGCGATGGACGGGTCCAAACCATCCGGTGAGCGCCTGCCGTAACGCGGGCAGCTTCTTGCGGAGTTGGCCACGAGCGAGATCCGCAAGCACTTGTGGATCATGAATCCCAGCCACCAGCGCATTGAGCATCGCCCGGGCCGACTTCCCCTTGATGTCGGAAACCACGCTGCTGAGCTTGATGCCGGCGTCCTCGAGCGTCTTCTGTAAGCGTTGCGTTTCGCGCGAACGCTCTTGTAAGAGCTGTTTGCGATACCGAGTCAATTCTCGCAGGTCCCGAATCGGCTTGGGCGGCACGAAACTCGGCCGCACCAGTCCGTGCGCCACCAGCTGCGCAATCCAGGCCGCATCACCCACATCCGTCTTGCGTCCTGGAACGTTGCGCAGATGCTGTGCGTTAAGCAGCCAACACTCGAACTCGCTTTCCAGCAGGTAGTAAACCGGTTTCCAGTAAACCCCGGTCGACTCCATCCCGACTAGCGTCACTCCCCAGCGCGATAGCCAATCAAAAAGCTCCAGCAGCTGAGGCGTGGTCGTTCCAAACGTCACGGTCTCCTGCCGTAGCTCGCCGTGTTCATCGATGCAGCGTACGCAAGCGACTACCGATGCTTGATGAACATCCAAACCTGCGCAACGCCGAATCAGTGTCTCCATACCCACCTCCATCGCCGTCCAGAGGAGCCTCATCATGAAGAGTCTGATGTCCGTGCTCGTAGCAACAATATCAGGTGCCCAAGGCTCCAGCGTCCTACTCAGGAACGGGCTCGTAGCACCAAGCGAAGCCGACGTCGCAGGACGGCAAATACTTGATTTTCATGCCATTCCGGGTGGCCCTGCCAAGGGCCATGTTGTACTCAGGATGACAAA
>JBARKF010000257.1:0-1607 GCA_049800655.1 Candidatus Cybelea sp.
AGCCTGACGTATCTTTACAGCTTTAACCATGGCCTTTCGGCGAGCGACGATGTGGTCGGCGCGGCGATCGTATCACCGCCGACGCCCCCCAATCCGAGCGAAGCGAACGGCTACCCGACTACAATAATCAACTTCTGGGCGTACAACCCGGCGACCACGCCAACCGACATCGATCTCGTCTTCAACGGAAACGTAACGACGGCGCTCAACGAGGCGCTACCACTATATGGCATCTGGGATGCTTTTTGCCCGTCAGGGAACGGGCCATGCACCACGGGCTCGACGTCCATCATGTACGATCCTACCAGCAATAAAACGACGTTCACGCTTTCAGGCACGAATGGCTTGAGCCCAAACTCGTATTACACCAACCAGTCGCACTTCGGTCTGCTGTATGGAGCGGCATCCCTTGCGAGCCTTCCCTGTCCGCAGCCTGGCTCCGAGTGGAGCTTTGCTTCAATACCCGACCAGCCGGTGGCGTGGGACACCATCCAATACGAAGGCTGCATTCCGCCGGCGCTCTCAATGAAGTCCCCAGTCCGTTTTCACAAGGGGCGGGCTTCCACCAACCAGTGGAAATACGCCGTGGTCTATTCCGAGTCGTCGTTTGCTCCGATCACTTCAAGCAACCCCGCGACGACCGGCCAGTGGTTCATGCTCGCGTACCATCCGAACGGCCGAGCGCAACCGAAGTTTACGTTTGCGAACTACGGAACGAAAACGATCTATACCGCGGACTCCGGGATCGTCCTAAATCTGGACCTTCCAACCAGTCCCGATTGCCAGCAAAATCAAGCCTGCCCCGAAAATCTCAACCTCCTGGCGCAGCTGAGCTATACGGGATTCCCACCCCCAGGTTTTAAGGGTTCGAAATTCAAGAAAATGCAGCACCCGCCGCCGAAGGAAATCCCGCCCGCATATACATCGCGCCGATAGATGCACTAAAGTGCGATTTCACGGCCGGCTGGACGTAGTGTGCCAACCGGCCGTGACCCTCTTCTTTGCGTCGCTTCGCCTCGACTTAGGTCTATTTAGCCTGACCAACTTCGATCAGATATCCGTCCGGGTCACGAATGTAGCATCGAAGCTCTTCACCAAGGTCTTTCGGCTCGGTAATAAACTCAGCCCCACGGGCACGCCAGCGTTCGTAGCAGCTGCGAATGTCGGCCACGCGAATGTTCATAAAGCAACTCACTTCATCCACGCTCTTCGGTGGAGCGAGCGTGACCGTCGGCTTGTCTTCGCTCGGGCCGCCGCCAACATCAACGAGGACCCAGGTGTTGGCAACCTGCACGATCGTCGGCGAGCCTTCACGGACGATTGTCCCGCCGAACACGTCGGCGTAGAACGCTGCACTTCGCTTGACGTCGGCAACTGGAAGAACGTGCGTCAGTATGAAGCCCTCTTTGGGCGGAAGCTCATAATATTGTTGCATCGATTCTCTACCAGGAAATCACGATCAAACCGTTGCCAAAGTTCACTCCCTGCCGGCTAACGACGTGGGTCGCCTTCGGCTCGGCGAACGAAGAGGCACCGCCGCCACCTCCGCCACCGCAAACCCCGCTCGTGCGTTGCGCTCCGGAACCGCCGCCGCCACCGCCGTACAG
>JBARKF010000258.1:0-10924 GCA_049800655.1 Candidatus Cybelea sp.
GATTATACGGCTAACTTATACGGATATCGGTTCCAGCGACGTGGCGATTGCGGCATGCTCTCTCTCGGGCCTAAGAGCCCCGCGCCTCAAGCACCAAAAGGAGAAAAGCCCATGCTCGCTCATCGAAGGTACCCCCAATCGCCCAGAGATGTCGATCGTTCACTCTTTCCGGGATGGGGCCCGCGCCTGCCGTGATCGAGGCACGAGAGAGGGCCCACCAGGCTCCGAACTGGGCAGCGATCGCCGGGGCGTACGCAGTGATAAGCTGTGCCACTGCCGCCGCGCTCACCCGCTCGGGGCCACAATCGTTTCTTCGCATGCACGCGGTCTGGCTGCTGCTTTGGGCGACGACCACGGCGGTCGCGCTGGCCTGCTCGGGACAATGGTATGTACATCGTCGATTCAATCACCTCGATTTCGTGAGGCAAAACGAAGTCGGCGGCTTTATCGTCTCGATCGTCGGAGCGCTGTATAGCGTCTTGCTTGGCTTTATGACGGTCATCGCGTGGCAGCACTTCTCGGATTCGAGGCAGCTCGTCGCCCAGGAGTCGGCCGCGTCAACCGACGCCTGGCATACGTCGGTCGGACTGCCGGCCGAAGAACGCTCGCGCGTACGCCGCGATATGCTCCTCTATGCGAACGCTATGCTGCAGAGCGAGTGGCCCGCGATGCGAAGCCGTGGGTTCGACAAAGACGCGGATGTGATCGTCATGGATGCCATCGGAGCAGCCGGCAACTTCAATCCCCGCAACCTCAAGGAGGCAAACGCACAGAGCGCGACGTTGCAGCAGCTCGGCGCCCTACACGATTATCGTCAGCGCCGGCTCTCCGGCAACCGCTCGGGGATGGCATCGTTCGAGTGGCTCGTCTTGATGATCGGCGCCACGTGCATCGTGGGATTCTGTTGGCTCTTCGGACTCGAAAACGAAAACGTGCACCTCATGATGACGTCGGCCGTAACCATCATCATGACCACGACCTTGGTTCTACTGTTCGAGCTGCAATGCCCGTTCCAAAGCGATCTCCGCATTGCGCCGGATGACTGGAACGGCGTCGTCAGTCATATCGAATTTATGCAAAGTGGCGCTCAAGGCGAAATGCGCATGTAAGCGTACCCGACCTTCCCCGCGCGCGAAAAGTCTAGGCCGTTCTCTCTCGCGCGAAGCCAGCCACGCTGGGATCGCCAAGGTGAACCATTGCTGCAGGAGGTTTGTCGAACGACGCGCTCAAGTTGACACGTTCTGGTGCCACTGCGTCCTGACTACGCGCCTGCGGGCGCTCCGCTCAGATGACATTTGACACAGGAAGATCGGGCAGCTAAATGAGACTCTAGCTAGTAGGTTTGTCCTTGAAGCGCGAAGGAGAGACGGCCTCCTACGGAACCGTACGCAATGTCGACACGAATGTAGTTGCGGAAAATTATGCCGACTCCGGAGTCCGCGTGCCATTGGAACGTCGGTAGCGCAAACTCTTGCGTACCGCCACGCACCCTGCTCGACGCGGTCTCGGTGAAGAACGCGAACTTGAAGACCTGCGGTAGCGCGTCGTTGAGCCGGAACTCCGCGGTCGCCTCTTGTGCGTCCGTGCCGCAAAATGCCTTGGGATAGGCACGCACGTAGGCGCAGACTAAGAAGCTATCGGGTATGACGCCTCCGGTGCGCGCCTCTGAGCCATGCAGCACGAGCGTCGACTTGCCCACCCCAACGTACTGGGCGGCATCCGCGAGGTAGGACTGATACTCACTGGTCGAACCGAACCAGCCGAGGGAGTCAAATGCTTCGAGTCGATACTGTGTATGGCAGTAGGGCGGAAACCATTGCGATGATGGAACGGGGCACGCGTACGAATAGCCCGCCTCGAGGACGGTGTTATGCGCCGGTGATTCGCTGGTTTGAAAGATGTAAGGAGAGACGATCCCCGTCGGTTGCGCCGTCGTCGACCGAGTCTCGCGAATGCCGACTTCGAACTGAATCCCGTTCGTTGCGCTGCGGAGGAGAGCGGCCTCGGAGCCCATGTTCCAGCTGTATATGTTAATTGCAAGCGGCTGGCTCGCCCGGAACACCCCGCGCCCGCCGAACGTATTGACGATTAGGTCCGTCTGGGTTCCCTTGACCGGGTTGACCGCGATCGGTGACGTGTACAGAATTCGAACCAGGTTTGCGCGCCGGCTGAATTGGCCGTAGCTCGAGAAGGTCGAACCGCGACTGTCGAGCGGAGCCGACGTGAGGATGTAACCGACGCCCTGAATCGGAGCCGTCAAGGGTTGGTCGGCGTAGAAGGGGTGGTCTGTCGGCTTTAGCCATTTCGCCATGACGATCCAGTGGAGGGTGGCGGTCTTCGCGGTGCTCCCCGATCCCAAAGTGAGCCTCGGAATGAATCCGGCGAGTCTGCGGAGGTTCGCGAAATCGCGATTGACGCCGGATTGATCGAGCCGAGAGCCCTTCCGAAGCGAAAGGTACCGCCGAACCACGCTCGGCGAGGTTTGGCCATAGGTCTGGATTGTGACACTTTCGATCTGCGCGCCGGCCATCGCGGGCGAGACCTTTGGTGGGCCGACGGGAGCATTCGCCACGGCCGGCAGCGGCAGAAACAGGCATCCCTCGAGCAGCAAGAGGAGACTTAAGAAAAGACGCATTTCAAAGCCCGTGACCGAATTCGAACGCGGGCAGTTTCGCGGCGTTAACCTTTGAACGGCTTGCTGACCGAATCGCCGCTGAACTGCTCGGCGGTCTTACCGGTTTTGGGATCGACGGTGTACAGCAGATCGGCGATCTCGTCGGCGTGATCTTCTTCGTCCTTCAAAATCCCTTCGAACATGCGTCGGCTCACCGGGTCTTCTTTGCCGAAAAACGTGACGATGTCGCCGTAGATTTTGATCACGACACGCTCGGCGAGCAGATCCTCACGAAGCAGATCCGCTAGCGTGTGGCCACTCTCGAAGGATGAAAACGCCCGTTTGCTGATACCGTTGGGATCAAGGTTCGGCACGCCGCCGAGTTGTTTGATCCGGTCGGCGATCATCTCGAGGTGCTTTTCCTCGTCTTGCCAGTGTTCTTTGAAGAGCCCCTGCAACTGCTCCTGATGGATCGAAGTGGTCATATAATAGTGCTGCTTATAGCGCAGCACGCAAATGATCTCCGAAGCCAGTGCTGCATTGAGCACTTCATAGACCTTGTCCAGCGGCAACGTGTAATACGGCGTGACCGGACCATTCTCCATCGCCTCACGTACCTTGGCCTGTACTTCCTTTACGTCGGATAGAATCGACATATGCTCCTCGCTCTAGACTAGTGACGGTGATCGTATACCCTCAGCTTCGACGCGTGCTGGCGACTCCATTCCAGTGGCAGAACGCTATTCATACGATTGTAACTCCAGGAGGTTGCCGTCGGGATCGAACACGTGGAAAGAATGCGCCGTATCCCCTTGCGCGCCAAAGTTGCCGGTCATCTCACGCACGACCGGTATCTTATGCTCTTTGAGAAACTCGGCAATTTCCGACGGCACATTTGCTAGAGCGAGCGCGATGTGATTGAGATTTCGATTCGGAGACGTGGCATCACGGTGTGCGGGATCCAGAAAATCAAGGATCGTGCCGGCATCGATCCTAGCCGACGGAAACGGCACGCGTCCCGAGCGAAACTCGTCCGTTCGTTCGGGTCGAAGGCCGAGAATACCGGCGTAGAACGCGAGGCTCCGTTGCGCATCTGAAACGTTGAGGACGATGTGGTCGAGCGATGTTATCTTTATGTTAAGCATCTTTATTTTAAGATATCTGAAAGGAGACCGGCTGTCAAGTGTCTTAACATCGAGATATGCAGGATCGGATCGATCGAATACTGGCACAGTGGAACCGCGAACGGCCCGACCTCGATACGAGAGCCATGGGCTTGGTCGGCCGAATTCAGCGCGCCGCGGCTGCGCTTCGCCCTCGCCTCGACGATACGCACGCACGCTCCGGGCTTGCGGGCGAGTCGTTCGACGTCTTGGCTGCTCTTCGGCGCGCGGGCCGGCCGTATCAGCTCTCCCCGACGCAACTCTATCGAGAGATGATGCTCACGTCGGGGGCGATGACCAATCGCATCGATCGCTTGGAAGAGGCCGGCCTGGTGTCGCGACGTCCCGATCCGCAAGACCGTCGTGGCACGCTCGTCCGGCTTACGGCAAAGGGAAAGGCGCTTATCGATGCCGCAACCAGCGAACACGTAGCCAACGAGGAGCGGCTGCTCGCGGGCTTGAGCGCGCGAGAACAACTACAACTCGGCGAACTGCTGCGAAAGCTGTTACTCTCTTTGGGAGATGCCGGCGATTAATTTAGAAGCTCCTGCCATGCAAGGCCTGAGGGTCGAAAGCCAAGACTCGTCACTGGGGCGCTGGACGGTGGCGCGATGGACACCTCCCGCGGATTCGCTTCTGCACGAAACCGTTGAGCGAATTTGGTATTTCGACGGCCAGCTTACCCATGCAAAGGAGCGCGTATTTCCGGATGGGACGGCCGAATTGATCGTGATGCTCGACGAGCGGCATCGCGATGGAGGCGACCCCGCACTTGCAGCATTTCCGGCCGTATGCATCAATGGATGCCGAACGCAACCCTCGGTTGTCGTGAGTCCACGTGGGCGCTGCCGCGTACTCGGCGTTCGGCTCGCGCCGGCCGGAGCTTGCGCGCTCTTGCGTTCCAATATGCAGCATCTCGTCGACGTAACCGTCGATGTCCGCGACGTAATCGGGCGAGCCGCCGACGAACTGGGAGAACGCTGCGCCTCCGCTGCACAGAACTCACCACTCAACGAACGACGAAACGCAGCTTGTGCCGTTTTCGCCGCGGTGGATTGGCTGCTGCCGCTTGCGCGCGGCGATCGCGACGCCTTAGTGGAATGGACTTCAAAGAAGATTCGTGAAGCGCGCGGCGCGGTGTCGTTCGATCGGATGGGTGCTCAGCTGGGCGTATCGCGTCACGAATTTGCGCGGCGCTTTCGCGACCGCACGGGATTGACGCCCAAACGCTTCGCACGGATCGTCCGTTTTCATAACGCCCTTTCGCTCCTCCATCGCAGCGAGAAGATCGCGGCCGTAGCGGCCGAGCTCGCCTACTACGATCAGGCACACATGTACCGCGACTTTGCGGAGTTCGCGCAGCTCACGCCGGGTGAGTTCGTGTCGGCCACGCGGTATCCGGAGTCACCCAGCCTGGCCGAGCCGTGAACAATTTTCCAAGACCCGGCTGCTGCGATAGTCTATACTCTGTGCCATGAGTACGACACAATTAAGGACTGCAATGCAAACCATCTATCCGGCCGTTCGCTACAACGATGCAAAAGCCGCGATCGCGTGGCTCAAATCGGTCTTGGATTTCGAGGAGCAAGAGGTCTATGCCGGCGATGGCGACAGCATCGCGCACGCGCAACTGCGAGTGGCCGGTAACCTGATCATGCTGGGAAGCGTCAAGAACGATCAATACGCTACCAGCCCCAAGAACCTCGGAGGCGTTACGGGCGGAATCTATATCGCGCTCGCTAGCGACGCCGCGGTCGACGCCGGCTACGCCCGCGTCAAAGCCGCGGGTGCCGACGTCATTCGGGAGCTCGAAGATACGGAGTATGGTTCGCACGAATTCAGCGTGCGCGACCCGGAGGGGCATATCTGGAGCTTCGGCACCTATCGCCCGCAGGCGTAGTTTGATTAGGTCGGGCGGCGCCTAACGGGCTACGGAGCTATTTTGAACACGGTTCCGCAGCCCAGGGCGCCACCCGGACCGCCGTCGGAGCAACTCGTTTCCGAGCCACCGGATCGCGTAACCCCATAGAGCGCTCCACTCGCATCGGAGAGTAGATTGGTTTGTTGAGGCTCGGCGCCATGGATGGGCCTCTTGAAGTCGTACGCAACGCGAAACGCGTAGCCTGAGTGTGAAGGCATTAGCTCGAACACCGCTCCACAGCCGATACCGTGGCAGCCCCCGCCGCCAAGCGCAGCCGTGCCATACAGCGCGCCACCGGATTGCAGCAGCAGCGTGCCTTCCGGCAAGAAACCGTCGGCATTGCCCTTAAAGCTGTGAAGGACGCGTTCCGCATACGTCGAGCCGTGTGGCGTCAGCTTAAAGACCACGCCGATGCCTTTAACGCCTCCCCAATATGTCGTGCCGTAGATCGCGCCCGTGCGTTCGCCGGCGGTAAGGACTCCAAAGGGAAGATTGCCGTCGGAACCATTGAACGCGTGAATGATGCTCTCCGAATAGCCAGAGCCTTCGCGGGTAAGCTTGAAAACGGTGCCGCATCCACCATCGCTGCCGCAGTATCCTTGGGTGCCTCCACCATACATGGTCGTGCCGTATATCGAGGCGTGCTTATCGATAGTCAGACCCGCTTGCGGCAACTGGCCTCCAGAGCCACCCGGAAAGCTATAGATAACGCTCTCGATGTAACCCGACTTGTTCGGCGCTAGCTTGAAGACAGCTCCGTCGTTGCGATCGCCGCCAAACGACGAAACACCGTAAATCGCTCCGTTTGCATCGAGCACCGGCGGCCCCAGCGGCTCCCACGCGTCCATGCCTCCAGTGAACCGGTAGAGCACGCTTTCCGTGTAGCCCGACCCGCCAGGCGTCAACTTGAAGACCGTTCCCCACCCGTTACCCCCATTGCCTGAGCTGCCGCCCAAGAATGTAATGCCGTAGAGTGTGCCGGCGGCGTCTGCAACGATTCCCCACGGTGACTCACCATCGAGGCCGCCTTTGAAGTTATAGAGAACCTTCTCGGTGTAACCCGATCCGCTGCGCGTTAACTCGAAGACGGTTCCAGCGCCGATTCCACCAAATAGTGTCGTGCCAAAGAACGTTCCCTTGCCGCCGCGGATCAAGTTGCTGACGGGACCAGCGCCGTCGGGGCCGCCAAAACTATGAAGAACGGTTTCTTGCCACTTCGGCGGCGAGGCTGTTTGAATCGACGACACACTCTGCGCTGGCGGTACCACATCGGCCGGTGGGGTGCCACCTCCGCCGCACGCCGCTAATAGGGCGAGCGTAACCATAATCGCGGTGCTCGGGCGCCTGCGTATTTTACGCGGAATCATCAGAATTTCTCCCGTTGAGCGGTTGCGTCGCATCGCAATTATCCCGCTCTGGAATCGCAAGGTCAAGCCGCTCGAATAGCGCTACCAAAGCTAACGGCACCGAGGAGCCTGCTACTCTAGCATTTGACACCGACGGTGCCTCCATGACATAGTGAGGCGAACCCCGCGCGATCTTTCGGATGAATGCGATCGAGCCGCGCACACCCTTGAAAGATCGTCAGTTATCTCTACCTTCGAAAAACTCGGCTTGCGGCCGCCGTTGCAGGCCGCCCTGCTCGACCTCGGTTTCTCCGAGCCCACCCCGATCCAAGCCCTCGCGATTCCACCGGCCCTCGAAGGCCGCGACGTCCTCGGTAGCGCCGAGACCGGCAGCGGCAAGACGGCTGCCTTTGGCTTGCCTATACTGCAACGTCTCATGGATAGGCCGCGCGGGAAGACGCGCGCACTCGTGCTCGCTCCAACCCGCGAACTCGCCGATCAAATCGCCAAGCATCTCACGTCGCTCGCTAAACATACGAACGTCACGGTTGCGGCGATTTATGGCGGCGTCGGCTTTCGACCGCAACTCAACGCGCTCAAACGCGGCGCGGACATCCTGGTCGCAACGCCCGGGCGACTCCTCGACCACCTAAAGCAAAGAACTGCGCGGCTCGACGATATCGAGATGCTTGTGCTCGACGAAGCTGACCGCATGCTCGACATGGGATTTCTGCCTGACGTTCGACGCATTATCACCCAGGTGCCGACGAAGCGTCAAACGTTCTTCTTCTCAGCAACGCTGTCGGCGCAGATCTCCGGCCTCGTGCGCGAGATTCTCCGCGATCCGGTGCGGGTAGAGCTGGCCGCGAAGATCGCTCCGGTTAAGACGTTGAGCCAAACCCTTTACGCGGTGCCGCAAGAGAAGAAAACCGATCTCCTTGTGGAGCTGCTCAAAGACAATAACATCTATTCGGCAATCGCTTTCACGCGAACCAAGGCTCGCGCCAACCGCCTAGCCGCCGCCCTCCAAAAGCATCGCGTTCCCGTTAACCTGATTCACGGCGATCGCTCGCAGTCGCAACGGGCGCGCGCGCTGGAGAATTTTAAGCAGGGTCAGTACCGCGTGCTCGTCGCAACAGACATTGCGGCTCGTGGCATCGACATCTCAGCTCTCGGGCACGTCATCAACTATGACGTCCCGCTGGTTGCCGCCGACTACTTTCACCGAGTCGGGCGCACCGCGCGCGCTAAAGCTTCGGGCGATGCGATCACCTTCGTCTCGTCCGACGAAGAGCCGCTGATCAGACAAATCGAACACACGCTCGGAAAACGTCTAGAACGCGGCAAGAATCCGCTCTTTCCCGAAGCCAGCACGGAACCGCCCAAGCCGCGGGTCGTCTACCGCTCCCGCACGCGTCGCCGCTGATCTCGCTCTCGTATCTCCGTAGGGGTACGTTGGAGCAACGATGCGGATACATCGCCGAAGCCCGGTCGCCGTTTTAACCTGGGCCGGTTTGCCACATCAGCTCGCCGGCGCCACAGCGACGCGGGCTGACTTTTGCGCTGGAATTGAGGCCTAGCACCTCGTCCTGATTGACAAAGCCAGCAAGAAGGCGCACTGTGGCTTTGAGGGGTTCCCTGATGCGTCGTGCTTTGGCACGTCGCAACTCTGTCTTCTGCAGTGCCAGTCCCTTCCGCGCCAGCTCTGCGATCGTGGCTCAGGCTTCGATGACGCGGTGTTTATCTTGGAAGATGCGTCGTAGCCGCAAAATCCATCCCGGATCGGTGGGATCGCTCCGGAGAAGCAACGGGCAATATGATACACTTACGCAACCTCGTCGGCGCGTTGATTGGCGCGGCGCTTTTAGCCGCATGCGGCAGCAGCAATAGCCTCTCTTCGTCAACGCCTCTATCGGTCGCGCCGCAGATCACTGCACCGCAATCCGCCGCTGCGGGTTCGGCGCCGACAACCACCAACGCAACGCAGGCCGCGCGGTCAACAAGATCGTGCCTCACATCTTTCTGCATATACGTGTTTAACTGCGTCTCTTGCGGCAACAGCGACCAAGTAGGTTCAATTTTAATCTATCCTTCGAGTGGAACTGGGAACATCAAGCCGGTCGAGAAACTGACCGGATCACACATCAGGCCTTATTACGCCTTTGCGGTCGATCCGAACCATAACGTTTACGTCGCGAACAAAACACGCATAGAGATGTTCGCGGCGGGCAAATACGGAGCGGTGAAACCACAGCGCGTGATTTCCGGATCACTCACAGGCCTCAGGGCGAACAGCATCGCCGTTGACTCAAACGGTAAGATCTACTCCGAAAACACCTACTACGGCAATGACTGCTCGCAGTACACGCCGAGCAATGTTACAGTATATTCAGCCGGCTCGCACGGAAACGTTCCGCCCATTGCGGAGTTTGGGACTTACGATGGAGTACGGGTTGCCGTCGACGCCAGCGGAAATGTTTACACACTAGGTGGTTGTAGCCAAGGGGTCAACGTTTACGCACCGAGCGGAAGCAGCTACGTATTAGTACAGAACATCAGCGGCTCGAACACCGGGCTTTCCGGCGCACCTCCGGGCATTACGGTAGATCCTAACAAGAACATTTGGGTAACCACAGGCAGCGACCTGCTTATGTTCGCGGCTGGTTCGAGCGGTAACGTGTCGCCGAGCATCGATATCACGGGGCCCAATACGGGTTTAAGCGCGACAGGTGTCGCAGTTGATAGCTTTGGGAACTCTTATGCAGCGAACGGGAACACTCCGGCTAGCGTAACGGTATACCCTCCGGGCTCGAATGGAAACGCACTCCCGACGCAAGGCATCGTGGGTAAGAAAACGAAGCTCACGGAGCCGGTTGCGATAGTCGTTCGCTAGGCCGGCACAATTCGTTCCGTGCACGAGCACGATTTCGTGCGGCGTTTAATTCGCATGTACAGGGGGTTACCGGGTTCAGTTCCCCAGTCTCCCGTCAGGCGTGAGCTCAGCGACAATGATGGCGCGAGCGCCTTTTCGCCGGCGACAGGTTAAGACACGTGGGTGAGCCCAACCGTACGTCGAAATTCAAACCGTATTGAAGCATCTCCGCTTCAGGAAGGTACAGCAAATGAGTACTTTAAATTCCGGTCGCTATGCGATAGGCATTTGCGCCGCCATTTGCGTTCTAGCGGGCTGCGGCGGACGCGCGGGCGGCGGCTCGGCGCTTCCGCTATCGAACGCCGGCAACGACGTTAGGAACCGTCAAGAATTTGCATTTTCGGGCATAGAGCAGATTTTCACGGTGCCGGCTGGCGTTTCGAGCATAAGAATTGATGCCCGAGGCGCGAGCGGCGGCGGCGCCAACGGCAGCCAGGGCTCAAAAGTGACCGCCGGCGCCGGCGGAGAACTGAAGGCGACAATCCCCGTGACGCCAGGACAGCGGCTCGGTATTTTCGTCGGCGGCGCAGGTGGCAACGGCAACAGCGCCGGTAGTGGTGGCAGCGGCGGCTACAACGGCGGGGCGCCGGGCGGTGCGGAGTCCTACGGCGGTGAAGGCGCGGGGGGCGGTGGCGCCTCAGACGTGCGTCAAGGCGGCGTTAGATTGTCGCGTCGCGTCGTGATAGCCGGCGGCGGCGGCGGTGCTGGTGGAACCCACTACGGCTTCTACGAAGGCGGCGGAGCCGGCGGTCTCGGCGGCGGCATGATCGGTGGGAACGGCGGTAACCCATGCTACTCCTATTTTTGCTACGGCTGCGGGGGATCGGGCGGCACGCAGAGCGTAGGCGGAGACGGCGGTGGCGCCGGTAGCGGCGTATCCGGCCAGCACGGAGCCGCGGGGAGGCCCGGCAGAATCCGCAGCGGCGGGGCCGGCGGCAGCAGCAATCC
>JBARKF010000259.1:0-4417 GCA_049800655.1 Candidatus Cybelea sp.
TAACGACCGTGCAAGCCATCAAATGTGGCTCTTTTCTTTCGATGGTCAAAACATAATCGCCGCGGGTAAGCGGGACGATCGGCACATTGACGTGGGCGCGGGCACCGGTTTTTCCGTCGAACGCCGTGATCGCCTGAGTGTTGCGGGGTTGGTCGCATGACCCTTGCGCCAGGAAGAGACGGTAAGACCCTGCGGCAAAGCGTCCCTCCATCGTGATGACGATGTCGCTTCCGCCGGCTGGGTGGCAAAAGTGTCCGCAGTGGACCGATTGGAACACCTTGGCACGAGCGATGACCGTTGTGCCCGAGGTAAACGTGAGCGCGGTTGGCTTCGCCCACGGAGCCGCGCATCCGGCGATCAGTGCGGCAGCAAACGCCGTATAAATCCGCTTGCGCAAATGCCGACGTTCTAACCGGTCGTGACCGCGTAAGCGTCGGGCGTATGGATGTGCTCGGGACGCACGCCCATGCCGATGAGGCGCGCCGGAAGGCGTCGCAACAATGGAAATTCGTCGAAGAGGCGTGCCACCAGCGGCGGCGACTCGATCGGCAAGCCGCGAACGAGCGGATCGATGGCGCGGTCCTGCACGAAGGTCTGGAACGCCTGCGTCACTTTGGTGGGGAACATGCGGCGCTCTTGAATCCGGTGAACCTCGGCGTCGGTTGGAGTCTTCCCCGCGCGCAGCGCCGAGGCGAGAGTGTTGGCCGTCGCGACCGCATCTTGGATTGCCAGGTTGATACCGATGCCACCGATCGGCGACATCGCGTGGGCGGCATCGCCGATGCAGAGCAGGCCCGGCCGGTTCCAGCGTTCGAGCCGGTCGACGCGCACGTCGAGCATCGCGATCTTCGACCAGTCGTCAAGCTCGGCGACGCGGTCCGCCAACGGTGGCACCGTTTCGGCGATCTCTCGCTGTAACTCGCCGAGACCCCTCGCTTTGAGTTGCTCGAACGATCCCTTCGCAATGAGGTAGGCGCATTGCCAGTAATCTCCGCGGTCGAGCAGGATGGCCATGTGGCCCGTTCTGGCCCAGCCCAACTGTCTGGTTGGATCGCTTGGACGCTTGGGAATCCGCATCCATAAGATGTCCATCGGCGCGCCGAGATCGTCCACAGCGAACCCGGCGAGGTCGCGGACCCTCGAATGGCGCCCGTCGGCCCCGACGACGAGCTTCGCCGCGATTGCAATCTCGCCGTTTGGAGTGGCCGCGCGCACGCCGGTCACGCGGCCATCGGTTTCGATCAGCTCGTCGCCTTCGGTTTGCATCATCAGATGGAATGTCGGATATTTGCGACCGCGCTCGGCCAGGAAGTTCAAGAAATCCCATTGCGGCATCAGCGCGACGAACTTGCAGTGCGTTGGGAGACGCGAGAGATCCGCGACCTTGACCGTCGCGCCCGCGACAGTTACGCTCGCGGTCTGGAACTCGTTGTGCGGAAGCGCGAGAAAGTCGTCGAGCCAACCCAGCTCGTAAAGAAGTTCCAGCGTCGACGGATGCACGGTATCGCCGCGAAAATCGCGGAAGAAGTCCGGATATTTCTCCAGGACAACCACGTCGACGCCGGCACGCGCCAGCAAGACCCCGAGCATGACGCCGCACGGGCCGCCGCCGACGATGCACACAGTCGTGGTGATCTTTTGCGATGCGTTCATGCGGCGACGAGATTCAGCAGTTTGTCGGGAACATAGATCCGCTTGCGAAGCTCTTTACCGTTGAGGTGCGCGCGAACGTTGGGGTCGGCCAGGGCCAGCGCGAGCGCCTCATCTTCGCTCACCCCGACGGCCGCGGCGATGCGCGCGCGTACTTTCCCGTTGACCTGCACGACGAGCATGATTTCCTCGATTGCCAAGGCCCGCTCCTCCGGCTCGAGATAACGCTCGAGATGCACGGACGTGGTCTGCCCGAGACGCTCCCAGAGCTCTTCGGCGATGTGCGGGGCAAACGGCGCGATCAGGATCGGCAGGCTGCGCACCGCGTAGAACATCACCGGCGAAGGCTCGCTCGACGCGGTCATCAGATTGACGAGCTCGTCCAGCTTCGCAATCGTCGTGTTGTAGTGGAAGCGTCGCGACATCGTCTCGTCGATCGCGGACTTCGCGACGAGGTGCACCGCGCGCAAGAGTGCTTTCTCCTGCGGGGTCGAGGCCGCGGGCAATCCTTCGACGGCCTCAGGACGGCGGGCGATGGCATCAAAATGGGGTTCGCAGGCACGCCAGATGCGCCCGAGCAGCCGTACGCGGCCGCTGATGCCTTCTTCATTCCAGTTGCTCGTCTCTTCGGGCGGTGTGACGTAGAGCAAAAAGAGCCGCATCGCGTCGACGCCAATTTGCTCCGCGGTTTGGTCGATGCCCACGACGTTGCCGCGCGATTTCGACATCTTCTCGCCGTCGTGCAGCACGAGCCCTTGATGAAAGAGGCGCGCAAACGGTTCGTCGGAACCGCTCACCCAGCCGCAGTCGTGAAAGAATTTATAGAAGAAGCGCGAGTAGAGCAGGTGCAGCACCGTATGCTCGGTGCCACCGATGTACTGGTCGACGTTCATCCAGCGATCGGCGCGCGGCGATGCCCACGGCAGCTCGTCGTTGTGCGGATCGAGATAGCGCAAGTAGTACCACGACGACTCAAAAAACGTGTCCATCGTATCGCTCTCGCGCTTTGCCTTCTCGCCGCACTTGGGGCAGACGGTTTCGATGAACTCCGGAATCGATGCAAGCGGCGATCCCTCTCCAGAAATGCGCTCGCGCGGCGGCAGCAGAATGGGCAGCTCTTCATCGGGGACCGCGACTTCGCCGCAGTGCGGGCAATGGACGATTGGAATCGGCGTTCCCCAATAGCGCTGGCGTGAAATCAGCCAGTCACGCAACTTGTAGCCGACGCTCTTACCGCCTGTGCCGATCGCCGTAAGCCGCTCGGCGATCGCCTCGCGCGCTCGTTCGCTCGACATCTCGCTGAAGTCATCGCTCGCGATCAGGCGTCCGTCCTCAACGTACGCCGCATGAAGCGGCTCATTCGACTCACCGCGCAGCGGAACGATGACCTCGGCGATCGGCAAGCCCTCCTTCTTGGCAAACTCGAAATCGCGCTCGTCGTGCGCGGGCACGCCCATCACCGCACCGCTGCCATACTCGGCCAGGACGTAGTTCGTCAGCCAAATCGGGATGCGCTCGCGCGAGAGCGGGTTGATGGCGTGTGCGCCGGTAAAGACGCCCTGTTTCTCCATCAGGCTCGTGCGCTCGAGCTCCGTTTTGGATTTCAAACTCTCGACGAAGTCATCGATCGCTGCCGCCCGCTCGTTAGAAACCATTCGTTTGAGCGGTCCAACCACCCGATGCTCGGGCGCGACGGCTAAGAACGTCGCACCGTAGAGCGTGTCGAGACGCGTCGTGAAGACCTCGATGCTTTCGTCCATCCCGTCAACGGCGAAAGCGACGTTCGCGCCTTCGCTGCGGCCGATCCAGTTTCGCTGCATCGTCCGCGTACGCTCGGGCCAGCCGCTCAGCGTCGCCAAATCGTCGAGCAGTCGATCGGCGTAGGCCGTGATCCGCAAGAACCACTGCGAGAGATTTCGCCGCTCGACGAGGTGGTTGCAGCGCCAGCAGCGGCCGTCGATCACCTGTTCGTTGGCGAGCACCGTCCGGTCGTGCGGGCACCAGTTCACCGGAGCCTCGCGTTTGTAGGCGAGGCCGCTCTCGAAGAGCCGTAAGAAGAGCCACTGATTCCAGCGATAATACTCGGGCTCGCACGTCGCGATCTCGCGCGACCAATCGTAGCCGGTGCCCATCAAGCGGATCTGACGGCGCATGTTGAGGATGTTTTCCGTGGTCCAGACCGCAGGGTCGATGCCGCGGTCGATGGCCGCGTTTTCGGCCGGCAGCCCAAAGGCGTCCCAGCCCATCGGGTGGAGCACGTTGTAGCCGAGCATTCGCATCATGCGGGCGACGACGTCGCCGAGCGTGTAGTTCTTCGCGTGGCCTACATGAAGATCGCCCGACGGGTAGGGCCACATCTCCATCGTGTAATACTTCGGCTTCGCGCTCTCGTCGGCCGTGCGATAGAGGTGCTCGCGCTCCCAGCGCGTCTGCCACTTGAGCTCGACCGACTTGAAGTCGTACATGAGCAGCATCGTACACGCTGAGGCGTTTGTTCCGCCACCCTTTCACCCAAACGGCTGGGCGTGATAGAAGCTCATGGTCTTGAAATGTGTCCTGATTGCGGCCGTGCTCGGCGTCGCGTTCTTCGCGCTTTGGCATCCAGCGCGGCGGCCCGCGATCGACTCCGTGGCCGCCCCGACGGCCGAGCCGGGCTTCGTTGCTAACGCGAGCGGCGGTAGGCACCGCCGGGGTGCGCGTTTGCCGGCCGGCGACCAAGAACTCGTGGTCTACGTTGCGGGGGCGGTGAAGCGGCCCGGTCTCTATC
>JBARKF010000260.1:0-20245 GCA_049800655.1 Candidatus Cybelea sp.
CTTTGCGATCGACGATTACTACATCTATCGCATCGCATTGATTCACGGCCAGGCCTACTACGTCGGCGAGACCGAGCTCGACGCCGCGGGTTCAAACGGTCCGTCCTGGATCTACAACAACAAGCCCGGCAGTCAAGGCACCCAGGTCGTCGGCGGCGTCAACGGCGACGAGGACAGCGTCGTCAACTACTGGCACTATCCCAGCGGCGGCGAACCCATCTTCGGCCTCTCCCACGGCATCGACAACCCCTTCGGCGTAACCGTCAGCCTAAAACAACAGAAGTAAGACCTATTTTTGTCATCCTGAGCGGAGCGCCGCGTTGTCATCCTGAGCGGAGCGCCGGAGGCGCGTAGTCGAAGGACGAAAAACAAGCGAGTTTCATGAAGCGTGAAGCACGCATGCCCTTCAGGACCATCCTGAGCGCAGCTTGTCATCTGAGCGGAGCGCAGCTTTGTCATCCTGAGCGGAGCGCTGGAGGCGCGTAGTCGAAGGACGAAAAAGTTGCAGCCGCTTACGGCGTCAGCGCAAAAGCGGTTCCACATCCGTTGGTCCCGCATGTATCTACGTAACCGCCTCTCGATGTCGTCCCGTACAAGACGTTGTTCACGTCGATCAAGTAGTCCGGAGTCGCCCCGTCGGAACCACGAAACTCGTGCAAGTCCCGTTCCTTCTTCCCGCTTGTCGTCATGCTGAAGACCGTTCCACAGCTGAGACTATACGTTCCGTGGCCGCACGTAACATTTCCACCGTATGACGTGGTACCGTACAGCGTTCCGTTCATCTCGAGCAAGCTCGCTTCCGGACTGGCGCCATGGGAACCACCTCTCAGGCGGTAAAGCACGTTCTCCGTGCCGCTCGTGGTTATGCTGTAAACGGTGCCACAACCGTCACCCGCGCAGCTCGTCGACCCGGTCAGGCCACCAGCAGTTGTTGTGCCGTACAGCGTGCCACTTACATCGATAAGCCCCGCCTCGGGAAGCGCCCCGTCGGGAGATCCGCTGAAACTGTGAAGCACCGTCTCTTGGCCCGACGTGGTTACGCTGTAAATGGTCCCGCAGCCGTCGCCGCTGTTATGGCAACGTGGACCACCGTTAAAGGTGACGCCGTACAGCGTGCCGTTCACGTTGAGCAGCGTCCCGACCGGCGCATTACCGTCGGTGCCGCCCTTGAAAGCATAGAGCACTTTGTACGCACCCGAAGCGCTCAGGCTATAAACAGTTCCGTCGCCCGACGAGCCACCGCGCGCGGTCACGCCGTAGAGAGTGCCGTTGACGTCGATCAAACCCCCTGACGCATTCCCACCAGAAGAAGAGCAAAAACTATGCAGCACGGCCTCCCTGCCCGTCTTGCTTAAGCTATAGACGGTTCCGTCGTTGCAGTGGCCCCCTGCATTGGTCGCGCCGTACAGCGTACCGTTTACGTTGATCACACCATCGACTGGGCGGAAACCGTCGCCGCGTTGGTAACCACGGAAAAGGTACAGAACCTTCGTCGCGCCGGTCGTGGTCATGCTGTAAACGAGTCCGTTGCCGCCGTAGCCACCGCGGCCACCATTTGACGTCGTGCCATACAAGGTGCCATTCACGTCGAGCAAGGGGCCGGAGGGATTCGCTCCCCCCCGAGTCTTGTCGTGGCGACCGAACCGGTGCAGCACCTGAAATGACGATGTCACTGCGCGTAGAGCCTGCGCGCCCGTTGCCGGTGCGCCGATCGGTGGAGGCGCGCCGCAGCCTACAAGCAATGCGGCGGCCACGCCGACGGTAAGTGCGGACCAAGCGAAGGTTCTCACGCGACGCCTCCCAATTAGCGACCGGATTAGACGTGGCGTATTCGGCACGACTGAGCTAGGTCCCAGCCGAGAAGCGAGGCGCGCCCGCCAGGAGCGCGCTGTGCAGGACTTTCTCCGTGCCGCCCGGCGCCCCCATATTCCGTCGCGCTGTAGAGCGTGCCGCCAACGTTGATCAGGCTCGCCTGGGGCCCGTTGCCATCGGCGGATGCGCCAAAACTATACAGAACTTTGTAGTTCGCGCTACTGGTGCGCGCCTCGAGTGCCGAGGCTTGCGACCGCGCGCCCGGCACGCCGATCGTCGTCTGCATGTCATCCTGAGTACAACTTGGCCTTGGCAGGGCCACCCGGAATAGCATGGAAATGGCCACCCCGGTCCCTCGCCGGGACTATTTCCACATCAGCGGAGGCCCGCAGCGCCGTAGTCAGGACGAGCGAGTTTCTGCTGCAATTGAATCCATGAAGCGTGAAGCAGACATGGCCTTCAGGCCGTCATCCTGAACTCTTCGACTCGCTGCGCCCGCTGATGGATAAACTGCGGCGCGCTGCTTTGTCATCCTGAGCGGAGCGCCGCAGGCGCGTAGTCAGGACGAAGGGCGAGCGAGTTGCAGGAAGCGTGAAGCACACATGCCCTTCAGGCTGTCATCCTGAGCTTTTGTCATCCTGAGCGGAGCGCAGATGTGTCATCCTTAGCGGAGCGCCGGAGGCGCGTAGTCGAAGGACGAGCGAGTTGCAGCCTCTGGATTCGTTCGTCTACGGGGTCAACGCGAAGACTGTTCCGTTCCCAGCCGCGCCACCGTACCGTGTCGTGCCGTAGAGCGTGCCATTCACGTCGATCAGGCCTGCGGCGGGGTTTTGGCCATCGGAACTGCTCCCCCCGAAGTTGTGCAATACTTGCTCCGTGCCGGACGTAGTGATGCTGAAGACCGTTCCGTGCCCGTTCGTGCCGCCGTATTGCGTGGTCCCGTAGAGCGTGCCATTCACGTCGATCAAGCTCGCGGTGGGTTGTCCGCCATCGGAGCCATTGCCGAAGTTGTGCAGTACTTTCTCGGTGCCGCCCCGTGTGATGCTAAAGACCGTGCCGCACCGGCCCTGGGAGTCGCAGCTATACGCGCCGCCGGTTGCCGTCGTGCCATAGAGTGTGCCGCCCACGTCTATCAAACTCGCAACCGGGCGCGAGGCATCGGGAAATTTGCGGAAGCTGTACAAAACTTTCTCCTTGCCGGACTGCGTGACGCTGAAGACCGTGCCACGGCGATGGCCGGCGTCACCGACCAGCGTCGTGCCGTAGAGCTTGCCCTTTACGTTGATCAGGCCGGCTTCAGGCGACACGCCGTCGTGATGGGGGCGAAAAGAGTACAGCGCCTTCTCTTCGCCTTGCGTCGTTATGTTGTAGACGGTCCCGCAGCCTCCGTTGTAGGCACAGTACGGGCCGCCCAATTCCGTCGTGCCGTAGAGCGTGCCGTTTACGTCGATCAGGTCTGCGTGAGGGTAGGCACCGTCGAGGCCGAAGCTGTAGAGCACTTTCTCTGCGCCGCTCGGCGTCATACTAAAGACCGTCCCGCAGCCGCCGCCACATTCAAATCCCGAATCATAAGCACCGCCTCCGTACGTCGTGCCGTAGAGCGTGCCGCCCACGTCGATCACGCTCGCCTCGGGCCTGTTCCCATCTGGCGTTCCGGCAAAGCTATAAAGCACTTTCTCCGTGCCGCTTGGCGTGATGCTAAAGACCGTGCCATCGTCGTGATACGCGCCGCCATATTCCGTCGTGCCGTAGAGCGTACCGCCCACGTCGATCAGGCTCGCCTGGGGCCTGTTCCCATCGGGGGGTGCCCCAAAGCTGTACAGGACTTTGTAGTTCGTACTACTGGTGCGCGCCACGAGTGCTGATGCGTGCGACTGCGCGCCCGGCACGCCGATCGTCGTCTGTGTTCCGCCGCAGCCGACAAGCAATGCGACGGCCAGGCTAACGGTAAGTGCGGAAAGAGCTAAGGTCCTCACGTAACACCTCCAAGTAGCTGAGCGAATATCTCGCCGACGTCGCGCAAAAAGTTGCGAGAACAACACCGCATGCAGGGCAATGCGCTTACCACGTGATTTCGATCACTCCATCTCCACTGGACGTGCCGGTTGTCATCCTCATCTGCGTCGCACTGCTCTCGGCGAAGGATGAGCCTCCGCCCCCGCCCCCGCCGTAATAACCGGCTCCGCCGCCACCTCCGACGGCGGACCCGCAGGGGCTCTTAACGCTCTTACGTTCGCCTCCCGTGCCGCCTGTGCCACGTCTTCCTTTAGAACCGCCGCAATCGCTCTCACCACCCGCGCCGCCTCTGCCGCCCCTGCTTTGCGTGCCACCAGTCCCGCCGCTTCCCGCAAACGCACCGGAACCGGAGTCGCCCGATCTACCTTTGTCTCCGCCGGGGCCTTCGCCACCCGCGCCCACCACAACGCGGTCGGCCAATTGGTCGCCCCCCTGCCGCACGTCAGACGCGCCTCCACCGCCACCGAAGCAGTAGTAGCTGTTAGGACACCTGCTGGGACCACCGCCGCCGTTAAAGCCGCCTTGGTCGCCGCTTCCACCAACGAAAATCGCCAAGCGTTCTCCGGGCGTCACCGATATCGTGGCCTGCACGGAACCTCCCGGGCCGCCTGCGCCACCGAGGACGTTCTAGTCGCCGGTCGCACCCTCCGCACCGGTGGCCGCGATCGTAGCCTGCGTCACGCCCGCCGGCACCTTGAATGATTGCTCGCCGTCCGTATACCGAAAGGTGCGCTGGTGCGACCGAGCTTGCGTTGCGGTGCTCGAACGATTAACGGCAACCGGCAGCTGCATGTCATCCTGAGCCTGTCGAAGGACGTCGCGGCCCGCAAGAAATGCAGCGGCCATGCTGATAGTAAGTGCAAAAAGAGCGAAGTTTCTCACGCGGCACCTCCAAGTAGCTGACCGAACGGCAGACGGTAAGTTCGTCGTGACTATGATCGGATGCGCCTTATGCAACGACGGTCACTGTGACCTTCATTTATGGGGTCAGCGCGAAGACCGTTCCGTGCCCGTTCGCGCCGCCTCCGAATGTCGTGCCATAGAGGGTGCCGTTCACATAAATCAGCCCCGCGGCGGGAAGTTGCCCATCAGAACTGCTGCTGCCGAAGGTGTGTATCACATTCTCCGCGCCGCTTGCCGTGATACTAAAGACCGTCCCGCAACCGGAGCTGCAGCCGCTCGCACCGCCCGAATATGTCGTGCCGTAGAACGTGCCCTTCACGTCGATCAAGCTCGCCCTGGGCCGGCTACCGTCGGTTCCTCCGGTGAAGCTGTGCAGCACTTTTTCCGTGCCGCTTGTGGTGATGCTAAAGACTGTTCCGCAGCCGCCATACGTGCCGCAGCTGTACGCGCCACCGTGGCCTGTTGTGCCGTAGAACGTGCCGTTTACCTCGATCAGGCCGGCGTAGGGGTTTTGGCCATCGGTTCCGTTGCCGAAACTGTGCAACACTTTCATCCTGCCGCCCGGCGTAACGCGAAAGACCGTACCCGCTTTGTGCGCACCGCCCCCGTTGGTCGTGCCGTAGAGCGCGCCGCTCGCGTCGATCAGTGCGCCAGTCGGACGCTCGGGGTGGCGTCCGGGACCGAAGCTGTGCAATACGTTCTCTGTGCCGTTGGGTGTGATGCTAAAGACCGTGCCGTCGTAGTACGCGCCACCTTGGGTGGTCGTGCCGTAGAGCGTGCCCTTCACGTCGATCAGGCCGGCGACGGGGAGTTGGCCATCGCTTCCTGCTCCAAAACTATGGAGCACTTTTTCCGTGCCTCCCGTCGTGATGCTATAGACCGCGCCGTAGTCGTATGTACCGCCTCCGTATGTCGTGCCGTAGAGGGTGCCGGCGACGTCGATCAGGCCTGCAATGGGGAGGTTCGCATCGCCACTTGGTCCGCTAAAGTTATGCAGCACTTTCTCTGTGCCACCCTTCGTCACGCTAAAGACCGTCCCGCAGCTGTTGTTGTACATAGACGTCGCACAGGAGTTATAGCCGCCTTCCCATGTCGTGCCGTAGAAGGTGCCCCCGACGTCGATCAGCCTCGCCAAGGGACCGAACCCATCCGGAATTGCGCCAAAGCTATACACGACTTTGTAGTTCGTGCTAGTGCTGCGTTCCGCTGGTGCGCGGGTTTGCGACAGCGCGCCCGGGGCGCCGATCGACGGCATGTCACCCTGACCCTTCGACACGCTCAGGGGAAGGGCGCCACAGCCTCCAAGCAATGCAGCGGCTAGGCTGATGGTGAGTGCGGACTGAGGGAATCTTCTCACGTAACACCTCCAAGTAGCTGCGCAAATCGTGGTTGGTCGGTTCGGCATGACTGACCTAGGTTCCAGGCCGGCAAAGCGCGCCGGGCGGTACTTGCATCGACGATCTTGGGACCGCTCGTTTATGGGGTCAACGCGAAGACCGTTCCCCAATCGTCTGTGCCACCAGACTCTGTCGTGCCATAGAGCGTGCCATTCACATCGGTCAGGCTCGCCAAAGGAGATTGGCCGTCGGATTGCCCACTGCCCCCGAAGCTGTGCAGTACTGTCACCGTGCCGGATGTGCCGATGCTGAAGACCGTTCCGTCGTTGTACGTGCCGCCGTATTTTGTAGTGCCGTAAAGCGTGCCATTCACGTCGATCAAGCTCGCCTGAGGCCCGCGGCCATCGGTTCCGTTAAAGCTGTGGAGCACTTCTTCTTTGCCGCCCAGCGTGATGCTGAAGACCGTCCCATAGCCGCTGCCATACGCACCGCCGGCTTCAGTCGTGCCGTAGAGTGTGCCCCTTACGTCGATCAGGCCGGCGCTGGGCACACTGCCATCGGTTCCCTTGCCAAAGCTGTGGAGTACCTTTTCCTTGCCGTCCAGCGTGACGCGAAAGACCGTGCCACCGTGATGCGCGCCACCCCGGGTTGTCGTGCCGTAGAGCTTGCCCTTTACGTCGATTAGGCCTGCCTCGGGCAACGCGCCGTCGCGATGGGCGCCGAAGATGTGCAGCACCTTCTCTTCGCCTTGCGTCGTTATGCTGTAGACGGTCCCGCAGCCGCCGCCAGGGTAACAGCCACCTTCCGTCGTGCCATAGAGCGTACCCTTTACGTCGATCAGGCCCGCATCAGGGTTCCCATCATCAAAGATTCCGCCGAAGCTGTGCAGCACTTTTTCTTCGCCGCTCGGCGTGATACTAAAGACCGTCCCGCAGCCGCCGTCAGAGCACTCAAATCCCGAATGATACGCGCCGCCTTTCAATGTCGTGCCGTAGAGCGTGCCGTGCACGTCGATCAGGTTCGCCTGGGGGCCGCTCCCGTCGGGGGGCGCGCCAAAGCTATGCAGGACTTTCTCCGCGCCGCCCGTCGTGATGGTAAAGACCGTCCCTCCCTCATTGTACGCGCCGCCATCTTCTGTCGTGCCGTAGAGCGTGCCGCGCACGTCGATCAAGCGCGCCTCAGGCCTGCTCTCATCGGGGGGTGCGCCAAAGCTATACAGGACTTTGTAGTTCGTGCTAGTGGAGCGTGTCGCAAGCGCGGAGAATTGTTGCATCGCGCCCGGTGCGCCGACCAATGGCTGCGATCCGCCACAGCCGGCGAACACTGATGCGGCCACGCAACTTGCTAGCGCGCTGTGGCTAAGGTTCCAATGTCTCATCTGCTCTGCTCCTTGCTCCGTGAAGCTATGCGAATGCTTAAATCAAGGGGTCAACGCGTAGACCGTTCCGTTCCCGTGCGTGCCGCCACCAGTGGTGGTGCCGTAGAGCGTGCCATTTACGTCGATCAACCTCGCGCGGGGGTATGCACCATCTGGGCCGCTGCCGAAGCTGTGCAATACTTGCTCCGTACCTGAAGTGCTGATACTGAAGACTGTTCCGAACCCGTACGTGCCGCCGTTATCAGTGGTGCCATAGAGCGTGCCCTTCACGTTGATCAAGCCGCGCGTAGGGTTTTTGCCATCGGACGCACCGCCGAAGTCGTGCAACACTTTCTCCGCACCGCTCGGCGTGACGCTGAAGACCGTTCCGCAGAAGAGCTGTTGTGAGACAAAGGTGGCGCAACCGCCGTACCGGCCGCCTTCACTTGTCGTTCCGTAGAGCGTGCCCTTCACCTCGATGAGGCTCGCGGGGTTCGCGCCATCGCCGGCGTCACCGAAGCTGTGCAATACTTGATCCGTGCCGGAGGTGGTAATGCTGAAGACCGTTCCCTTCCCGTACGTACCGCCGTCGGAAGTGGTCCGTAGAGCGTGCCCTTCACATCGATCAAGCTCGCGGTGGGGTTTGCGCCGTCGGTTTTTCCTCCCATAAAGCGGTGCAACACCGTTTCATTACCGTTCGTGCTGATGCTGAAAACGGTGCCGCCGCCGTCGGTGAAATACGGTGTGCCGCCGTCAACGGTGGTGCCATAGAGCGTGCTGTTGACGCTGATCAGGCTTGCGAAAGGGCGTGCACCATCGGAGTCGCTGTCACTGTAGTCAAAGTTATGAAGTACCCGCTCTCTGCCCGACGCAGTGATGCTGAAGACTGTTCCGTCGTCGTACGCGCCGCCGTTAACGGTCGTGCCGTAGAAGACGCCGCCCACGTCGATCAAGCTCGCCACGGGAACTTTGCCATCGCGTTTACCTTTGCGGATTCGGCCGAAGCTGTGCAGTACGTGCTCCGTGCCACTCGTAGTGATGCTGAAGACGGTCCCCGCCTTACTACGAAAGTTGCCGCCGTATGCGGTCGTGCCATAGAGCACACCGTTTACGTCGATGAGGCCCCCCTTCCGGGGTTCTGCCATCGGGGGTGTTGGCGAAGCTGTAAAGGACCTGATAGGACGACTGGGCGGTTCGAATGCGATCCACCATGACGCGCGGTTGTGTACCCGCGTGGCTTTCGGGAATCATGCCGGATGCGCCGATTGAGGGCTGCGCTCCGCCGCAGCCGACGAGCAATGCGGCGGCCAGGCTTGTAGTAAGTGCTGACTGAGCGATGATTCTCACGTGACACCTCCAAGTAGCTGTCGATCCGAAACAACAGGTTCGCCACGACTATGGTAGGTCCAAGCCGAGCAGGCGATGCTCGTGCACGAGGAGTGTACTTTACTGTTCGAGTTCCTGAAGCGTGTTGGAGTTGGTATCGGTGAAGAAAAGCGCGGTGTTGCCGTCGTTCGTGCCGATCGCTGCTAAGCCGAAGATACCCGCTGTCTTGTTTTTGTCCACAACCTTCGTATCGAGCACTTTTCCGTTCGCGGTGTCGATCTCGACCAACGTGTTGGCTTGCGCGCCCGCCGTATTTGCAACGGTCAAGTTGCCATTCGGCAGTAACGTCATAGCCTCTGGTGCACCGAGTGGTTTGCCCGCGTAGATCAACTTGCCGCACGTCGAGGATGGATCCTTACACTTAAACGTTCTACCGCCCGGCTCGACGGTGATCTCGTCCTTCATGTGCAAATTGAAAACGTTGGTGAATTCCACAACCGTGTCGGCGAGCCGTCCGCGATGTAAAGCGCATCCTTCTTCGCGTCGTACTGCAAGCCGGACGGCCCGAGTCTCCCCCATCCGGGCTTATGGTTGACGGCGAACCCGGTAGCGACCTGCACCACCTTGGGATTTCCATACTCGTTTATGCTAAAGCTGATGATCGAGCCGGTCTTCGCATCGCTCACATAGATATTTTGGGGCGAGTACGGACTATTGGGCTGGACTGCGGAGACGACGGAGAAGGGCAGACCGACGGAGAGACCCCTCTGTGCCACGTCACCGTTTGCGCCGATCCCCACGAGGAGTTGGCTCGTCGCGCCCGCAGCCAAAACGGAGACCGCCGGGATGGTGTCGGCATCGCAGCCCTCGATCTTGCTGCTTTCGGCGAACGTCGCCGCCTTCGAGCCCGGCTTTGGATCGAACATGTCCATCGTCGTTCCTTTGCCGGCCTTCCCATCTTTGTCGTCGAAGTTACAGAGAAGCAAGTGCCCCTTCTTTAGTTTTTCGAAGGTCGCCGGCACCACGGAAACCGCGCGAGCAGCGTTATCGCCGTTCGTCGGGTCTACCGTCGTTCCGATCACGACGACTTTTGTTAACGTTTTTGAGGATTGACGTGCCGTCGTTCCGCAACATCCACGATTCGCCGCGATCGGCGGTAGTGGCGATCGCCCGGCTTTGGGGCATCGCGCCCGGCGCAATTGTCGGCTGCGATCCGCAGCCGGCAAGCAATGCAGCGGCGATGCTAGCGGTCAGGGCGGATTGAGTGAAGGTTCTCACACGACACCTCCTGGAGCTAAACAGATCGCAGACAGTGGTTCGGCGTGACCTGACGTAGGTCCCAGCCCAGGAAGCGCATCGAGTCGCGGTTTATCGAGGAAGCTATTGCATCTTATGCGCGATCGCTCTAGGACGCGCGTTCTCATACTCTGATGCTCGCTTGGCTGGAACAGCACGGGGGCGATGAACGTACCTGGCCACCTATCCGTTCAGCTTTCGGCGGCACAACCGATGAGGACGCTTGCCTCTAGCCGCTTCGTGCTCAGCGTCAGCGACGATTTTGGTGACCAGTCGTTCATGGGGTCAACGCGAAGACTGTACCGTCCTCGTGCGTGCCGCCGGAAACGGTGGCGCCGTAGAGCGTGTCATTCACGTTGAGCAACCCCGCCTCGAGACCGTAGCCACCTTGGGAACCATTGCTGAAGCTGTGCACCACCTGCTCCGTGCCGGACGTAGTGATGCTGAAGACCGTTCCGCCTCCAGACGCACCGCCCACATATGTGGTTCCGTAGAGCGTGCCGTTCACGTCGATTAAGCCCGAATCAGGGCCTTTACCGTCGGAGTGACCGTCACCGAAGCTGTGCAATACGTTCTCCGCGCCGGATGTACTGACGCTGAAGACCGTTCCGCAGCCGAAGGGAGGATTTGTGTAGCAGGTGTACGCGCCGCCGGCGATTGTGGTTCCGTAGAACGTGCCATTCACGTCGATCAAGCCCCCGGACGAAAGTTCGCCATCGGAACGGCTGTCCCCGAAGCTGTACAGTACGTGCTCCGTGCCGGACGTAGTGATGCCGAAGACCGTTCCGTCGGTCTTCGTGCCGCCCGCCGATGTGGTGCCGTAGAACGTGCCGTTCACGTCGATCAACGCGTTGGGGCTTGCGCCGTCGGTGCCGGTAAAGCGGTGCAGCACGGTTTCATGACCGTCCGCGCTGATGCTAAAGACCGTTCCGCAGCCGCGGGTTTGGGTGACACATCCCTGCGTGCCGCCCCCGTCTGTGGTCCCGTAGAGCGTTCCATTCATGCCGATCAAGCTGGCGGTAGGGTATGCGCCGTCAGAGTTGCTGCCGCTGCTATAGTCAAAACTATGCAGCACCCGCTCTCTGCCGGACGTGCTGATCTTGAAGACCGTTCCCTGATGGTGTGCGCCACCCAAATACGTCGTGCCGTAGAGGGTGCCGCCCATGTCGATCAAGCTCGCCTGGGGACTTTCGCCATCGTGTTTACCATCGTGGATTCGGCCGAAGCCGTGCAGTACGTGCTCCGTGCCGCTCGTAGTGATGCTGAAGACCGTCCCCCTATGGAACTTGCCGCCCGATCTGGTCGTGCCATAGAGCACACCGTTCACGTCGATCAAACTGGCCTCTGGGATTGAGCCATCGGCGCGACCGGCGAAGCTGTAAAGGACCTGATAGGACGACGATGCGGTTCGAATGCGATGCACGATGACGCGCGCTCGCGCAACCGTATCGCTTTCTGGCATCGCGCCCGGCACGCCGATCAGCGGGTGCGATCCGCCACAGCCTACAAGCAATGCGGCGGCCAGGCTGATGGTAAGTGCGGAGTGCGCTAAGATTCTCACGCGGCACCTTCAAGTAGCTGAGCGAATCAGAGACGGTAGCTTCGGCACGACTGAACTTCGTCCCAGCCCGGCAACGCAGATGCTATGAAATTCACGAGTCTAGCCACTTATGTGCCTGCTTCTTCGAGCGATGGAATCACGATACTTCCATCCGCGTCATCTCTGACTGCCAGACCTACCAGCGGATTGGTAAGATAATCGATTGCCGCTTGCACGTCGGCTCGGCTGCATGTTGCCGCGCTGCCCTGTGCTGCCAGATCTTGATTCACGAGGACCATTGCGACGTCTTCAGTAATTCGCGGTGCCTGCGATGGATCGCCGCGATACGCGGCTTGGGTCGTGTGGCCCGTTCGCACGATTGCACCGGCAATTAGGCGCACGCGCTTTGCTCGGCCGTGCCGGCGCTCCCAAAGCAAATCGTCGAGTGAGTCCGAGGCAAAGCCCGGCGCAAAGAGCGCGCGAATCTCGAGCGGGTTGCTGCCTAGGCGTAGCAGCGTGCTCAAATCGTCGACCGTCCACGCGCTCACTCCGTGATTCTGAAGTTCCTTCGCGACCTCGATTTCGCCGGAGAACGCGCGCCCCACGAGCGCGCAGAACTGGGCGCCGTACGCGTCTTTGAACTTCGACGCCTCAAAAACGCTTGGATCGTTCACGCCTTCGTCCGACGACTTGCATTCGATCATCGTGCGGTAGCTCAACGGTCCTAACAATGCGTCGGCGTATCCGTCGGGTGCTTTCTCTCCGCCCACGTGCGTCGCCGCGAACCCGAGCGCATCGAACGCGTCGCAGACCGCTTCTTCAAATGCGGTCGCTGCCGTAACGCTGCCGCCCCGTGCAGACTCGTTCAGGCGCTGAATCAACGCGGCGATCTGCGGCGCAAGTTCCTTGGCGGGCTCTTCGGGCAATGCCGGCCACTCGTCGGGCGGTTCATTGATCCGGAATGAGTGGTCCGCATTCTGCACGAGAGCCGGCTTGCGCCCGTTGCCCTTCGCTCGCGCGATGTACTCGATCAACGACGTGTAGACGTACTTTTTCGTCATCGTTTGGTCGAGCAGCCCGCGCTTGACGGCGATTTCGCGAATATCTTCGGCCGTGTGGGCTGCGCCGTCTTGAAGCACGGCGATTGCGGCGCTTACGATGGGCCCACGCGAACTGCGTCCGGCGGCCGGGACCGTGGATGTTTCTCCGAATGTAGCGTTGGCAAACTGCCTCGGCGGAGCGGCCCGATCGCCGAATTGTTGCGCATAAAAGGCGTCATCCTGCGACGCGAATGGATCGGGATAATCTTCGATCCATTGCTTAAAATTCTCGATGTGAACCTTGCCGTTGACGTAAGGCAAGTCGCCGCTCTCGTCGTCGAGCGCCTCGACGTCGATCGGCATGGCAACCGGATATCCCGGTGCTACGCGCACCGAATAGGGTAGGACGCTAAAGCGACCAACGGCATTGGTCTGCACGTGTAGATGCACCGGCGGCCCGCCATGTGAATTCGGCTCCAACGTCAGGGCTTTCGGCTTACGAAGCACGGCCCGCGCGCACTGCGCGTGCAGCCAGCTGCGGACATCGTCGTAGGTGGGGGAGTCGCAGAACGGAATCCAGATGGCAGCTCCGCTACCGCCGTCATAGACGCGCAGGGATCGAATGCCTTCATTAAAGAGCACACCCTCAACTGCGTCGAGACCTTCCCCAAGTAGCAGCCAGTCGTCCGGGGATCGCGTTTCAAGCAAGATCCGCGCAAAGCGCACGCGCGTGGGGTCTGCGGCTGTAGGCGACCACGAGTACACCTCGACCGCGCCGTGGCGAACGAGCCCTTCGATGCGCTCCGCCGAAAGCGCCGGATACCGATGCACCCCATTCGCGGTCGGAACGTCGACCACGGGGGCCTTGGGCTTTGTGTGCGGCGAAAGCGGCCCGTGGAAAATCGTCGGACCGTTTACACCGGCGGGCAGCGTCGACCACACAAAGGGAATCGAACCGACGATTCGCTCGATCAGCGGACCCGCTACGGCATAGTGCCGTAACAGCGCCTCCGTATCATCTTGGCTGATGCCGAGCTCGGATTCTAAACCAAGAACCATTCCCGACGCTCCTTTCGCTATCGAGCTATGGGCAGCAAAACCATTACCTGAGTGCGGGCGTTCTCCTGTCGCCTTGTCATCCTGAGCGGAGCACAGGTGTGTCATCCTGAGCGGAGGCGCGCAGCGCCGTAGTCGAAGGACGCGCACGCGATCCCGATGAGCTACACCCTTGTCATCCTGAGCGGACCTCCGCGTTGTCATCTGAGCGGAGCGCCGCGTTGTCATCCTGAGTACAACATGGCCCGGACGGCCCACCCAATACTCCATGGAAATGGCCGCTCCGCGCCTTCGCCGGAGCTATTTCCACATCAGCGGAGGCGCGCAGCGCCGTAGTCGAAGGACGCGCACGCGATCCCGATGAGCTACACCCTTGTCATCCTGAGCGGAGGCGCGCAGCGCCGTAGTCGAAGGACGAGCGAGTTTCTGCGGCAATTGAATTCATGAAGCGTGAAACACCGCTGATGCATCTGCCCCGTTTCCTTGAGGCAGCATTTCGCTATTTGCGCCGCAGCTTACGAGTATTGTCGAAACCGTGCAAATGCAAAGCGCATTCGTGAGAAGACCTAGACCTTTCATCTTGGTCCTCCTCGCTCCGTCGGTGCAGCGTTTCGTCCAGCAGCATTAAAGCCGTGCACGCTCTGCAGTGCCGTCCTAGCAGATGTCCTCACACTCGGCATGGTGCAAACGCCCCATAGCTCGGCGATCAGATTGCAGCCCAAACGCGTTTTCGCTGGTCGTGCGTTCGCTGGAGGTCAAGTCCCGGATCGATCTTGCGTTCGAGCTCGCCCTGCAGCGTTTCGAACGCCGTTGGATCGCTTCCGTAGATGTATTGACGCGTGTTTACGAGGAACGCGTAGTTGCTGCCGTTGGGCAACTGTTCGGCCCATGTGTTGGTGCCGGGCATCGCGCCTTCGCGCGCCCAATCGGCGCCGGGTTCGGGCGTTCCGACGCCCCAAATCAGATACTTATTCATGAACGCGAGCATCGAGTCGGCGTTGGTTGCGAGCGCCGCCGCGCCGCCGGCGACGTCGAGCACCATGTCGTCGCCGCTATACGGGTATGGGTAACGTTTATCGGAGACGACGTACACCGCGGAGAGGCCCTTGTAGGCGGAATAGTATTTCGCGATCTCGTCGGGTAAACGCGGCCCGACGGTCGGCGAGAGCAGCACGTCGTGAAGACCGAGCGGGCCGGCAACGTATTTGGCGATGTAATCGTTGAAGCGCATGCCGGTAGCTTTTTCGATCACCAGGCCGAGCACAGTGTAGCAGAAGTTGCAGTAGGCATAAACCTTTCCCGGAGGTTCTTGCAGTGGCTGCCCGAGCTGATAGCGCACGTAATCGACGTCGCGGACCGCCTTCTTCAGGTGTAGCGCGAGCGCGATCTCGCGCATTTTGAACGTTGGATCGTAGTAGGGCGGCTTTGAATCATCCCAACCCGATTTGTGGACGATCATGTCCTCAATGGTGATGTCGTAGACGCGCTTATCGACCTTCACGCCCTTTGGCAGCGGTTTGGTGATGCCGAGATAGGCAAAGACTTTCGCGTTCGGGTCGAGCTTCTTTTCGGTGATGAGGTTGTAGAGAGCCCCGTCGACCCAGGCCTTCGTGTTGCTGGCAAGTCGCATGATCGTGGCCGGCCTTGCGGTCGACTTTGCGAGCCCGCGATAGGTGTACGCGTGTGAAAACGTCGTCTTGCCTTTAACGGAAACCGCAAGCTCGGCGTTGGGAACGTGTTGCGCGACCATGAAGCGCACGACGAGCTTGTCGAGCGCGCCATTTGAGCCTAGACCCTCGATTGAAATCCGTGCATCGAGCGGCGTCGATTCGAATAGCCCGGCAGCAGGCACGTAGGCGCTGCTGCCGGTGCCGCTCCGAGCGCACGCCGTCAATGCGAGCAGCGTCGCCAGAGCGAGCGGCGAGCGCGCTCGGAGTTTCATCTGCGTTTTCCGGCGCTCCCTGCGCTATTGGAAATAGAGCGGCGCGCTCGTCGAGGCAGAGTTCTTTCCGCAGGCGTACTTCCCGGTCACCGTTGCCGCACCGGTGTACTTCGGCCGCGGACGGTTGACAGCATAGACCACGAAGCCGCCGGCGCTCGTGAGAGTAAACGAGGCCGAGAAACTGTCGATCGTCTTTTTCCCGCCCTCGATCGCCCACGAAACTTTGCACTTGCCCTTGTAACTCACGTCGGTAAACGAGATCGAATACTGCCAATAGTCACCGCTCAGGACGTAACTCGACGGGCCGGTCAATCCGATATTGTCGCCGGTCGAGGCGCCGTTGACGCAGTCAATGCACGGAACGCCGCCCTGCGCCGGACCGTCGGAGACAAAGTTCATCAGCAGCGCCGGCGCGCCGGCGGCGGGCCGGATCGGCATCTTTTGGAAAACCTCGCGGCCGCCGGAGACTTCAGGAGCCGAATCGAGGATTGCGCCGATCGACGCCGGCGCGGTGGCTTCAGTGGCGCCGACTGAAGGCGTCGGAGCTTGCGCCCCACCGCCGCAGGCCGCGAGCCCGAGCGCCAAAGACAAAACGAGAAAACCACGGGTGTAAATACGCATGTACGCCCTCCAGTGAACGGTAAGAGTAGCGCTTATTCGCGCGCAGCGTGCATCGTCCTCGCGGAACCGAGACGGCCCCGCAGGCACGAGAGAATCCCCGTAGCTTTGTCGTCTGAGCGGAGCCGTTTTTGTCATCCTGAGCGCAGGCGCGCAGCGGCGTAGTCGAAGGACGCGCAACCGATCCCGATGAGCCACACCCCCTTGTCATCTGAGCGGAGGCGCGCAGCGCCGTAGTCGAAGGACGCGCAACCGATCCCGATGAGCTACACCCTTGTCATCTGAGCGGAGGCGCGCAGCGCCGTAGTCGAAGGGCGCGCAACCGATCCCGATGACCCACACCCCCTTGTCATCCTCAGCGGAGGCGCCCTTCGACTCGCTGCGCTCGCTCAGGATAAACTGGGCGCCGTAGTCGAAGGACGCGCAACCGATCCCGATGAGCTGCACCTTATCGTCAAGCGCTTAAATTTGTTTCCGTAAAATTGCGGACCGACGTAGTCGAAGTCTCCGACGGAAAAGACTGCTTTCTATGGCTGGCAAAAGGACGCTCGAAAAGGAGCCAAACGTTGTCGCAATGCTGTTGCCAAACATATCGGAGGTCACGTGGGGACCCCTTTCGCTAAAAGTGAGCGAGCTTAAATCTGCTTCTGACAAAACTGGTCGACGTCGGCCGCAAATGTACGTCGCCAAAATGGGGCAACGCGAAGAGAACCTGCTCGAGACAAAAGATGCAATCTATGCAGATTACGTGCGCGATCGAATGGGCGAAGCGTACGAAATGGTCGCGACCAGACCCGCTCACAGACGATATCGTGTTTGCGCTGGGCTTTCGGTTGACGCCGAAAGTGCAGAGATATAAACCAGGCGAGGGAATGATCGGGAAATCGTTCACAGAGAATCGCCATTTTAACGAAGCCGATGTGCGCAACGTTCCGTCATACAAGCCTAGCAGAGAGGATAACGATCCTCCGTATAAGGCCGTCCTCTGCGAGCCCGCACGCTGGAACGACGAGCCCATCGGGATCATAACCGTTGATCGTTCAGAGGCCGGGTTCTTTGACTACGTCGCTGAGCAGGTCGCACAGGGGCTTGCATCCCAATGCGCGCTAGCTGTTAAGATCTACGAGGCTTCTCAGGCGGCGGCCAGTACGTCGTCGCGCGACGAACCAGCTCCCGAGCCCGGTTAATCATGACCCCCGTGCTCGATTCCGTGATCTGCGGCACTTGGGCGCCAGACGTCGAAGCGCGCTCTCGCAGCACATTGATCGCCGCCGCGGTTCCGCGCTGCGCCGACATCGACCCAAACTCGCGCTGCGAAGATTTCATTGCCCACCCTTTTCGCTGGCCATTAAAGCCACCTTTCCTTTACTTTCACGCGACCTGGCGGTCACGAAAACAGCCGCACGAAGCCGCGAGGCACTGAAAGAGCGCGAGCCCAATGGCGGGCACGCCGGTCCGTTACGGTCAGGTTAAAGCAGCAAAAGTAAACCTCAGCGCGTAACGCTCACGGTAGCGCCGGCCAGGAAGCCCGACCCGAGATGCTTTTTGATTGTCTTGGTAGGCGCTCCGCCGGCCGGGAATTTCCAAATGCCGATGGCACCAGGACCCGAGTCGCTCGCGCTGTACGGAACGACGATCTTGGCGCCTTGAATCCACGACTGGCCGCCCGCGCTTCCTGCGCCGGCGAGTTTCGTCGTGCCCTTAAGCGTCGCGGTCGATCCCGAAATCGCAAACCGATAGACGACGGGATGCGACAGGTCCTCGATCGCGAGATACGTGCCGTCCCATTGGACCTGCCCGACCGTCGTGATGCTCTGCGTCAACGAAATCGGCGAGAGAATATTTCCGCCGGCTGGAAGCTCGAGCAGCGCGAATCCTGTAGTGCCGGAGCCGTCGACGAAGAGATTCCCTTTGTTATCGTACCCGCAATACGTTGAGAAGATGCCGGCCTGTTCGTAGCTCATCGGTGAGCCTTTGGCGCCCTTGAAAATCGCGACCGGTCCGTAATCGCAATCCTCGCAGAGATACGTGACCGCAAGATTTCCGGTCACCGGATCGACCGAACATCCCTCGGCGAGCAGACCCGGAAGACTCAACGTCGCCTTCGGACTGGTGCCGCCGTGCGCGTACTCGTAAACCACGGCATTTCCACTGGTGGTGGAAGTCGCTAAGAAGATATTGCCGCGCTTATCGGAGCACAGACCCACTCCGGCAACGGAAAGGCTTCCGACGACTTTCCCCTTGGGATACGACAAGACGCACGTTCCGCCGCAGCCTCCCGTGACGTAAAGCAGATCGCCGCGCGCAGCCTGCAGGGTTGTGTTTCCCGCTGCGAGGCCACTTACCGGCGCGCCCTGCGATAACATCCCGCCGCCGCAACCTGCGAGTATAGTAAGAGCTAGACCAACGCATACGTAGCGCATCTTCGATTCCTCCAATTTTCTCCGAGAAGGGTTCGTGCGCCCGGCCAGAATCGAACTGGCAACCTTGGGCTTAGGAGTCCCCTGCTCTATCCAGTTTGAGCTACGGGCGCGCACGTGTTTCGCTAAATTTAATAAGGACTTTTCGGGATTGCCTCGGCGTCTCAGTTTTCCGGATGCTGGCCGCCGTTGCACTTCCGTTGCACCAACCAACGTTAGGCTTTCAGGCGGGCCGACTCTCACCTCCCATCGCTTTGGCTTGCGCCTCGTCAAGTGCCTCGCCGATCGCCGCGACGGCAAGCTCGCGGGCGCCAGCGACGACGTGGCCGTAGACGTTCAAGGTGGTCGATGGTGAGGCATGCCCTAAGAGAGCCGAAACCGTGCGGACGTCCGCGCCGCTATGGAGTGCCATCGTAGCGGCACAGTGCCGAAGCGAGTGGAGCGAGACGCCGCGAGCCTTGAAGCCCACAGAGCGGGCCAGTTTTGCGAATGTCTTGCTCACCATGTCGAGATTGAGCACGCCGCCGAGCTTGTCGGGAAAACCAAGCCAAGGTCTTCGTAGCGGCCCTTGCAGAGAAGTTTGTCTTGAGATTGCGCGGCGCGCTACCGACGCAACGCGGTAAGGGCGTTAGCATTGAGTGGCACGATTCGCTCGCGGCCGCTCTTCGTCGACTTCACGAAGACCCCGCCACGCCGGTCTTCGCCTATCGGCTGCCGCACGTTGGCCGTTCCGGCTTCGCGACTCCATATGCTCGGCGTTTGGCATACACAGCGCGAGGTCTCAGCTTGGCTCAAGGATCTGACCGAACGTCAGGCATTACGATACTCGAGTGGAAAACTCAGGGTGTTGCTTGAGTTTTGCCGTCCTCGTGAGGTACAACGACGAGCCGAAAGCCTGCGTAGTCTGCGGACGATCCGCGGAGGAACATCTATTGCCCGGCGTACGCTTACTGACGGCTGCGGATGTTGATGCTGAGCGGGCTGGCGCGCGTGCATCCGGGCCGGCCTGAACGAAGTATGCTTTAAGCGCGAAGTACTACCGAAGCTCGACGGCGTTCCGCTTAAAGCGATCGCAAAACTGACACGTTTGTCGCGCGCAGCTTGCTCGCGGATTCGGATCGCCGCGCAGGTGCCGCGTGCGCGGCATTGGGACGCGCTGCGCGCACTTGTGCGATCATAACGTTCGCTTTGCTGGGATAAGCGCCCGCACTCCGCGAACCTCCTTAGCCGCTCACCCGTTTAGGCTTCCGGGAGGTGCCCGCACATGAGGACCTTAGCTCGCTTTGCAATTGGTACCAGTGCCGCTGCGGCTATGCTCGCGGCATGCGGCGGACACGCCGGCGGTAGTGCGATGCCCCTGGTCTACCCCAGCAGCGACGCTTCAGTACGCCATCACACATTTCAGTTCACAGGCACCATGCAGTCGTTCAATGTACCGGCAGGTGTAACGTTCATCACCGTCGTGGCGCGGGGCGCAGGCGGCGCTCCCGCCCCCTACCCGCGCTACCCCAAGACCACCGGCCGCGGCGGTCGCGTATATGCGGTAATTCCGGTTACTCCGGGTCAGTGGTTGCACGTATTC
>JBARKF010000261.1:0-7672 GCA_049800655.1 Candidatus Cybelea sp.
GCCCTCGATTGTTTCGATCGGAGCGACATTGCCGTTGGCTCCCGCAGCGTACACGGTAAGACTGCCGTTGCCATTATCGTATGCAGAATTGGCCACGTAGATGTTCAAGCTCGAATCAAGTGCGAGCTGCTGAGGGCCGGCAAGTTCTGTGCGGGTGCCGGCAATAGTTTGGATTGGCGCGACGTTGCCCGTGCTGCCGGCGGCATAGACGGTGACAGAGCCGTTTCCGGTTCCGTCATCCGTGTTCGTTACGTAGATGTTGCCACTCTTATCTAGCGCGACTCCGAAGGGGTAATCGAGCCCGGTCTTTGAGCCTTGGATTTCCCCGATCGGCGAAACGCTGCCAGTCGCACTGGCAGCGTAGATAATTATGGCGTTGTTGTTTGCTCTAGCAACGTAGATGTCTCCATTGATCGGACTTATGGCGATACCTTTTGGTTGATGATACGCCGGACCGATGATAGTTCGTGTTGGCGCCTCGTTTCCTGTGGCGTTGGGAACGTAGACCGTGATCACGTCATCTGTGTTCGTAACGTAGGTGTTTCCGCTACCATCGACCGCAACACCAAACGGGGCCGACAGTCCAGTCTTTGAGCCGCTAATGTCCTGTATCGGTTTCGCGTTGCCGGCTGCACCCGAGGCGTAGACCGTCACGCTGTTCCCCCCTTGGTTGACGGCGTAGAGGCAAGGGCATGAACTCGTTCGACGATGGATCGTCCGAGAAAGGCTTGGTTGACTGCCGACTGCTGTAGCAGGCGTTACCGCTCCGCTGCAGTTTGAAAGTAACAAAATCGCGACGGTAGCGACAACCACGTACCTCGCGTCTGAAATGCGCATGGAGTTTACAATTCCTTTCTGCAGGGGTTGCTTTGCCCGGCCGGCCTGGAGCTGGCGTGCGCATGCGGGCCTAGCTGCCCTGAAAGAGAGTGCAAGGGGGGATATAACGAGTGTGACCTTCATTAATTAAAAAAGTCTGAGGCCGTGCGGCCCGCCTACCAGCCCCGGACCTGCAAAGGTCTCTAGTGGGTACCGTTGCCGTTTGCGCCGCCCGCGGAGGTTGTGCCGTACAACGTTCCATTTACGTCGATGAAGCCCGCAAGAGGCGTGGCACCATCAGACCCATTGCCAAAGCTGTGAAGAACTTTTTCCTTGCCGCTCAAGCTCATGCGGAACAGGATTCCTTTGCCATAAGCGCCGCCAAGCTCAGTCGTTCCGTACAATGTACCATGAACGTGGAGCAGTGGTGCAGCGGAACGATTGCCGTCGGATCCAGAGCCAAAGTTATGAATGAACGTCGGACTCCCGCTTGTAGTGATCCGGAAGGCCGTGCCCCCGTAATCGGGACCATTGTATCCCGTCGTCCCGAAGAGCTTGCCGTTGACGGCGGTTCGCGAATCCGCGTCATCTCAAACCTACTACACCGTTTGCTTGGCCAATAATGGTTTGACCAGCACGTCCGGCGGCGAGCTGTTGCCGGCAGAGCCAGCGCTTGCTCCTCTAACGATCGTCTAACGGATTCCGCAAAACTCGCCGGGATTCGAAGGGACTAGAAGGGACCTGAAAACGCGAAAACCCGTACAGGAAAGGACTCTCGGGTATTCGACGGGAGCGGCCGGGACCCCGGATCGCGGGTTCGATTCCCGTTGGCGCTACCACTGAGGCCCTTATTTTAAGGGCCTTTTTATTGCGAGTCCTTATTTGGGCACCATTTGGGCACCATGCTCCCCCGATTTGGTGCCTAAGTAATCGGATCCGTTGCGAGACACGGGGATGCTCGCACTCGAGCATCGCCAAGGGTTGGTCGCGATCGAACCGGCGGACCATCTGAGATTCCGTCAATTAAGGCTGGCTCGTTCGGTGTCCAAACGCGACGAGAGCTTCTCGAGATCGCGCATCCGATGCGCTAAGTCGCCTTAAGTTAACGAGCGCCCTAGAATGAACTAGCGCCAGTTGCCCTCAGAAAGATACTGCCAGATCGCCGTCTGCGCGTGGCTCAAGTGTCTGCCCCAGTGGACATAATAGAAGTTGTGCCAATACCAGAGGGCATTTTGATATTCGCCCGCGTCATAATAGGCCAGGCCGCGTCCAATGTCACGATAAATATCTTGCAAATCGTCAGCTAGGCTCGCAAACAATGCGTCACCCTCCTTATCTTTCAACGGGTCGAAGACGCAGCTGTAGGTATTTACCGGCAACTTTGACAAGATCTTTGGTGGAAACTCAGTAGGGATATCATAATCATCTGCCGGCGAGTCTTCGCCAGTTGGCCCAATAATTGTAAGTGCCGCCGCAGCAGCTTGCAAACGACCCAGGATCTCGTGAAGCGCGGGCATATCTGCCTTTTGTCCGTCATCGGCTGTTGTGTCGCCGTACCAGCGAATGTACGCCAGCGCAGGGAGCACGAACTCTGAAGCTGCTCCTTCAAACTCGCCCAAGTCCTGTGGGAGGTTTTTGATTACGGTCACTTCGCCAGTCGCAACCGGATACGTGCCCTCGACCATTCGCACTCGACGCCCTACGCATACAATTGAGCGAAGCAAAGGCCTTGCCTGAGGCGAAATCACGTACATGTTGGCTCGAACCGAGCGAGTGATAGGCTCTCCGAGAGGATAAGACGAGCCGTCTTCTTGGAGGAACTCAGGATTGATCATCCAGACGTGAGGCTCACCCTCAAAGACCATATCCGGGCGGTATCCTTGGTGCGCCGGTGTCTTTCGCCCGCCATGTTCCGCATCCAGAAACGTTACGACGACCTCAAAATCTGGAAGGTGGTTTAGGTTTCGAGCTCCAGGCAGCGGCATGTGCCGATCTACGGCGTCACCACCTGTTCGCCTTTCCGAGGCAGTAACGTAAACCGATCGGCGCGGCAGCGTGACGGTCAATCAAGCGCGTGGCGAGGGGCATCGCCGCCACCGCAGGCGCGCGACCATCGGGTCAGCGCGACGAGGCGTATCCAAGACTGCGACGGACCTCCGCGACCTGACCCAGGACGGAGCAACGTCAGGGCAACGCCTCGATCCGCGAGACCTTCTGAGACCTGTCGCCGTCAGGCCCAACGATATTATCGACGTAAACGCGGACGCGTGTCTTCCCGGCAATTTGACGGCCAACGCGCAGCGGCGGAGCATCGCTCGTAAAAGGTAAGAGCACTTCGCGGTCTCCGCTGAGACGGAGATCGATCCTCCCAAATCCGTTTCGGGCGGGAATGAACTCTGTCAGCACTCCCTCGTAGTAGCCGCCGGGAGTTCTGGACGTGCAAAGCTTTCGTGCGTCATGTGGCCCGGTCATCCGCCGCGAGATCGAGGTAACATAGTATCGCGAACGCTCTCCCCACGGAGGTGGGTCCGGCTGAAGTTGAAGGGAAACGGTGACGTCCGCCGGCACGGGGAGCGTCGTCAGCATTCTGCCTATGTTTGGATAGAGCTTTTCCGTTTGTGCAACGTCGACTTGATAAGATTCGCACGGCTGAGAGCTGACGAACAGATCTTCTGGACCGCTCGAGTAGATCGACCCGTCGATTCCTAAGATGACCTGCGCCGAGGCCGTTCCACTTGAGCCGACGAGCACAGCGCCGCCGAGCGACATAAGCAAAAGGAGGCTGCGTCCGAACATCATTAGTTTTGCACTATTCACGAAGCACTGCTAAGCATTAGAATGCATTACCCTCGATCCTTCAAGTTCGTCGGCCGCTGGCAGCCTCGAGCCGAGCCGAGAGTTTCTCGATCGCGATCCGCTTCTCGCGCTGCCCGTCCGGCCGTGCGTGAGCGTAGGTCCGCAAGAGCGTTTCGATCGTATGCCCCATGATCGCAGCGACGAGAGCCGGATCGGTACCCGTACCGAGCAGCTCGCTAGCGGCGTGGTGGCGTAAGTCGTGTAAGCGCGTTGTTGAGAGCTTGGCCTTGCGGGCGAGCCGTTGAAATGCATTCGTCGCTGCCATAGGTGTATAGCGGCGCCCCAGCTCGTCGGTGAAGATCGCGTCGGCAGCGTTCTTGTAGGCGCCGTGGGGCGCAGCCAGCTCGTCGGCACTCTGAAGCGCTCGCTGCCGCGCTAGCGCTCGCGTGACGATCGGGGGGACGGGGATTTCGCGCGTTAGGCCGGTCTTGGTGTCTTTGCGTTTGACGCCTTTTCGGGTCTGGACGATCGCGCAATGAATCGAGAGCGTCTTCGCTTCCTCATTGTATGCCGACCAATCGAGAGCAATCGCTTCCCCCCGGCGCGGGCCGAGCCAGAGTGCGATCGTAATGAACGCCTCCCAGCGCGTTCCCCGAACGATGCCCTGCAGCGCGCGTAACTCGTCGCCACTTAGCATCTTTGCGGGCGTCTTACTTAGTTTGGGGCTAGCGACGTATTCGAACGGATTGCGTTGCACGATCTCCATTCGTTTGCCGAAACGATACGCGGCATTGCCCAGCGCCATCGCGTGCTTTACTGTTTTTGCGCTCAGCGATCGGGGTTTACCATTTTCGTCCTTCTGGCCGCCGCGTTCGAGGAGTAACGCGATCCAGGCATTCACCTGCGCCGGTTTCCATTGCGCTGCCCGAACCGATACGAACCCGCGGAAGCGGCAATCGAGCATGTTGCGATACTCTTGCACCGTCTTCTCGGAGAGCCCGTTCTTTTCGCACTCGACGACGTAGAGCTCGATGAGGCCGACGACGGTTGCGTCCGACGTCGCGAACTCGAAGCCCCGATCGCGCGCTTGGAGCATCGCGCGCTCGGCCTTCTGCGCCTCGGCCTTGGTGCGATAGGCTCCGCCGGCGATGCGAAGCCGCTTGCCGGCGCGGTCGAATCCGTTGTCGATTTGCACCTGGTACCGGCCTGAAGGGCGTTTACGGATCATGGTATTTCTCCAATCGTTGCGCGGCGTCGTGACGTCGAGCTGAGGGGGTTTAGCGTTTTGCGCCAGACGTCAGGCGCGAATTGTTCATCCATGGTTTTGACGAAGCGATACGTTGCTGAGTCGATATCTCGCATCCAAGCATGAAGATTTATAGCCGCTTTCAATCGGCGCTCTCTTGGCATTAGTTTCTTCTCACCTAAGTCGCTCTTGGCCAATTGAACCAGGTGCGGTAAGCGAGTGCGATGCCTACGAAATGACCCTCCCGTTTGCGGGTACTCGGAGAAATTGTACTCGTCGACGCTTGCGGGGATAGTGAGTGTTGCATTCAAGGGGAAGGCGCGGAAACCTAAAGCGATTCCCCATTTCAACCAACCGAAGACCTTGTACGACTGACCAGCAGTTGTTTGAAGCGTTTGAGGCGTATCGAAACCCTTGATCGCCAAGTCGCACATCGCCACGATCGGCCCGAGGAGTTCGTCTAAGTAGCCGCCCCACATGAATAGTTCGAGTTCAGATACTCGGTATAATTGCGCGAGTTCGAGCAATGTCTCGTAGCGCGGCCGCACTCGTTTGCTCTCCTCATTGCTTTCCCATGCAGATACTTGGGATCGGTTCCCGGGCGATACTGCCGCTGCAACCGCGTTAAGGCTCATGCGCGATCGGCCTCTAGCAACGCGCAAGAGGCCAGCCAAAACCCGTCGCTCCTCCTCGGCGAGGAGGCTTACCAGGGGTACTTTGTGGTCACGTTTACCATCCACTTGAATACCTCCCCGGGGTCTGTGGTACGCTTCGACGTAGGGTTTTCCCTTGGCCGACTGATAGGGTAGTAGAAAGGTTGTTTTTCGTGACGAACATCGAGCTGTGGAGACGCCAGCGCCAGATTAATCAGGAGACTCTCGCTAAGAAAATCGGCATGAGCCCAGCGAGCTACCAAGCGATAGCATCGGGTCGCTTACGCCCCTCGGCTGAGCAGCGGGCCAAACTGCGAGCCTTCTTCGGATGCGACGATCAGAGGTTGGATCAGCTTCTCGCTCCCCTCGACCTTGTGTCGGCGCGATAGAAGCCCCCGATGCCTGGTACACCTGACGATCCGCGCGATCGCGACGAGTTGGCTCTCGGGCTTGGACATCTCGTGATTGAGCTGGTGCGTGCGATCTACACTATCGCAGCGCCCAAGATGACGTCACCGGCACCGACCGCCACTGAGAATGCGGCGGCCAAACTAATCTCGATCGCTGATACGGAAACGATGCTCGACTTGTCGCGCGCGAGCGTGCAGCGATTGCTACGCGAAGGGGTACTAACGTCGCTCAAAGTCCGGGGCAGGCGGCTCGTTGAGCTCGCCTCCGTTACGACTTTCATCACGCGTCAAAAGGAGAGGCCCGCCGACACGCGGGCCCCAGATGTATCGAGACATGAGACGATTTCAACGGGTAGCATTTCCGACCTTTCATCGGCCGGTGCTTACCGGACTCGCAAACTTCGCGCCCACTGACGAGTTGCACGAAGCGCGAATTCGCCGAGCGCTGCGGCAGCTAGCGACGATCGAGCCACGCTTAGGCGGCGATATTGCCGTTGAGATCGAGCGGCGAGATTACACCCGCGAAAACGGCTTGTTCGCTACCATCGTCCTTGAGGCCGTTCTCGCCTATTTCGAGCGCGTTTAATGAGGTCGATCGTCGACCGCGTGACCGTCGACGACGTGCTGCGCCGAGCCGGCATTGCGACAGTACAACGCGGCAAGCGCGTGTGGTTCCGCTGCCCGGCGCACGCCGATACCCACCCGAGCGCGGTTATCGTTGGCGAGCGCGGATGGCGCTGCTTCGCGTGCGGCGCGCATGGCGGTGTGTTTGATCTTTGCATCGCGCTCGGTCTCGCGCATGATCGCGCGTCGGCCGCGCAGCTATTGGAGGAGGAGTTTCCATGAATAATGCACAGGGCGACGGACGTACACCCGCTACCGTCGAGCTCCTCGCCGCGTACAAAAAACTTCCTCCGGGCTGGCTGCATAAACGCTTTGGCCTCAGCGACGGCTATGGCGGCGTGAGCATGCCGTACCTGTACCGATCGCGCCTGCGTAAGTTCGTGCAGACGTCGAACCCGACATACTGGGATAACAACAACGAACTCCAATGCACCGCGTACATCGATGCGGTCACGTTGACCGCGGCGCGCGATCGTCGCGAGCTGGTGATCGGCGAAGGCGAATCGGATCGTTGGACGCTCGAGCTGCACGGCATTCCGGCGCTCGGCGTTCCGGGCGCGACGATGACGAAATGGATGGCCGCCGAGGATGTCGCCGGCATCCGGCGCCTTTACATCGTCCGTGAACCCGGCAAGGCCGGCCAGGACTTCGTTAAGGGTGTGGCCGAGCGGTTGAACGAGTTGCGCTTTCGCGGCGAGGCTTTCATCGTCGACCTGCAAGCGACGTGCGACGCGAAAGACCCGAGCGCCCTTCATCTCCAGGATCCGGAAGCATTCGAAGCGCGCTGGCGGCGCGCAATCGAAAGTGCCGTACCCGTTCTGGTCGCATGGCCCGGCATCTATCCGCGCCCTGTGCTACATCCGCTTGCGCTTCATGGTCCCGCCGGCGACTTTGTCCGTCTCGTCGCGCCGCAGAGCGAAGCGGCCGAAGCGGCGCTGCTCCTGCAATTCCTCGGCGTTGCTGGAGTTGCGATGGGTGCGAATGCTTACTTCATGACCGAATCAACGCGGCAGTATCCGCGTCTTAACGTGTTGCTTCTCGGCCCAACGGCACACGGACGTAAAGGCACAGCGGCCGATCACGTCAAACGCGTGTTTACAATCGCCGATGAGGAGTTTGTTAACAAT
>JBARKF010000262.1:0-10237 GCA_049800655.1 Candidatus Cybelea sp.
GCCTCGCAACGGTAAGCCCACCCACCGCGGCGATCGGCAGTGTGGTGCAGGCGGCGATCGCCTGCAAGCCGTCCAGACCGATCGGCGCGCCGGCGTCGTCCTTCGATCCGGTCGCAAAAATGGACCCGACCCCGAGATAATCCGCGTCGCCGGCCGCTTTTGCCTCGGCGATCGTACCGCTGGAGATGCCGATGAGCCGCTCCGGGAGCGCCGCCCGCACGCTCGCGACCGACTCGAACCCTGCGTCGTCAGGCCCAAGGTGGACGCCGTCGCAGTCAAACTCGACGGCGGCGTGCCAATCGTCGTTCATGATGAACAGCGCGTCACGCTCGCGCGTGAGCGCGCGCAGAGCGCGAAGCCTCTCAACCGAAAGACCCGTTTTCGCACGATACTGCAGGACGCGGACGCCCGCGGCCAGCACTGCTTGCGCGAGCTCGATTGCACGCGCGTCCTCATTCACGATGACGTAAATGTCGCGCAAGAGTTCGGCGCGCCGCCGTCGCGTTACGCGCGCGGCCGCATCCGTAGCCATAGAACGACGTTAGCCGTCAAATATGCGATGAAAACGATCGCGATGAATATCGCAAGCGCGGGAACGTGGCGGGCGAGCGCCATTGGAACGAGTATCCCAAAACAGAGGACGCCTGCCATCAAGAGTGCGACGATGCGCGAGAGTGGGAGCACGTGCGCCGCTCCTTACTCGTCCTTACCGAGCAGGAGATCGCCGAGACGCATCAGCTCACCGTCATCACCAAAGCGAAACTCGATGCGCCCGCCGCGACCGTAACGCACGACTGCCACGTGTGTGCCGAATCGTTCGCGCAGCCGCGTTTCGAAGTCACGCTCCTCAGGAGAGAGTGCTCGAAGGGCCGGCGCCTTCGGACGCGACGGTGCGACGACGCCGGTGAGGCGCTCCAAGGCGCGTACCGTCAATCCATCGTCGACGGCGCGTTGCGCGAGCGCGCCGCGGTTCGCTTCGGGTGCCGACAAGAGGGCGCGCGCGTGACCGGGGGAGAGACGGCTATCGACGAGCATCGCCTTGATTGCGTCGGAGAGCCCGAGCAGTCGCAGCGTGTTTGCAACCGCGGGGCGGCTCTTTCCGAGCCTTCGCGCGAGCTCTTCCTGCGTTAGCCCATACTCGTCGATGAGATATTGAAATCCGGCAGCTTCCTCGAGCGGATTGAGATCTTCGCGTTGGAGGTTTTCGACGATCGCGAATTCGAGCGTTTGACGATCGTCGCTCGCGCGAACGATCGCGGGAATCGTCGGTCGCAGGAGGGCCGCGCACGCGCGCCAGCGCCGTTCACCCGCGATCAGTTCGTAACCGTCAGCGCGACGCCGGACGATAACCGGCACCAGCACGCCGTATTCGGCAATCGACGTCTTCAACTCGTCGAGGCTCGCGGCATCAAACGCTTTGCGTGGTTGGAACGGGTTCGGCGTGATATCGCTTAAAGGGATGTCGCGCACGATTTGTGCGTTCGCGGTCGGCACCGAGGCATCGCCAAGCAATGCACTTAATCCTCGGCCCAAACCGCGCTTCGGCGTGCTCATGCCGGCGTTCGCGCGAGTTCGAGCATCTCGCGAGCAACCGCGAGATAAGCTTGAGCACCACGGCTGCGCAGGTCGAAGAGGATGACCGGCTTCCCGTACGACGGCGCTTCGGAGATGCGCACGTTTCGCGGAATTTGCGTCTTGAATATCTGCTCCGGAAAGAATTTCTCGAGTTCGCGGATGACTTCGGTCGCAAGCCGCGTGCGACCGTCGAACATCGTGACCAAAACGCCGCTCACATAGAGCGTCGGATTGAGCGCGTCGCGAACCCGCCAGATCACGCTGGTGAGCTGCGCCAGTCCCTCGAGCGCGTAGAACTCCGCCTGGACTGGGATGATGCAGTCGTCGGCAGCAGTCAGCGCGTTAATCGTCAACAAGCCGAGCGATGGCGGCGAATCGATGAGGATGAAGTCGTAACCCGAGGCGACGGACGCTAGCGCCTGACGCAACCGGGTCTCACGCGAAAGGGCCGCTACGAGTTCGACGTCGGCGCCCGCGAGGTTGATCGTTGCGGGAGCAATCGAAAGATTGGGCACCTCGGTCGGCACGACGACCTGCTCGAGCGGAACCTCGTGCATGAGCACGTGGTAGATGTCGCGCGTCAGACTGGCTTTCTTAATGCCAAGGCCAGTCGTCGCGTTGCCTTGCGGATCGGTGTCGATCACCAAAACGCGCTTGCCCGCAACCGCGAGCGCGGCGCCCAGGTTCACCGCCGTCGTGCTTTTTCCGACGCCGCCCTTCTGGTTGACGAGCGCGATGATGCGACCCATAGCTTATGCGGCACCGGCTAAATACTGCTCGAGGATTCGCAGCAGCACGGTCCGCTCGTTACGTTCGGGTTCGTCGGTGACCTGCTCGAAGAGCCAGTGTAACGCAGCGCCGACGCGCTCGTCGCCTTTGAACTCGACGGGCGCGTCGCCGCGGCGCACCAGCGCCGCAATCACGTCGTCGCCGCCGATGGCGAGGTCGCGGATCGCAAATGCGGGCTTCCGCTCGAGTTCTGCGTGCACGCGCGCCTCGAAAGCCTCGTTGCCGCCGTCGCGCTTCGGAAGTCCACTGCCGGCGATATCGGCGTGGCGCAATGCGAACAAGTGTTCGATATTTGGCGGGCCGACACGTTGGATGAAGCGCCGCACGCCGGCGTCGCTGAGGGCTGGATCGGCGGAGTACATGTGATGGCGGACGAGATGTTCGGTCGCTCGGGTCAGATCGTTCGGAAAACGGAAGCGTTCGAGCATGCCGCGTGCCATGTCCGCCCCGACAATCTCGTGGCGATAGAAGTGTGGCCCTTGCTTGGTTCGAGGCTTGCCAATGTCATGGAGCAATGCCGCTAGGCGCAAAGTAAGATCGCCGGGTGGTGAGGCGTCAACCGTCGCGAGCCCGTGATTCCAGACGTCAAAGGCGTGCCACTCGTTCTGCTCGACGCCGACCCCCTCCAACAACTCGGGCCAAAGCACGGCGAGAACTCCGGTTTCGCGAAGGAGCTCTAGTCCGATCGATGGCGTCGGGGCGCGCTCGAAAAGCTTCGCCAGCTCGTCCTGGACCCGCTCGGCCGAAACGCTGCGAACCAGCGACGCCGCTCCCCGCATCGCGTCGAGCGTCGCCGTCGAAACGTCGTACTCGAAGCGCGCGGCGAACTGCGCCGCCCGCAACATCCGTAAGGGATCCTCGCGAAAGCTCTCGGCGCTCAGAATGTCGATCCGGCGAGCGCTGATGTCGGCCTCGCCGCCATGCGGATCGATCAGCTCGCCGGAGGGCAAAGCTCGCGCCAGCATATTCATCCGGAAGTCCCGCCGCGCGAGGTCTTCCTCGAGCGTGACTTCCGGGTCGCTTTGAACGTGGAAATCGCGGTGACCGGTGCCGATCGAGCGCTCACGCCGGGGCAGGGCAACGTCCACGGTTTCGCCGTCAACGGTAAGCTTGATCACTGAGAACGAAGCACCAACAAGATCAACGCGGCCGATCGAGCGGAGACGCGCGACCAGCTCGTCAAGTGATATTCCGACGACGACGTAATCGGAATCGGTGGCGGAAAGCTCCATGCCGTCGATCCCGGCTCGAATCTCATCGCGCACGCGGCCGCCAACGGCGAAGAGCGACCCGCCCGGCAGGATCGCAGCCAAGCGCCCGTCCAGCGCGCGGAGTTTCACGGCAAACTTCCCGGTGAAACAGATTCTTCGAATGGGCCATAGCGCTCGAGCATCGCGCGAAATCGCCCGTACGAGTAGTCGTCGATCTCCGGCCAGGGCGTCTCCGAAAGCATCGGCCCCAACTCGGCGCGCAACGCCGGGCCGCGAATCATGAGCTGTAAGTAGTGACGCCCGTCGTGATGATAGGGTCCGTAGAGCCGGGACCAGCGGATGCGGTCGTTAAGCCACATCAGGAGGCGCTCGTGCCGGACGTTCATCTTCACCGTGACCTGAGGCTGGCGGCCATCACCGCCGAAGTGGCCGGCGCCGATGAGCACGCCGAGAATAACTCCACGCTCGAAATCCGACAGATCGTTCTCCACCCGCTCCTCCAACTTGTTTCACCGCGAAGTTCACCGTGAAACGGGACGCACCTGCGGACCCCGGAGGACCGCTTAGCTACATAACGGCCGTTTTGCCGGCACGCCCGCCCGGCGGGGAAAGCGGTGCGGGGTTGCGGTGCGCTTGCGAACAAGGATGATGCAGCGGCCCCCTTCGAGCTCATCCTCTCGCTCGACGTAGCCGCCGAGCATGAGCGCGGCGTCGTCGAGGGCGGCGCGATCGCGTCGGTCGCGGCTGCCCCGCTGCAGAACCGCGACTCCCCCCACGGCGATCAACGGCAGAAGCAGCTCGAGGACGGTCGGGGCCGAGCCCACCGCGCGGACGGTACCGCTCGCGAAATGCTCCCGCATCTCTGCACGCTGGCCAGCCGCCTCCGCGCGCTCGTTGCGAACCTCGCCCTTGAGGCCGAGCCGTTCGAGCGTGGAGGCGAGAAAGCGCGCTTTTTTCGTGGCAGACTCGATCATCATGACGGGCATGCCGGTCGCAATCGCGACGGGCATCGCCGGAAATCCCGCGCCCGAGCCGACATCGACGTAGGGTTCCCGCAAGTACGGCACGACGCTGAGGCCGTCGAGCAGATGGAGCGCGAGCTCGGGCGGCGTGCGCGCTCCGGTGAGGTTAAAGCTCCGATTTGCGTCGAGCACGAGCGCTCCGTATCGTGCCAGCGTGCGGGCTAGCTCCGGCGCGAGCGCGGCCTCCCGAAGCAGGGATTCGAGCTCATCGAAGGGCGGCATCACGAACGGCATCGAGACGTCGTTCTAAAAACCGGCGTTCGACGCGGTTGCGCGCGAGCGCAAGCGCCTCTTCAAAGTGCTTGCGGGCGTTACCATTGTCCCCCGCGCGAAACTCGAGTTCGCCGAGGGCAGCCGCGTAGAACGGATATGACGCGAGGAGTTCGCCGTGCGCGAGGGTTCTGAGCTCCTCGATCCCGCGCTCGGGGCCATTCTGTTGCGCCAGCGCAATGGCGCGGTTGAGCGCGACGACGGGTGAGGGGCGAATGGTCATCAGCATATCGTAGAGCCATATGAGGCCTCCCCAGTCGGTATCTTCCGCGTGCAAAGCGTTCGAGTGTACGGCCGCGATCGCGGCTTCGACGTGATAATCGCTGAGCTCCGTCCCGAAGGCCGAACGATCGAGCAGCTCGTTGCCTTTGCCGATCAACTCGATGTCCCAGCGCGATCGGTCTTGATGCGCGAGGTCAATCAGGTCGCCGTCCTGGTCGAGCCGCGCGGGTGAGCGTGCCGCATGCAGACTCATCAACGCGCAGAGCGCATAGGTGACTGGCGAAGCGACGAGGGGATTCTCGGTCAGCAGCGCGCCGAGCCGCATCGCCTCGCGGCAAAGCTCCGTCCGTACCGCCGATGCACCGTGGTAGCCTTCGTTGAAAAGCAAATAGAGAGCGCGGTGAACCGCCGACAACCGCGTCTTAAGCTCACCGTCGCTCAGGTCAAAAAGATGCTTGGAGCCGGCCAGCACTTTTTTGCCGCGTTCGATCCGTTTTTCCATCGCCGAACGCTTGTGCAGAAAGGCGCTCGCTATTTCGGCCGTCGTAAAACCGCACGCGAGATGTAGCGTCAACGAGACCTGCGTCGTTTCGGAGAGCTGGGGATCGCAACACGAAAAGATCATCCGAAGTTCGTCGTCTCTGATCGACTCGGCGCTGAAGAACTCGTTGACGGTTGGCACCAGCGTCCACTCGCTCTCGAGCAACTGTCCCAGCGCCGGCTCTAGCCGGCGCGCCACGCGTTCGCGGCGCAGGAGATCGATCGCCCGGTTCTTTGCGGCCTTCATCAACCACGCCGATGGATTCTCCGGCACGCCGCGCAGCTTCCAGACCTCGAGCGCGCGGCAGAAGACGTCTTGAGTGACGTCTTCCGCCAACGCGATGTTCTCAAGTCCGAAGATGCGTGCGAGCGCGGTGACCATACGTCCGGAGTGCTGCCGGAAAAGGTGCTCCTCGACTTGCAAGCGGAGTGTGACCCTACATCTTCATAATGGGTCGAACTTCGACCGCACCGCCGGTCTCAAAGATCGGACAGCCCGCGGCTAGGTCCGCCGCCTGCGCGAGATCTTTCGCTTCGATCAGGGTGTAGCCGCCGACGATGTCCTTTGATTCCGGATAGGGTCCGTCGGTGACGGTGCGCTGTTTCCCGCTGACAACCTTACCCTCGCGCTCGAGCGGTTGGCCGCGGTCCTTGAGGTATCCCTTATTGGCCAGATCCTGCAGCCAGCCGACCCACAGCTGCATCTGTTTCTCACCTTCGGCGGGTGAGTCGGGGCGCTGTCCGCCGCGATAGAGATAGACGAATTCACTCATGTTCGGTTCCTCCTTACGGGTGTGATGGCCAATAGACGTTCGAAATGCACGAAAACCGACACGCCCGAACGCATTACCCCGACGAAAGAACCATCTCTCGCTCGCGCCGGTGCAGGAAGAGGGCAACGATGGCCACATCCGATGGGGTGATGCCGGGTATCCGGCCTGCCATCCCCAGCGTGCGTGGACGGCGCCGAGAGAACTTTTCGCGCGCTTCCCGTGAGAGCGCTCGAATTGTGAGGTAGTCAAAGTCTTCCGGGATCGTGACGCGCTCGGCCTTCGCCGCTTTTTCGATCGCCAACTCCTCGCGACGCACGTATCCTTCGCATTTCAGTTCGATCGCAACGCGCTCGCCGATCTCGCCCGCAAGCGGCGGCATAAAGCGATCGGCGACGTCGGAAAAGCCGACGTGCGGGCGGCGCAAGGCGTCGGCGATGGTGCTCCCCGCGGCGAACCGCTCCTCGCCGATGGCGGGCGGGGCGAGAGGCGCGGATTCGGCTCGCGCACGCCCCCCCTGCAGCGCGTCACGGCGGTGCAGAAAGCACTCCCAGGCGGCATCGTCGACCAATCCGATCTCGCGCCCTATCGGTGTGAGACGCGTGTCGGCGTTGTCGTGGCGGAGCACCACCCGGTGCTCGGCGCGCGAAGTGAGCATCCGGTACGGTTCGTCCACGCCCTTCGTTACGAGATCGTCGATCAAGACACCGATATACGCTTGCGATCGGCGCAGACGCAGCGGTTCGTCGCCGCGGGCGGCGCGGGCCGCATTGATGCCCGCGACCAATCCTTGAGCCGCGGCTTCCTCGTAGCCCGAGGTTCCGTTGATTTGGCCGCAATGATAGAGGCCTTCGATGCGCCGCGTCTCGAGCGTCTCGTGCAGTTCGGTCGGCGGCACCATGTCATACTCCACCGCGTATCCCGCCCGAATCATCCTGCACGACTCGAGTCCGGGAAGCGAGTGCAACATCTCGAGTTGGATTTCGGCCGGCAATGACGTCGAGAACCCACCGACGTAGAGCGTCGGCTCGTCCCAACCCTCGGGCTCGATGAAGATCTGATGCGACGGATTATGCGCGAACTTGACGACTTTGTCTTCAATCGAAGGGCAATACCGCGGCCCCACACCGCGGATCAGATCCAAACCGTAGAGCGGTGACGCTTCTAAGTTATCGCGCACGAGCGCGTGCGTACGCGCATTGGTTTGGGTGACGTAACAATGCAGTTGCGGACCGGCGAACTGGTCGACGCTGCGGTACGAGAAGAGCAGCGGCCGCGGACTCGGCGGCTGCGCGAGCATTGCGTCGTAATCAACGCTCGACTTGTCAATTCGCGGAGGGGTCCCCGTCTTCAAGCGCGCGGTCGGGAAGCCGAGACGCCGCAAACAGGCAGCGAGACCGATCGCTGGCGCCTCGCCGAAGCGCCCCTCGGCACGAACGACGTTACCGCGGAAGGATTTCCCTCCTAAGAACGTACCGGTCGCGAGCACGACCGCGTTCGCATGGTAGCGTCGACCGTCGGAACAGAGCACGCCGCGCACGGCGCCGTTCTCGACCACGAGATCGTCGACGAGCCCCTGCACGATTGCTAGGTTGGGTTGGCCACGGAGCGTCGAGATGGCTAGGTGAGCATATGCCGGCTTGTCCATCTGCTGGCGCAGCGCGCGCACCGACGGGCCTTTGCTCTCGTTGAGAAAGCGGGCGTGCAGGCTGCAGCGGTCGGCGATCGCCCCCATCGCGCCGCCGAGCGCGTCGATCTCGCGCACCAACTGTCCTTTGGCGCTCCCGCCGATCGAGGGATTGCAAGGTAACGTGCAGATTTTCTCCGGGTCGCCCGTGACGAGCAGCGTCGGCACGCCAAGCCGCGCGGCCGCGAGGGCTGCTTCGACGCCGGCGTGACCGCCGCCGACGACGATCGTGCCGGCGTCGCGCACGCGAGAGTCCTAGCTCGTTCCTTGGCCCGGCATGTGCGAGCGCAGACGGAACGCGAAGCCAATCATGATGATGCCGAAGACGATCGCATATGCCGCGATGATATAGATGACGGTGATCGCACCGATGAGCGGAAAGAGCAGCATCAGGACGCCGAATGCAATCGATGCGATGCCGCCGATGATCAACCATATTTCGTTTGAGATGTGCTTGCGCAGTTGCACCGCTGCAACGAGCTCGAGGATTCCGGTGATAAATGCCCAGGCTGCGATCGTGAGATAGAGTGCGGCAATAGTAATCCGAATGTCGTACCATGTGATGGCAGCGATCAGAATGCCGACGAGGCCTTCGAGCAGGAAGGGCCACCAGCGCTGCTGGTGCTCGACCGCGCGAACTGCCGCAACGATCGCAAAGATGCCGTCGACGAGCGCGTAGGCACCGAACAAAATCGCAATCGTTATCCAGGTTAACCCCGGCCAAGTAAAGGCGAGCAGTCCGAAGATGATCGCAGCGAGCCCGCGGATCAGCCACAGCCACCAGGTGCGCGCGACCGCGTTGATTATGGGGGTTCCCGCTATCGCACTACTGGAGAACATTGCCGTTCTCCAAGTAAACGCGTTGCACCGAACAGCGTTTCGCCGTCGGTCCGTTCCACGGCTGACCGGTTAACGAGTTGGTCAGGTTGTGGTTGATCTGTGCGCCGCGCGCGAAGCTGCCCTTGTCGATGAGGATGTATTTGTGACCGCCGTAGTTCACGAGAAAATCTACCTCCGTGGCTGGCGAGTCGTGAGTGTTGTAGTAGACGACATTGATGCCGTTGGTCAGGTTGCTTCCGCTGGAGTTGACGACACAGCTGGTGATCGTCACTCCATGCGCTGATCCGGTCCTTGCAGCTGCCGCCGGCAGCGCGATCGCGCAGAGCGCCGCGACGGCCAAGAGCCTACGTTTCATCCGTTGCCCCCTTATTTTCCGATGCAAAAGCGGGAGAAAATCCCGTCGATAACCTCTTCGGCGGCAACCCGCTCGCTTACATGCCCCAATGCCGAAAAAGCGCGCTGAAGGTCAGTCGCGACGAAATCCAGCGGCTCTTGGGCGCTCAAGGCTTCGCCGGCGCGTGTCAGGGCATCGATGGCGGCGTTGACGGCATCGAATTCGTGAAGCGACGCAAGGTGCGGCCGCGCGGCGTCGAGCGTTTCGCCGCCCCACCCGACCGTCGCGATCGCGTCGCGCACGAGCGATAACGTCCGGTCGTCATGGACGCTGCCGACGATCGCGTGCGAATCCTTCCAGGCGCGGATGGCGACCGTCCCAAGATCGGATTTGTTGAAAAAAATGATCCGGTCCCGGTGGCGCGTACGATCCAGAAGCTTCTCGGCGTCGGTGCCGAGCGGTTGCGATCCGTCGATGACGACGAGCGCGACGCGAGCCGCCTCGAGCGCGCGTTCCGTGCGCTCGATGCCCGCCGTTTCAAGGCGATCGGCGTGCGTCCGAATTCCGGCGGTGTCGACGAGTCGAACCGGTACGCCTTCGACGATAAGGCTCTCCTCGATCGTGTCGCGCGTCGTCCCGGGAATCTCGGAGACGATTGCGCGTTCGCTGTCGAGCAGAGCGTTGAGTAGTGAGGACTTGCCGGCATTTGGGGGACCGACGATGGCGACGCTCACGCCTTCGCGCATCAGCCGTCCGACCTCGCCGTCGCGGCGGAGCCGCTCGAGACGGCGCCCTAGGCCCGTTAGTTCTTCGTCAAGCGACTGGCGGTCGGGCTCGGGAACCTCATCGGGAAAGTCGATCGTGCCGGCGAGCTCCTCGAGGACGCGCGCCAACGCGGCCCGCAGTGCTCGTACCTCGGCGGCGAGGCCGCCCCCGAGGTTTGCCAGCGCTGCGCGCAACGCCGCGCGGGTCTCGGC
>JBARKF010000263.1:0-13772 GCA_049800655.1 Candidatus Cybelea sp.
GGCCCCAGCACCGGTCGAGCGGCTGATGGCCTCGGAGTTTCTCGCGACGCTTCCGCCGGAGCGGACTTTCACGGTCCTCGGCGCGTCGAGCTCTGTCTCGCTCGACCTCACTGGGAACGTCGTGCAGAACGTGCACGGCTTCTTACAAACCGTCTCGGCTTCGAGCGACCTCGTTCTGCTGCGCAACCTCGTTGCGGTTGCCGATCCGGCGACGATCGTCGCATACCTGGCGTCGATGTATTTCTTCGTGATCCCGATGGCGATCGGTGACTGTCTGCTCGGCCTAGGCAACCTCGAAGACGCCGCAAGCACGTACGCGAGCGTGCTTGTGTATCCGTACATCAACACGGCGTTTGAGATCCCGAAACTGTGGAGCAAGCTGGCTGCGGTTTATCTCGCAATCGGTGACCGCGACTACCGAAACGCCGCCTCCGATGCGACCGCCTTCGCCGTCGCGAAAGCGAACTACGAGCACATCGTCCGGACGGACGGAACGCTCGACGCTACCTCGGTGCTTTATGCCGATGCACGCTTCGCTGGAATAAAGGCGCGCGTGACGGCCTTCGTGCAGTCTGGATATTCACCCACCTTCGCCGATAATCCCGACATGCTGGCGAAGGTTATGGAAGCGCATGTCAAGCTCGGCCAGATCGCAGGCGGACTCGACTACTTCGGCCTGACGCCCAACTATCTGCCGCCTTTTAGTTGGGACTACTTACAGAACACCGCCAAGTACTTCGCCCAACAGGCCTCTGCGATGGAGCAACGCTATATCCAATATCAGACCGCCGGCGAAGATGAGACCCTGCAGCGCCAACAGCTCGATCAGCAGGCACAGGTCGGCGCGCAGACCGTCGTCCTCGAGCAGCGCGGGTTAGACGAGGCGAACCTGCAGGTCGGCGTCGCGAATGCTACGCTGAACTCGGCGAACGTTCAGCTGAGCAATGCGCAGCAGGCGCAAACCGAATTTGCCAACAACCGCGCTGCGCTGGCGGAGTACGACGAGTTGGAGGCGTGGGCCAATGCCGCCTCCGTCGATCAAGGATCCGAGGTCAGCCTGACGATCAGCGGCTACACCTACTATAACGTAAGCGGTCAGCGGCGCAGCATCGTCATTCAGGAACTCGAAACCGACCGCACCAAGATCTCGCAGGACATGGAGGCCTCCAGCCTGCAGCGCAATGTTGCCGCCGCGGGCGCGTACGTCGGGCAAGCCCAGGCGCAGGTCGCGGCCGCACAAGGACAGGTCGCCATCGCCAACCAGCGTATTGCGCTCGCGCAACTTCAGGAAGCAGACGCGGTGGAGAACCGCAACTATCTCGACATGAAGGAGTTCAACGCCGGCCTCTGGTTCGATCTCGCGAAGAGCGCGCAGCGCATCTCCCAGCGCTACACCGACATGGCGACCGCCGTCGGCCTGCTCGCGCAGCGCGCGTACAACGCCGAGACTGGACGCAACCTGCAGGTCGTGCAGTACGACTACACCCACTCGGCAACCGACAACCTTATGGGCGCAGACTTCCTCGGACTCGATCTCGACTACTTGACGTACGACTACACGATGACGACGAAGACGAAGAAGGCGCCGGTAAAGCGGATCATCAGCCTGGCCGACAACGTCCCGTTCGCGTTCAATACGCTACAGGGCACCGGCCACTGCACGTTCCAGACCGAACTTGCGATGTTCGACCGGCAGACGCCGGGGATGTACCTCTGCAAGCTGCGCAACGTAGAGCTGGTATTCGTAGGGATCACGAGCGCAAACGTCGCGGGCACGTTGCGCAACGTCGGGGCATCCAAGTTTCGGCAGGCCGACGGGACCGTGGTCACGCGTCTCTACCCTGCCGACGTGATGCCGCTCTCCGCGTACGAGATCCGGCAGGACGCGCTGGCATTTCGCGTCAGCCCGAACGACCTGCAGCTCTTTGAGAATCACGGCATCGACACGCTATGGCAGCTCGATCTGCCGCTAGACGCGAACGATCTCGACTTCGGGTCGATTATCGATGTTCAACTCGTCCTCTACTACGATGGCTTTTTCAGTGCAGACCTCGAGCCGACGATCAAGGCGGGGCTGCCGAAGAGCGCCTCCGCGACCCGAGTCACCTCGATGCGCTTGACCTTCCCGGACGAGTTGTTCTACCTGCGCGGCCAAGGCTCGGCGCAGCTCATCTATGATGCGGCACTGTTTCCTATGACGCAAACCAACCTCAGCCGCACCAAGTCCTCGCTGCGCGTCCTCGGCGATCCCGCGACGATCAACGGGCTCACCTTGCACGTTACGTCGGCGGCGCTCGGAAAGGAGTTTGTCGTCAAGACCGACGCCGGCGGCCAAGTGGCGGGCACGGCCTCAACCGATCCGCTCTTTGCGCTCAACGGACACCCCGTCTTCGACACGCTGACCATCGCGGTGCAGGCGGCGGACAATCCGCAGCTCGTCACCGCCGGGAAATTCGTGCTCACGGGCCTGAGCGACCTTATGACCTACTTCGAGTACACCTTCGACTACCGGTAGCGAGAGAAAGCAATGGCAACCACGCGTGACGGTGACGCGACCGTCTCGCCGCCGGGGGGAATTGGTACTGCACCCGGACTAGGCGAGGCGTTCCGCCTGAACCTTAGCACCGGACAGGGGGTGTATTCGTACAAAATCGCGTTGCCGGACGGCGTAGCCGGACACACGCCGGCGCTCGCGCTCCAGTACACTCAGGGGACGCGGTTCGGGCCGTTCGGCTTCGGCTGGCAACTGCCCGTCCGCACGATCGACCAGCGCTTGGACCTTGGTGTTCCCGGCGAGAGCCCAGCCACGTTTCTCGATGGTGGCAGTGAGATTGTCGCGCTCGCCGACGGCACCTACGGCGCACGGGTCGAAAGCGCTTTCGCGCGCTACTCGCGCGAAGGTGACGGTTGGAAGATCGAGGAGCGGGATGGGTCCGTTTACGAGCTTGGCACCGCGCCGGCGTCGCGTATCGCTGACCCGGCTCAGCCCAGTCACGTTCAAACCTGGCTGCTGGAGCGCTGGACCGACGTCTCCGGTAACGTCGTGACTTACTCATGGGACGTCAGCGATGGCATTCCGTATCTGCTCGAGGTCGGGTACGCCGCCTACGCCGTGAGACTCGCGTACGAAGACCGCCCGGATGCGCGACGCGACGGGCGCGCCGGTTTCGTGCGCTCGCTGCGAAAGCGTTGCGCTCGCATCGACCTGGTGCTCGATCCTGGGACGTCAGAGGTGAAGCTGCGTTCGTGGTTACTCGGCTACACCGTCACGCCGCAGAGCGGGATCTCGCTGCTGAGCACGATCCAGTTGCAGTCGTTTGGAACTTCCGCTACCGACGGCGGCACCGTCACGCGTCCGCCCGTTACGTTCGGTTATGACGCGTTCGACTCGGCTGACGTCGCGGTCGAGTTCTGGCCGGCCGATGCGGCGGAGCCGCCCGCATTAGACGATCCTGACGCGTCGCTAGTAACCCTCGATTCTGCACCGCTGCCCGGGATTCTCGAGATCGCGGGCGGCGAACAGTTCTACTGGCGCAACAACGGCGGCGGTTGGGACTTTCCGCAGCGCTTGGCAGCGGCGCCGTTCGGCGGATCGATCGCGTCGGCCGGCGCGGCTTTCATTGATGTCAACGGCAATGGCAAAGCCGACTTGATGCTCCTGGCGCCGGGCTCGGTTCCGGGTTACTTCGAAAATGTTGGACAGCTTGGCTGGGGCGATTTCGTCGCCTATCCGCGCAACGACAGCGCGACTCCGGATTGGCTCGGCGGGCGCCTGCGCTTCTCCGACAACGATGCTGACGGTCGCGTCGACGCCATCGAGTCGCTTGCACGAGGATACGTCCTTTGGCGCAACGGCGGAAGCTCCGGCTGGGGCGAAGCGTTTTTCGTTCCGGCTCCTCCCGACGGCGGCGCAGATTTCACCAACGCGCTCGTTCAGCTCGCGGATATGACGGGAGACGGATCCTCGGATATCGTCGAGATCGCCTCGGGCGCAATCCGCTATTGGCAGAACCTCGGAAACGGTCGCTTCGCCGACGCCGTCTGGATGGACAACGCTCCGCACCTGCGCGGCCTCCAAGATGCGGCGAACCGCGTCTACCTCACGGACATCGACGGGGACGGCTGCGCCGACCTGGTGTTTGTGGGCGACGAGGCGGTGATCGTCGCCATCAACCGCAACGGGGCCGGCTTCACCGACGCTGTTTTGATCGCACCCATCCCGCCGCCGATTCCGAGCACGATCCGCGTCGTCAACCTCAAAGGCACCGCGACCGCCGGGCTGTTGTGGAATAGCTATCGTTCCGGCGCGCGCACCGGGTACGTGCACGTCGGGTTCAATGCCTCCAGTGACCCGTACTTGCTGGCGAGCATCGACAACGGCTCCGGTCTGTTGTCGGAGCTGTTCTATCGCTCGGCCGTCGACGAGTATCTCCGCGATCGCGCGGCCGGCACGACCTGGGATACAAACTTCCCCTTCCCGTTACGCGTCGTCGCCGAGACGCGCGAGACCGACCGCGTGACGGGAGTCGTTAGCGACGTGCTCTACCAGTATCACGACGCCCACTATCAGCCATCGCTCCGGTGCTTCGAGGGCTTCCGCATCACCGAGAAGATCGAGAAGGGCGACGAGAGCCGCGCCGACACGAAAACCGTCCACCGGTTCCTCATGGCGATGGAGCTCTTGCCGGGGAACACGATCGACGACGCCGCACTTAACGGTTGTCTGGCGCAGATCGATGTCTACGGTCTCGACGGAACGCTCGCTGACCTGCCATTGTCAACCGAACAGTCCGAATACACGGTGGACGTAATGACCGACGCCGCCGACGGCAGTCACCGTACGTACGTGAAGGTCGCCGTGCATCGCACGCTGGACAGCGAGCGGTCGAGCGACACTCGGTGTGAAGAGCAAACCTATACATACGATGATGTGGGCAACGTCGTCCGGGAAGTGCAACGCGCTTACGGTACCAAAGGCGGTGTCGCGCAGACGGATCAGATCCGCACCTCCGACATCGCGTACGCGACGAGCACCACCCGGCGCCTCCTTGGCAAGCCGACGAGAGTCGTGACCCGTGACGGCAGCGGCAACCTCGTCTCCGAGGAGCAGCTCTTCTACGACGGTGCCGACTACGTCGGGCTTCCCCTTGGGCAGGCGGACCGCGGATTGCTGACGCGTCGTCTGCGCAAGGCGTGGTCGCAGGCCGATTTTAGCGCGCACTACGACGCCAGCATGGACGGGGCCACGGCACTGGGCTTCATTGCCGGCGACGATGCGGACGGAGTCGCCGCGCAGTTCGTCGCAGCGGAGCGGCATGCGTACGATGCACGCGGCCTCAAAGTCGGTGACATGGACCCAATCGGGGTGGCGACCACCTTTGCGTTCGATGCGCCGGGGCTGCTTCGTACGTCGCTCACCGGTCCACTCGGCACGACCGCCTTCGCTTATGACCGCGGCGTCGCGCAGCCATCGTCTATAACGTACCCCAACGGCGAAGCCGTGCAGTTCAAATACGACGCTGAGGGGCGCCTTCGCTGGTCGCTCACGCCGGTGGACGAACCGGCGCTCCCGCCACGGACCTACACTTACGACAACTCCGTCGTCCCGAACGTTCGGACGGTTCGCATGCTGCAGACGAAGGCCGGCGACGTGGTCTCCAGCGTCCTCACGTTCTTCGACGCACGCGGCAACGAGCTCCAGCATCGCGCGCAGTCCGACGCGGCGACGTACGTCGTTTCAGGCTACCGCGCGTTCAATCCGTGGGGCGATCTCAAGGCGGAGTTCGAGCCGACGTTTTCGGGCTTAGCGGCGTTTTCATGGGGGCCGGCTGCCGGCGGCGCCTCTCGTAGCATCACGTACGATGCGCGCGGGCGCGTCGTTCGCACCGTCGACTTCAATGGCGGAGTCTCGACCGCACAGTACCTCCCATTCAGCGTCGAGATCGCCGACGCCAACGACAACGACACGTCGGCGTCAGCCACGGCGAGCGGACAAGCCAACACGCCGCGCCGCGAAGAGTTCGACGTGTCCCGCCAACGCGTGGCGATCGTGGAGGTACTCGGCGGGGGCCAGATCAGCACGACCACATACGTTAACGACGCGCTGGGTCGCATGATCGCGGTCCAGGACGCGCTCGGCGGCCTCTGCACGTACAAGTGCGACCTGTTGGGTAATCGCTACGAGGTCGATCACCGTTCCGCCGGCCTCCGCAAACTCTGGTACGATGCGCGCAACCACGTCGTCCGTTCGCTGGACGCGAACGGAAACGATCTTCGCGCGACACTGGACGCGGTTGGGCGCCTGCAGCGGCTGACCGCGGCGGGAAACGTTCTCGAGGAATACACCTATGAGGCCGCGGGGGCGGATGCCGTCAATCTCGTCGCCTCGGCGACGTTCCATGGCGGATCGCAGACCTTCCAGTACGATGCCGCCGGACGTCTGAGCCAGATTGTATATGCGTTCGATGGCGTCGCGACGCCACACACCGTCCAGTTCGAGTACGATGTTCTTGGGCGCGAGGTGGGTCAGGTGCACTCGGACGGCGTCACGATCGGAAAGTCGCTTAGCTTCAACGGCTGGGTTACCGGTATTGCGAACGTGTTGTCGAGCGTGACGTATAACCCGCGCGGCCTCGCTGAGAGCGTCGCCTTTGCGAACGGCGTAACGACTACGATGACGTACCTCGATGGGCCCGGTCGCGTCAAATCGCAGCGCACCGTCGGTCGTCACGGCGAGGCGTTCGAGGATCTCGCGTACGGTTTCGACCCCATGGGGAGGTTGCTCTCAAGCGTCGACTCCGCGCCGGCCGGCCGAGGCACAACGACCTACGCCTACGACCCGCTCTACCAAATCACATCGTACTCGAGTGGGGACCCATCCCAGCCGACGGTCCGGAACTACACATATACCAACTTCCTCAATTTGACGAAGATGGACGAGAGCGGCAGCACGTTCGCCTACGACGACGCGGCCCATCCGGACAGGATCGCCGGCGTGAGCGCCGGAGGCGCGGAGCGCGCAAATCTCAGTTACGACGCCGACGGTAATCTCCTAGGATTCGGCGGCAACTCGTTCACGTATAACGAGAAGAGCGAACTCACCAAAGTCGTGCGCGGCGACGGCCTCACTGCGGCATACGCGTACGACCCGCAGGGCCGACGGGTCTCCAAGCAGGTGACCCTCGGCGGCATCGTCACCACGACGCTCTTCGCGGGAACGGACGTTGAGATCCGCAACGGGCAGACGGTCCACTTCGTCGAGCTCGGCGGGCGCCGGGTGGCGCTGCTAAGCTCGGGCGCCACAAAGTTCATGCACTCCGACTACGCCGGCAACACCGCGTTCTTCTCGGACGCATCGGGCAGCAAGCTCGCATCGATTGTCTACCGGCCCTTCGGCAACGTCGACAGCGCGAACGGCGACGTCAGTGACCGGACGTATGGCTTACACCCGTTCGACTCGGAGTCCGGTCTTTATTATATGGGACGACGCTACTACGCTGCGGCATTGGCTCGCTTTCTCACGCCAGATCCGATGGCACTCTATCAGCCCGACAAGGTCGTGGGCAACCCCAAGGCGCTTCATCCCTACGCCTACGCGGGCTCCGACCCGCTCAACAACCTCGACTTCGACGGCCTCTCATTCTGGAGCGTCGTGGGCGCGATTGTAGGTGTCGTAGCCGCGGTGGGGATCATCGCTTTGACCGTCGCCACTGGAGGACTGGCGGGCGTCGTGATCGGCGTGGTACTGTCGCTTGGGTTGATCGGGACCATGTACGTCGCCGCATCCGCGAACGCGGGGACCGGACCCGGCGAGTTCTTCCGCGGCTTCATGATCGGCTTTAATGCCGCCATGAACGTTGGCCTCGGGGCGCTGGTTTGGGGGCCCGGCATTGGGCTCGCGTTGGGCGTGATCAACTTCCTAGCCGCATTTAACTCGATATCGGGCAACAAGGTCTACCAGGGTATTCTCGGCTGGTCCAGTTGGCTGATGCCCATGTCCTGGGGTGTCACGCTCGTCGGCCTCGTCGTGACCCTCATCAACCTGGTCGCGGCGGGCGTGACTTGGAACGGCAGTTGGTTTAGCGCGAGCGGGGCGAAGATCGACAGCATCAGCATCGATTGGGGAACCGGCACGATCGTCATGACCGGCGGATGGATCCGCGCTCCAAGCTGGGCGGCCGGCTTCAACCTGGGGAACTTCGCGTACTTAGACCCGGGCAGCTCCGCTCAGGCGCACGAAACCGGCCACACGCTGGTAAACGCCGCATTTGGCTCGATCTTCAACGCGTACAGTGCCATCGACGATTCGATCAACCACACGTCGTACGGCGAGCACCTTGCGGAGAGTCACACGTCGAACCCCGCGAATCCCGATCAGGGAACGTGGTGGCACATGTGGGGTTCGGGCTGATCGCGCTCGACGGTTTGCGCGTCATTTCTGCGGACTCGCACGTCACCGAGCCGGCGGACCTGTGGTGCGAGCGCCTCGACCGCGAGTTCCGCGACCGGGCTCCGCGCGTTGTCCGCCACTTCATGACTGACAGATATTTGTTCGTCGCCCCGGGCGTCGCGCCGTTCGTCGTCGCAACAGGCTTTGGAGCCGGAAAGTCGGGTGGGGATCTCAAGCGCCACCTGCACGCCGGATACGAGGCCGCGCGTCCCGGCGGGTGGGACCCTGCGGCACGGATCGACGATCAAGAGATCGATGGCCTCGCATGCGAGGTGCTCTATCCGACGCACGGCATGCGCCTCTTCGCGCTAAGCGACACGGACCTCCAGCGCGCGTGCTTTCGCGTTTACAACGAGTGGATCGCCGAATACTCGGCGCTCGACCGCTCGCGACTCGTCCCGCTTGGGCTGATCTCGCTGTGCGACGTAGACGGCGCGGTGCACGAGCTCGAACGCGTTGCGCGCCTGGGACTCGCCGGCGTGCTCATCGCGGGGGCGCCGGCATCGGACAGCCCACCGTACGGAGATCGCGTGTACGATCCATTTTGGAACTGCGCGAGCGCGCTGGAGCTGCCCGTCTCACTCCATTGCATCACCAGCGGGAACGGAGAGCGCGCGACGTCACCATCGGCGTGCGTGCAGTATCTGGACGTGATCCACGACGTGCAGCGGTCGCTCGCGGAGATCGTCTGCGGCGGCGTCCTCGAACGCTTTCCTGCGCTGAAGGTCGTCTCGGCTGAGAACGACTGCGGTTGGATTGCGCACTTCATGTTTCGCCTCGACCACGCCCACGAGCGCTTCGGTCGGTATGCCGACGAGCCACTGCGGCAGGAGCCGAGTGTGTACGTGCGCCGTCAGGTGTTCGCCACGTTCCAAGAGGACCCGACGGGCCTGCCTTCGGCCGCCGAGTTCGGCGCCGACAACTATCTATGGGCCTCCGATTATCCGCACGTCGACTCGACCTGGCCCCACTCGCGAAGCGCGATAGGACGGGCGTTCGACGGCGTACCTGTTGAGATCGTTCGCAAGATCGTCTGCGAAAATGCGGCAGGCCTCTACCGCTGTTGAGGATCCTGTAAGTCCTTTCACTAAGAACAGGACGCGATTCGTAATTAGGGAGAATGCGAGCAGACGCGAATCGGGTCCTGCTTTCTCCCCATTGTTCTCCCCACGAGGGACTGCGTTAAGAACCGTCTCCAAAATGGACCGCCTTCGCTTGATCGCGGAGATTATCCGTAACTTGGACGTAAAGGCTTTACGTTGCGGGAATGTCGACGTGACCGAGGAGTCCGTTATGCCGGCCGCGAGGCAGACGTGCGCGTCGCGAACTTTCAGCGGGTTCTTGCGCGTGATGTTCTGCCCGTCGCCGCTATGAAGGAGAGCGCTAATACGACTCGCGCGATTCGGCGCACCACATACATCGCTAAGGCCCATTCAAGTGTTCAAGTGAAGCTCCAGGAATCGGCGAACGTACCAAAGCGCGATACGGTCGTGAAAACCAGTGGCGACAAGCTCGAAAGCGTGGTCGGCCCATGGCAGTTCGTCCCGCAAAAACCGTTCCAAACCAAGCTGGACGACGTGATCGCGACCCGCCGCTAGCATGAGGACTGGCGGCATACCGGCATGGACGACGTACCGTGGGGGATCCGCTTCGATAGCATGCGGGTCGTTGTTCCGGTCTCTGGTATGGCGCGACCTCGATCCTCCGAACCGCAATTGGCTGTCTGGGCCGAACGAGCCGGGTCGGTGGAGAAGCGTTGCCTTGCAGACCTTGCGCTCGCTCGTGGGCTTGCACCGGTCTCGCTCGCAAGCCGCGTAGATATGGACCAACGTGACCTCGGACGATGGTTCAAACGTGCCGGTAATGGCGACGGGCGCATCCTTCGCGCCGTAGCCGGGGCGCTCAAGACGACGCCATTGGAGGTTCGCGTAAGAGTTTCGCCAGAGAGCCTTACAATTGACGACCTCGCCCGCGCGGAGCGCGAACTGTTGAGCGATATTCGCTCTAACGTCGATGCTTATCCAGACGCGAAGAGCTTTGCAAAAAGCGTCAAAGCGAAGCTCGCCACCTGCAGGCCAGAGACGCGGAGAATGGTCCTCACGCGGTATGCCCAAGGTCGAGTACAACAGGAAGAGGGGCTCACCAAATCGGTCGCCGCTCTTTACGCTGACCTCGACCACTCCATCTCTTCGCCGACAGATTTCGCAGCTACAAAAGCTCGGCGCGACGCGTTGCCCCAGCCAGCGCCGTACCACGCTGCCCAAGAGGCGGCAATCGCAACTTTGCAGCGTTTCGCTGGGCTTTCCGTGCCGCTCAAGATACCCGGTGCTGCGTCCGCACTTGTCAAAGAGCTCTTAGCGTACGCTCGGAGTCTGGAGGCGTTCAAGGACTGCCGTACCGGCGAGCGCTTTTTCAACGAAGCCCGAGTTTCGCGGTTAGTTGATGGCATGCTCATCGCGCTTGGCAAGGCCGGCTGGCCGCCGGCGATTCGGGCCGCGGCACGTGAGCAATACCAATCCTACCTTCGGAGGCAGTCGTGAGCGTTTACAAGCGCAAGAGCGGACGTTACGCCGTACTCGTTGATCTAGAGCCGACCGCACTTGGCGGGCGCCGTCGCAAAAGCGTCGGCATGTTCCGCACTCGCAAAGAGACCGAAGCCGCGGAACGCAAAGCGCTCGAAGCGCGCGATCGTGGCATCGACCTCTCACCGAAGACCATATCGGTCGCGCAGCTTCTCGATCGCTTTATCGCGGACCGCCGCGCGAAGGGCCGTGCTCTTCGCACCGTTATGCGCTACGACGAGTTTGCGAAGTTCAGGATCGCTCCGCATATCGGCGGCATTGCGCTCGCGAACGTGCCGTTCGCTGCGCGCTCGCGCGAAGGTGAAGGCGACGCTCCACGATCTACGCCATACCGCCGCGACGTGGATGCTCGCCGCAGGCGTTGACGTTGCTTCCGTCGCGCGGTTTCTCGGGCACACAACGCCGACTACGACGCTCAGCATTTACGCTCATTCGTGGCCGGCTGCGGAGTTGAAGGCGATGGCATCGATCGACGCGAGATTGCAAAAGGCCAAGGCGATGTAGCGCTCAGAGTCCGAGGCGCAAGACCGCAATGCGCTTTGCGATCGGCGCCCCGCGCGCAGCTGCGAGGCTTAGGCCTTTAAGCGGTAACGTTCCCTAGCGCGATGCGGCCTCGGGGGGCGGCGGCGCGGCGCGCGCACCCGCACGTAACAGCGACGATCCGGCAATCTACGTTTATAGCGTCAGCGCGAAGACGGTTCCCCTATGGTGCGCGCCGCCGCCAACGGTGGTGCTGTAGAGCGTGCCATTCACGTTGCGCAAGCCCGCCTCGGGATCGCCGCCATCGGAACTACCGCCGCTGAAGTTGTGCAATACTTTCTCCGCGCCGGACGTACTGATACTGAAGACCGTCCCGTCGTTGTTCGTGCCGCCGAAAGATGTAGTGCCGTAGAGCGAGCCCTTCGCGTCGATCAAGCCCGCGTAAGGTTCTTTGCCATCCGAGCGACCGTCACCGAAACTGTGCAACACTTTCTCCGCGCCGGACGTACTCATGCTGAAGACCGTTCCACAGCTGATCGGGGGATTTGTGAAGCAAGTGTACGCGCCGCCGACGGTTGTGGTCCCGTAGAGCGTGCCCTTCACGTCGATCAAGACGTTCGGGCCTATGCCGTCGGGACCGCCGAAACTGTGCAATACTTTCTCCGCGCCGGACGTGCTGATACTAAAGACCGTTCCGTCGTTGTTCTTGCCGCCCGCATCTGTGGTGCCGTAGAGGGTGCCGTTCACGTCGATCAAACCCGCGTTGGGGTGTGCTCCGTCGGTGCCGGTAAAGCGGTGCAGCACCGTTTCGCTACCGTTCGTGCTAATACTGAAAACGGTCCCGTCTCCTAAACCGGAAGCCTGGTTGCCGCCCCACGCTGTGGTGCCGTAAAGCGTGCCATTCACGCTGATCAAGTTCGCGGTGGGGTATGCGCCGTCGGAGTTGCTGCCGGCGCTATAGTCAAAACTATGCAGCACCCTCTCTCTGCCGGGCATGCTCATCTTGAAGACCGCTCCCTCACGGTGCGTGCCGCCAAACTTTGTCGTGCCGTAGAAGATGCCGTTCACGTCGATCAAGCTAGCGACGGGGCGTTTGCCGTCGCGGGGTCGAAAACTGTGCAGTACTTGCTCCGAGCCAGTCGTACTGATGCTGAAGGCTGTCCCCGTCGTAAACTTGCCGCCCCAAGCGGTCGTGCCATAGAGCACACCGTTTACGTCGATCAAACTCGCCATCGGGAATCCGCCATCGGGGCGGTCGCGGAAGCTGTAAAGGACCTGATAGGACGGCGATCCCGATGCGTTGCTGAGTAGCATCGCGCCCGGCGCGTCGGTCGGCGGCTGCGATCCGCCGCAACCTGCGAGCATTGCCGCGGCTATGCATGCGGTTAGTGCATAGTGTCTTAAATCCAAGCTCTTCATTCGGCCTTGCTCCTTGCTCCGTAAACGCCACGCAGCCCCGCATCGTTTCGGTGAAAAACACTGGCCTCTTTTATTACGGGGTATTTAGCGCGGAGCCTGCGCGTTAAATACCCGGGCTTGATGAAGGAGGCTCTCGGAGACGCTCTCATAGTCAGACAAAGCGGGGAAAGACGCGGCGCCGAAGCGCGCACGGCAACCAAATGGCAACCGTTGCCCTTATGGAAGCACAAAAACCCTTGTAGCATAAGGGTTTTTTTGGTAGCCCCAGCGGGATTCGAATCAACTCGACGCTGGCTTTGCCCGGCCGCGAGTGGCGAAAACCCCTGATTTACAAGGCGCGCATGGACGCCTGCGGCCACGCACGGGTGCGCGGAGCGGACACATCATGGACACGCTAACTCCCAGACAAACGCGGGGCTGTATGTCGCTGCGGCGCTGGCGTGTTTCGGGGCGTAGGACGGCTTTGAAGCGCTCGAATGGCGCCACCATCATCCGATTGCGTTACATGCGTGCAGAGGGCAAGGAAACGCCAAGCAAATGGCATTCCACAAGAAGCCTGGTGTTGTACTCTTCCTCGGCCACGGTCAGGTGAGTTGCGTCCAGTCTGGCCATGTGGGCCTCGGGGCTAACGGCTTTACTTGGTCAGCCGATAGCTGCGAGAGCATCCATTCAGGAGCGCGACACGAATCGCCTCGCGCTAGTTTCAGACAGGGCTAGCTAGTGTAGTGTCTCAGCAACGGCTTTACAACGATTTACTTTCGTGATGATCGAACGCGCGCTCGCGGTCCACACGAATGGTTTCGGATCATCATTGTACGCCGCTATGAAGCTATGGATGTTTT
>JBARKF010000264.1:0-11965 GCA_049800655.1 Candidatus Cybelea sp.
GCCTGGCGGGCGGCGGCACCGGTCGTCGTGGCGGCGGTGGCACCGGTCGCGCCGGCGCCGGCCCCTGCCCGCCATTGATCGTAACGGTGCTCGTCGAATTGTCCCAATTGACAGACGCGCCGAGCGCCTGCGATATGAAGCGCAGGGGAACGTACGTCGTCGCACCGACGATGAACGGGGCCACGTCCATGAGCGTCGGTTGGCCGCCGACGGTTGCCTGCGTTGACCCGATCGTCAGCGAGATCGTGCGCCCGTTACCGGTTGCGTTGATCTGCCCGTTAGAGTAAACGACGCTCGCGCCGAGCTGCTCGAAAACGCCACGCAACGGCACGAAGACGCGTCCTGAACGCTCGATCGGCGGCTGCGTGAAGTTCATATGTTGGCCGTTCACGATGACGGTCACCGACTGTGCGGCAACGAGAACCGGCAGCACCGCAAGTGCAAAAGCAAGCGTGAATCGCAAAAAATTCCTCATGCGCGTTCTCTACCCGCGCTTGCTCGCTACAAAACCGGTCGCGCTATCCTAAGGCGCCGGCAGTTTCGCTCGGCGACATCTCGGCGGCGATTGCGCGCTGGTCGGCTTGCCGCTCGAAGAAGCCCATCCACGTCTCATAGACCATCGGCACGAGGAAGAGCGTCAGTATCAGCGAGCTGAGCAATCCGCCGATGATGACGGTGCCCATCGCCTGTCGCCATTCCCCGCCCTCGGCAAAACCGAGCGCGAGCGGCAGCATTCCAAAGATCATTGCGCAGGTTGTCATCAGAATCGGCCGGAATCGCGTGCTCGCCGCCTGCAGCACCGCATCGTGCACGCGCATCCCGCGGCGGCAGAGCGTGTTCGAATAGTCGACGAGCAGAATTCCGTTCTTTGCGACCAGCCCAAAGAGCATCACGATGCCGATCATCGAGATGAGGTTGAGGGACTGTCCCGCGTTCGGTTCGATACGATGCATAAGTGAGAGCGCCACGAGGGCACCGATTATCGCCAGCGGGACACAGAGCATCACGATCAACGGCTCTAGGAAAGATCCGTACAGGATGACCATCAGCATGTAGACCAGCATGAACGACGTCAGCAGGGCGATACCCATGTTCGCCATGGTCTCGTTCATGTATTGCGTATCGCCTTGTGCGGTGAGCTCGACGCCGGGCGGAAGAAAACCGGGTTTGCGAAGCGCTCGCTCGAGCGGCCCCGTTACCGCGCCTAACGAATAGCCGGGAAGAGTGCCGCCATAGACGTCGACGATTCGCTGCCGGTTTAGACGTTTAATTTGGAGCGGGGCCTTCGTCCATTCCAGATTTGCAATATCGGCGAGCGGCACGAGCGTGCCGTCCTGCGCCCGCACGCGAACGTCTTGAAGCGAGTCGACCGTCTTTCGGTCGGCTAGCGGAAACTGCACGCGGACGTCGACCAGGCTATTCTCGGCCCGCACACGGGTTGCAACCGCACCATCTATTGCGAAGCGCGCAGCGTTTGCCGCGTCGGATGGATTGATGCCGAGGACCTCGGCCTTCTGAGAGTCGACATTCACATTGAGTCGCGGCGCTGCAGCCTCGTTGCTCGTTTGCACGTTGACGCTGCCGGGCGTGTTCCGCAAGAACTGTGCGATTTTATCGGCTGCCGGCGAAATCACGCTTTCGGGCCCCGAAAGCGAGTAAAAGATCGGGGTTCCCGAGCCGCTCCCGGTGTCACCGGCGACCTGGAAGTCGCCGCCCGGCACCAAATAGTTGAGTTTGCGGACTTGGTCTACGATCTTGTACGTGTCGTGGCGCCGCTCCGGAAGCGTCTCCGCGTTGAGCCGGGCGTAGTTATCGCCGATCGCCGAGCTCCATCCTTGGGGTTTGCGCCCGACCGTCGAGCTCACCGACTTGATCCCGTCAATTTTCATGATTCCGTCTTCGAGTGCGGTCACGTGCTTCGCGGTAACCTGCAGCGGAGTACCCGGCGGGTAGGTGACGGTCATGTCGATTTCGCCGGTCTGCACCTGCGGAACGAAATCGAAGTCTATCGGACCAAGCAGCGGCAGCGCGATCGCCAGGGCGATGGGGAGCGCGAACGTCGCTAGCGTGAGACGGCGTCCGCGCCCGGTCGCGTAGAACCAGCGCACGATCGCGCGCGGAACGTTTGCGAAAAAATCTATCGCGTGGCGCCCGACCGCCGCGAAGCCTCGATGGCCGTTGGGCGGCTGTGACCAGCGATACGCGATGCTCTTTTCGGACATCCTCCGCCGCAGAATCCAGCCGATTACGTGCCAGACCGCCGCGAGTGCGAGGATGAGCACGTTTAGTCCTATGGTCGTCGTTCCGGCGCCCATTGCGAGCGTTAAGGCATTGAGTACCAGAACGGTGCATGCAAAAACGACGAACAGGCCGTGCTGCAGGGCGTACGGCAGCGCTTTGGCGCGATACCAGGTTAGGATTCGTTCGTAACGCAGCACGAAGAAGTTCAACAGAAGTACCGCGGCGATCATAATCGGCAGAATTTCGCGAAGCTCGGCGATCGGCCACGGGATGAAAAACGCTGCCACCGCGGCGGCACAGAGCGCGAGCGTCACCTTCAGCGATCCGAGCGTGTCCATCCAAACCGGACGTTCCTTCGAACGCTTCAACACGCTCCATCTCGCTGCGAGCAGCGGCGTTAGCGTGAAGGAGACGAACAGCGAGAAGAGCGTCGCAATAACGATCACCGCGCCAAACTCGCGCAGATAGGCGCCTACGATGCCCGGCAGAAAGGCGATCGGCAAAAAGACGACCACGTCAACCATGGTAATCGCAACCGCCGCGCCGCCGATCTCGCTGCGGCCGCTGATCGCCGCGTCGATAGGCTCTTCACCCTGGTCTCGGTGACGCGTGATGTTCTCGAGAACCACGATCGAGTCGTCAACCAAGATACCGATGATGAGCGAGAGGCCCATCAACGACATCGTATCAAGATGGAACCCAAAGACCTTCATCAAGACAAATGTCGACAGAATCGAGCTGGGGATCGCGACCATGATGACGACCGCGTTCCGCCAAGCGTGCAGGAAGAGCAGCATCACGAGCATCGTTAGCACGATGCCCTCGATCAACGACTGCCAGACGCCGTTGAGCGATTTCTGCGTGACGTCCGCCGGCGCGTCGATTTCACTAAACGTCAGCGCGGGAAATTGCTTGGCAATCTCCTTAAGCCGCTCGCGTACGATCTTGGTTGACGTTATCTCGTCGGCGTTGATGTTGCGATCGATTTCGACGTAGATGCGAGGCTGGCCGTTGTAGTGAGAGATCGACGTCGGTTCGACGTGACTGTCGAAAGCGTAGGCGACGTCCCCGACCTTCATGTTCTTGTTGGTGCTGCCGGGCACCATGAGCGGAATTCCGAGCAGGTCCTGCGCCGTGTTGATCTCGGCATGCACCGAGACGCTCGTCTCTTGAGTCGCCTGCCGGAGTATGCCGCCCGGGAGGTTGGCGTTGTTTACCGCAACGGCGTTAAAGACGTCGCTCAGCGTCGCGTTCGCGCCCAACAAACGTTCTGGGATCGGCTCGACGTGGAACTCGCGGTCGGCCGCCCCATAGATCGAGACTGCCTGGACATTCGGAATGGCCTTCAAGACCGGCTCGAGCCGGTTGTTGACCACGTCGGCGAGCTGTGTCGACGAAAGTGAGTTTGAACTCACCGCGACGTCGAGCAGCGGCTGCGAGGCTCCGTTCTTGTAGACGCTCGGGGGATCGAGGTCGGCCGGCAGGTAGACGCGCGCGGTGTCGACCCCGCTCTGCACGTTGATCGCGGCGATGTCGAGATTGGTCCCGAGCTTGAACTGAACGATGATCGACGCGACGCCTTCCTGAGCCGTCGCACTGAGCTGGTCGAGGTTGTCGAGGTCGGCCAGCTGATCTTCGATCGGTTTGACGATCAGACGCTCCATCTCCTGAGGAGAGGTGCCTGGGTAGCTCGCGTACACGACGACGACCGGGAAATCGGTTCCGGGCGGATTCGCGCTGCGGCCAATCTGGAAAAAGGCGACCGTCCCGAAAATGGCAAGGGCGATGAAAACCATCGCCGTGATCACCGGGCGGTTAATCGCGAATCGGGTCAACGACATGGTAGGAATTCCATAGTTGCAATGCTCTACGCCGGCACCAGTCGGTCTGTTTCAGGCTCTCTCGGGAAACTCCTGAGCGCGGCTACTCGTTACCTACCAGGGCGTCTGCTGCTCTGCCAGGAAAGCCCTTCTTACTACCACCACGGCTAAGGAGGATTTTTCCATGGCTGAAGTTCCATACCGCCGCACGCTTGTCGCAGCGGCCGCTTTAATGTTGCTCGCCGCGTGCTCGAGCAGCTCGGGGGCGTTTGCTCCGGGCCAATCCTCGTCCCTAGGACCCTCGGCGGTAGCCTCGCACCACCTGCCCATGGGCGGTTATCGCCTCGTACGGGGTTCAGCAGTCGAAGGGTCTTATCTGGTCCCATTGGTCGCGCATCCGTGGAAACTAGCCCACGTTTGGCCGGCTAAAAAGAAGCACCAGCAGGTAATGTTCGTGGCCGACCCTCAGGACAACCAGATTCTGATGTACAACCCGAAGATGCCGAATCCGTCGCCTGAGGGGTCGATTACTACCGGCATCGACTATCCGTTCGGCGTGGCAGTCGATAAGAAGGGAACGCTCTACGTGGCCAACCTCCTTGGCGGCAGCCCCGACATCGGCTCGATCACCGTCTATCCCAAAGGGAAGACTTCGCCGAGCTTGACGATCACCACGGGGATGGACAATCCCTACGGAATCGCGGTCGACTCGAAAGGCAATATCTTTGCCGCCAATCTCGGTAACAACCAAGTCGTGGCCTATGCGGCGGGAAAGAGCTCGCCGTACGAAACGATAACCTTCCCATCGGGCAGCCAAGCGCTCGGCGTGGGGGTCGACGGGAAAGACAACATCTGGGTCGGCAGCGACGAAAACAACTCAGTCTACGAGATTCCCAAAGGTTCGTCGACCCCGCAGAACGCCGGCCTCTCCGGGCTAGCGGGAACGATCAACGTCGCGTTCGGTTCGAAAGACGTGATGTACGTTTCCAACTTTGGCACCAACAATGTCCAAGTCTACAAGTACGGCACGACGTCACCGTCGATGACGATTACGGATGGAATCGCCGGACCCACGCTCAGCGGATTTACCACCTCGGACTGGTACTTCCAGGACAATCAAGAGCTCAACGTCGTCGGCTATAAGAAAAACCAGAGCTCGCCGTTCTCGACGATTACCGGAATTCCGGATCCTCGCGGTATCGCGACTACCCCGCTCATAAAAAAGTAGCTGATTAAACCTACGGTCAAAGGTAAAAAGGCGCCGCTCTTCGCGGCGCCTTTTTCCCAGTCTCCCAAACTCGCCTAGTGGTAGAAATATGGATCGAGCACCGTGACGGCGACGACCGAGTCGACGGGGATGCCGTTCTTTTCGGCCGACTCGCGGATCGCGGCCTCGTCGGGCCCATCGTAGATGCAATAGGTCTTCTTCTTGTCGGCGGTCACATACGAGTGAATCCAGGTCACGCCGCTCGAGGCGTTTTTCGTTACGACGATTTCGCAGGCTTTGGTTCCGTCGTCAGTCATTGGAATCTCTAGCCCATCGGGAAACGTCCGCTCGACCATGAACCGAGGCATTTTTCGAACTCCTTACAATATGGCAAACTGGTGCCGCTACGAAATGCAGACTTAGCTGCTCTTATGTAAAACCCCGCCGTGTCATCCTCCGACTGCACCGCAAAGCATTGTCATCCTGAGCCGCGCCGTTTTTGTCATCTGAGCGGAGGCGCGCAGCGCCGTAGTCGAAGGACCGCCGTGCTTTGTCATCCTCAGGACTTGTCATCCTCAGCGGACTTGTCATCCTCAGCGGACTTGTCATCCTCAGCGGAGAGCAGCTTGTCATCCTGTGCGGAGGCGCGCAGCGCCGTAGTCGAAGGACCGGCGCGCTGTGTCATCTGAGCGGAGGCGCGCAGCGCCGTAGTCGAAGGACCGCCGTGCTTTGTCATCGTCACAGCGGAGCGCCCGCAGGGCGCGTAGTCGAGGACGTCTGTCATCCTGAGCGGAGGCGCGCAGCGCCGTAGTCGAAGGACCGGGGTGCTTTGTCATCTGAGCGGAGCGCCGAAGCGCACCTTCCGTAGCGCGACGTCATCATAGCGCGAGTTCGTAAGCCCTGGCTCCGGCCTCACTCGGGTCGCCCGACGGGATCGACCGCCCTACAAAAGGGGACCTATCCGTTGAACTACGGGGGCTGGAACTGAACCGGAAAAAAGTGCGCGACAGTAACGGGCGCACTGCGCGCACATCTCGGACTGTGCGAACGTCACGCTGAGTTACCTCGTTGCCTGCTCCCTTTATGCGGTCGCATCGAATGCGTTGTGATAGCGCACGCTTCCCATAGGGACATCGGTGCCAAACGATGTTGCCTGAAACATTGCGGGCACAACACCGGACAGCTCAAGTCCAGGATAATGCTTAAACCCGAAACGAGCATAATACGCGGGATCACCGAGAACGACGCAACCGATACCGCCGAGGCATACTAATTCAGCAAGCGCGGCTGTCACCAACTTAGCGCCGATGCCTCGTCGTTGGTAGTTTGGCAACACTGAGATCGGCCCAAGCCCGTACCATCCAACCGCACCGGGCGAAACGGTCACGGGCGAAATCGCGACGTGGCCGACAACCGCGTCACGATCTACGGCCACTAAAGAAACCGTCAATTGATTGCAGCGGCGCAGTGCATCAACTATGAATTGCTCGGTGTGGCGTGAGTGCGGCATGTCTCGAAACGCGGCTTCCGTGACCCGGCCGATAGCGTCTGGGTCAGCGCCCTGTTCCTTGCGAATGATTACGCTCCGGTCGGTGCGCACAAAATCCTCAGAGCCATGCATCGGCCTGCTCCACGCATGACTGAGGAAAAGGGTTGTCGGGGTAAAGGTCCGCAAAGCGTTGTGCCATGTCGCGGTACGTTCGGAGCATGGCCGCGCGAACAGCCGGATTCACGTGCCCCAATCCTTGCCCAACGGCGGCCATTACTAAAGGTTGTTCCCGATTGTCGATCTTACGGTGGGCCAAAGCCCAAGGACAAGGCGAAGGTCGCGATCGTGCGCGCCGGGACGGCGTGACCCGGCGGGTAGATACCTATTTTGTCCCTCGACCCAAAGCTCCCCAAGTAAAGGTTATCATTGGAATCCACTGCAACGACCCACGGAGCACCGACCTTCTTTGAGATGGTGCGCAGGAGCTTGCGGGTCCCCGGAGCATAGACCGTCGCCGTGCTGTTGGCGTTGTTCGCTACGTACAAATGTCCGGTCGAGTCGATGGCCAACGATTGAGGACAATCGATGCCGTCGGTGATCGTTTGAACTAACTTCGTCTTACCTGTTGCGTATACCGTAACGGTTCGACCGGCACCGTCCTCCGTGTTCGCGACGAAAAGATCGTCACGCTTATCGAGTGCAATCGATTCCGGATCCCGGACACCGTCAACGATGGTTCTTAACAGGGCTCCGCTGGGCGAATATACGGTAACCCTGTCGGCGTAAAGGCCATTACCGACGTACAGATTTCCGGAAGAGTCGAATGCCAGACTCTCCGGATCGTAGATGCCGTCTGTGATCGTGCGCGACGCCGTTCCACTACCCGGTGGGTAAACGGCGATATTACCGTCATATCCGTTGTGGCCATTAGCAACGTACAGATTGTCGGAACGATCCACCGCGAGGGCAAAGGGCTCAAAGATTCCGTCGGTGATCGTACGTACCAATACCCTGGATCTCGGCGCAAAGACGGAAACCGCGAAATAGTCGCTTATTGCGTAGAGGTAGCCTGATTTGTCGAAGGCAACGGCGCCCGTGGGTGCGTTCTTCCCGAGAGGAATGGTGCGCACCAAGTGCCCTCGTCGTGTGTACTCGAGAACGTCTTCCCGGTTTGCGACGAACAAATTTACCTTGGAGCCGGTGCGCTCAAAACCGCTTTCACCGCTGACGTCGCCCGTTGCCGGCATGCTCGATGGCGTGGAACATGCCGTCACTGCCACTGCCAGTACCAAGGCTCCCAAGAATCTCTTCATGCTTCCACGCTCGCTAGCAGCTCAACGAAATGCGCAAGACTGGACTCGAACCAGCACGAGATTGCTCCCGCTAGCCCCTCAAGCTAGTGCGTCTACCAATTCCGCCACTTGCGCACGGGGCCGACCTAGGTTCGCGACGGGTCGGCGAGGAGCCTGGCTAGCCGAGTTTCGGGTCGAGCGCGTCGCGCAAACCGTCGCCGATATAGTTGATGGCCAGCACCGTCACGAGGATGCAGAGGCCGGGGAAGACCGCGGCCCACCAAGCCGTTTGCAGATTGGCCGCAGCGTTTGCGAGCATGTTGCCCCAGGAAGCCGTTGGCGGCTGGATGCCAAGCCCGAGAAACGAGAGGGTAGACTCCGTGATGATGACGCCGGCGACGTCAAGCGTCGCTTGAACGACGATCGGTGCGACGGCATTCGGTAGCAGATGACGAAAGATGATCCGCCCGTCGTTGTTGCCGACGGCGCGCGCCGCTTCGGCAAACTCGCGTTCGCGCAAACTTAGAAACGATGCTCGAACCAAGCGCGCAACGGTTGGCCATGAGAGGGCGCCAATGATAATGACGATGACGCCGAAGCTGAGCGATGCTTTCGAGGAGCTCGCCGCGACGATTGCGGTCAGCACGAGCAAGAGCGGAAGCAGCGGGATCGAGAGAAAGACATCGGTCAAACGCATCAACGCGTAATCGACCCACCCGCCGTAGTATCCGGCGATCGCGCCGAGGGTCGCACCGATGAGCACCTCCATGATGACCGCGAAGAGGCCGACGGTCAGCGAAATGCGCGCACCGAAGAGGAGACGCGAGAGCAGATCCCGTCCGACCTCGTCAGTGCCGAGTGTGTGTCCTCCGCATTGCGACGCATCTTGAAAGCAGGGGGGCAGCGGCATCCCCTGCCAGTGAACGTTGTCGATCGCATTGGGATCGAACGGCGCGAGCTGCTTGGCGAAGACCGCCGCGAGTACCATCAGCGCTAAGACGGCGAGGCCGGTCACCGCGAGCTTGTGCCGGCGTAAACGCGTCCAGAACGTAACCTTCGAGTACTGCAGCTCCTCGTCGAGGAGCGCGGTGCCTACGGGAACGGAGGGCGCGGCCATTGCGATCCCTCCTCAGTCGTACTTCACGCGCGGGTCGAGCCACGCGTAGACGACGTCGGCGAGCAAATTCGAAAAGACCACAAGAAAGGCGATGAGTATCAGATAGCCCATCAGCAGCGCAAGGTCGCTCTGGTTGAGCGCGTTGTAAAAGAGACGGCCCATGCCGGGCCATGCAAAAATCGTTTCCGTGATGATCGCTCCGCCGATCAAGCCCGGTAGCGAAAGCGCGATGACCGTCACCACCGGAATGAGCGCGTTTTTCAAGCCGTGCTTGAACAAGATCGCTCTAAATGAGAGCCCCTTCGCTGCGGCCGTGCGCATATAGTCGGTGCCGAGTACCTCGAGCAACGACGAGCGCATGAACCGGCTGAACGTAGCGATGCCAAGCAATGATAGAACGGTCGCGGGTAGGATGAGATGCACCAGCCGGTCGCCCAAATCGAACGTGTCGCTGTTCGAGAGGCCGGCCGACGGCAGCTGTATTTGGTAGCCGAACGGCAGCGGAATTCCGTGCACGGAGAACGCGAGCTGCATCATCAGCGCGAACCAGAAGACGGGCATAGACTGCCCGAAAAACGCGCCGGTTGTAATCAGGTAGTCGAGCAACGAGTAGCGATAGACCGCCGAGATGAGCCCCGCCGCGACGCCGATTCCGATCGAGATCACAAGCGACGCTCCCATCAGTTCCAGCGTGGCTGGGAATCGCTCGATGAGCGCCTGAAAGACCGGCTCGGAGTTACTCGTCGAGTACCCCATGTCGCCGGTCAAAATGTGACCGAGCCACTTGAGGTACTGGATCGGGACGGGCTGGTCCATGCCGAGATTATGTTTGAGGCGGGCGATGTCGGCGGCGGTGATGTGCGGATTCTGAAGATACGGCGCGAGCGGTCCCCCCGGCATGTTGTAGAGGATGCCGTAGAGGATGACGGAGATAGCAAGCAGCAGCGGAATCGCTTGAAGCGTCCGGCGCACGACGTATGTGAACAATTGTCCGCGCCGTTATTGGACGGAAAGGCGCTCGCCCCTCGCGGCCGGCAGCGGCAGACCCAGCAGCTTGCGGGCTTGGTCGGGCGTTGCAACGGCACGACCGGCCTCGGCCGCGATCCGCGCGACCCGCGCGACGAGCTCCTCGTTGCGCGCAAGCCGCCCCCGGCTGTAGTGGAGGTTGTCTTCCAAGCCGACGCGTACGTGGCCGCCCATAGCGATTGCCGCGAGCGCCATCGGCAACTGCTGGCGCCCGATTCCTGCCACCGACCAGCTGCAGCCCTCGGGCAGATCGTCGACGAGATCGGCGAGGTTTTGAACCGTCGCCTCCAAACCGCCCGGGACGCCTAGCACGAGATCGACGTGCTGCGGCAAGGAGAGCAATCGTTCGCGCGCGAGCCGCCGGGCGTTGGCGATGTGCCCTTTGTCGAAGATCTCCAGCTCGGGCCTCACGCCGAACTCATTCATCTTCTTGAGAATGCCGCGCATGATCGGAAAGCTGTTCTCGAAGATGTCGTTGCCGAAGTTGACGCTGCCGCAGGTCAGCGTCGCCATCTCGGGTCGAAGTTCCAAGACGCTCGCGCGTTCGTCCGGCGTCATGCCAATCGCACCGCCGGTAGAAAACTGAACGATCAGATCGCTCTGCGAACGAATCGCCTCTTGCGCCTCGCGAAAGCGTTCGACGCTATGAGTATTCGTGCCGTCGTCGTTGCGGCAGTGCACGTGAATCATCGCACCGCCGGCGTCGCGAACGGCGCGCGCGGTTTCGCCGAGGAGCTCCGGTGTGTACGGCAGATAAGGCGTCTGGTCGGGGCGCACCTCTGCGCCGACCGCGGCACACGTGATGATGAGCGGGTCCATTTTCTTATTCTACCAGCGCTTGATAGGCTGCATCGACGAACTCCTGGTCCACGCCAAGGAGCGCCGTCAACGCTATGGCGTCCGCACGCGGAAGTTCGTCGCCGGTAACTTCGGTAATTGTGTAGTCCATCGAGCCGGCGAGCGCCGCCAGCGCCTCGCCCACCCCTTGCGTCGGCGGCCGCTCCGGAATCCCGCGTAGCCCGCGGACGGCGAAATGACGAACGCCCGCAGCGACGGCGATTCCGCCCAGGTGCGTTGCGAGCATGCCGCGAGCTCGCATGCGGCGGAGCCGCGCGAGCAGGGCGATGAGCAGCGCCTTGCCTTCATGCGGCGTCGTCGTCCGAGCAAACTCGTCCGCCAACAGCAGCAGCCGCGATACATTCCGAACGAAGATTTCTTTGAGCGCGAGAACCTCGCGCGCAAAAGATGAGAGCAAGCCGTCGGCTCGTTCCTCCCGGCCGATGCCGATCCACGCGATTTGATCGAAAAGCCCGACCCGCGCCCGTGACGCCGGAACCGGAAGTCCGAACGCTGCGCAGAGCACTACGAAACCGCAGGTCTGCAGGGAGACGCTCTTGCCACCCATGTTCGGCCCGGTCAGCACAGCCACGTCACGCAGCGCGAGATCGAGCGGGATGAAACGGCGACCGGCCGAGGCAAGCTCGCTCTCGAGCGGGAGAAATCGCGCCTGTTCGAACCCAAGGTCCGGCTCCGCGCTGACCGCGGCCGGTACGCAACCATGGCGCTGAGTGAACCGCGCGGCCGCGAGCAAAACGTCGACCTCGCCGAGGGCGGCCGCCGCGCCGTCGAGACCGTCCGCGTGCTCGCGCACGATCGCCGAGAGCCGGGCGCGCACACGTTCCTCCGCTGCAGCCGCCGTTTCTGCGGCTGCGTCGCGGCGTGCGAGCGCGGCCAGGGTCGCTTCGCCGTACTCAAGTGAGCAGAGCAAATAGG
>JBARKF010000265.1:0-27385 GCA_049800655.1 Candidatus Cybelea sp.
GGTACTGGCTCAGCTTCGTGCGCGCGTAGGAATACCGGCCGAAACAAGCGAGCCCGTACCACGTACTCATAGCATGACGCAGGCAGTGGACGGAACGTCGCCCCGTCTGATCGCTCGGAGCGCGGGCAGGCGGTTCGTTAGGCCGTTACGAGCGCATCGTAGGCGTCGCGCAGCTCGCTCGGATCGCGAACTGGCGCGCCACAGGTGCCGGTCACGCAGACGTACGCAGCCGGCTCGGCCGGCATCGCCAGCCTGGAGGCCTCTTGCGGCGAGAGCGTGCGAATCGCCATAAAGGGGCTCGGCAATCGTAGTGCAACCTCGCGAAACTCGTCGGTTGTCGCAGAATCTCCGACGATGCGAACGCTCAACTCCGGCAGCAGATATCGCCGTAACGCGCGCGCATAGGTCGCAGCAAATGGACCCGCGGCGCGCGAAACCGGCGCGAAATAACGCAATACCGCGGCCGCGCGTTCGCGATAGCCGGCGTTTTCCGTGAGCGCGGCGAGCCGCAGGAGCGCCTCGGCGAGCAGTCCGTTTTCGACGATGGGGCGCTCGCGTACCGATAGCCGCCCGAGAGCTGCACCGTCGGGCACTCGATCGTCGAAGGCGCCGTCGGCGTCCGAAAAATTCGTGACGATCGCGGCGGCAAGCGATTCCGCGCGCTCGAGAAAGCGCGGCTCGCCCGAGATCTCGTGGGCATCGAGCAGCGCGCGCAGGTAGGCGACGTGATCGACCAGCAAGCCGCGGATTTCGGGCGTACCGCCGGGCACCAGCACGTGGAAGAGCAGCCCGTCATCACCGACGAGGATGCGGTTCACGTTGTCGAGCGTTTGCAGCGCTTGCGTCAACAGCGCGTCGTCGTCGAGCGCCCGTGCGCAAAGACATTGCGCGCCGGCGAGCGCGCACGTCCAGTTGGTATAAGAGGTTCGATCGACGTACGGTTCCCCGCGTGCGCTACGCTCCTCCAGCGGAAGCGCGTAATACTCTTCGTCGGCGTCTTGACTGCCGGCGAAGAATCCGCTCGCCGGATCGCGCAGCACCTTCCGAACGTAACCCAGCGCGGAAACGAGTGTTGCGTGGAACTCGTTGGTTGGTGCGAAGAGCACCAGCTCGGCGAATACTCGCAGCAGACCGGCGTGATCTTCGGCCATTTTTTCGAAGTGCGGGACGCTCCAGTCGCGCGTCGTGGAGTAACGAAAGAAGCCGCCTTCGACGTGATCGTACATGCCGCCGCGCGACATTGCCAGCATCGTACGCGCGGTCATGTCGTAGAGTCGCGTTGTTCCCCAGAGGCGCCACTCGGCGAGCAAGAACTCGTGAATCTCCGGCTGCGGAAACTTCGGCGCTTCGCCGAATCCGCCGAACTCGTCGTCGTACGAGTGCTCCAGCTGCTCGAGAAGCGCGACGATCGGTGCGTCGCTCAAATCGCCGTCGGCTTGCGGAGGATGAACCGCCTGCGCTTGCAGCGCCACGGTGTGCTCGGCGATCTCATCCTTGCGCTCCGCATAGAAGCGCGCAATCTCCTCGAGTGCGCGCCGCATTTGCTGCGGCGGCAGGTAGGTCGCACCGGTCAGCGTCGTTCCGTCGGGTGCAAGAAACGCCGTGGTCGGCCAGCCGCCCATGTTATAGCGCGCGTTGACGTCGGGCCGCCGGTCGTTGTCGACGCGTACGGGAATGTAGCCGCGCTTGATCGCGTCAATGACGCCCGCATCCGAGTACGAGGTCTCATCCATGACGTGACACCAATGGCACCAAACTGCCGAAATCGAGAGAAGGATCGGCTTATCTTCCGCTGCGGCGCGCGCGAAGGCTTGCGCGCCCCACGGCAGCCAATCGATCTCCCCGGCTCGATTCGGCCGCGGCGAGAAGCGAAACTCACTCATCTCGATCGGGTGCTCCCTGCAAAAACGAAGTTGCGTACAGCACGGCGATCAACGCATACAGCACCAGTCCGGCAATGCCTGCCGACGCCTTGTGAAGGGCCAGCGTCGCCGCAAAATAGACGGCGAACGCTAGGCTGAGCAGCGCGTAGCGGCGGTGCACCCGCGGCGTCATTGCGTAGACCTCGGCATCGTAGAATCCGCCCTTGCTGCGGCTGCGTCGCCACGCCCCTGCCGCGATCGTCAGCGCAAGGGTAAGGCCGACGGCACTCCAAATCATTGGTGCGATCCGATGGCCTCCTTACTGTACGTCGCCGTCACTGCTCTCGATGGCTTTGTCGCTGACCGCACCGGCAAGTTCGATTGGGCGGTTCCCGACGATGAGGTGCACGCCTTTATCAATGACATGATGCGGCCGATCGGAACGTACCTCTACGGCCGGCGAATGTACGAGACCATGGCGGGGTGGGAGACGATGGAAACGGACCCCGGCTCGTTGGCAGACGACTTCGCGAAGATCTGGCGGGCAGCCGAAAAGGTCGTCTATTCGACCACGCTGCCGGCAACCTACACGAGTAAGACCAAGTTGGCGCGTTCGTTTGATGCACACGAAATCGAGTTGCGCAAACACCGGTCGCCGTCCGACCTGGCCGTCGCCGGCCCGGACTTGGCTGGACACGCGTTCCGTGCAGGAATCATTGACCGGTGCCGGCTTTTTCTCGCTCCTGTGCTTGTCGGGGCGGGCCGTCGAGCACTGCCGCGCGACGTACACCTCGAGCTAACGCTCGAAAACCAGCGCTGTTCGAACGCGGCTTCATTTACCTCGACTATTTGGTGAAGCCGCCACAAGCGTAGCAGTGCGGGGCGTCGAACGCCCCGGTAGGATGGCCCCCCAAAAGACGTCCCGGCGTTCCGGCTCGCTTGAGCTTTACCAGAAGAAGCGGGATTTCGATCGTACGCCGGAACCGAGCGGCCGCAAAGTCAAAGCGTCGCTGCGGAGCAAGCGCTTACGCTTCGTCGTGCAGTTGCACCGTGCGACGCGGTTGCACTACGATTTTCGATTGGAGGCCGACGGGGTGCTCGCGTCATGGGCGGTGCCGAAAGGCCCGACGCTCGTTCCGGGCGACCGGCGTTTGGCGATGCACGTGGAGGACCATCCGCTCGACTACCGCGACTTCGAGGGAAACATTCCCGAGAAGCAGTACGGCGCCGGGAGCGTGATCGTATGGGATCGCGGAACCTACGCGCTCGCCGAAGGTGACGATCCGGCCGGCGAGATCGCCCACGGCAAGATCAAGTTCGTCCTGCACGGCAAGAAGCTGCGCGGCGTGTTCTCGCTGGTCAAGATCAAGCCGCGCGAAGACGAGCACGGCGATCCGTGGCTGCTGATCAAAGATCGCGACGAATACGCCGATCCAAAGTACGACCCCGCCGACCATCCCGAATCGGTAAAGAGCGGAAAGACGCTTGCCGACGTTGCGGCCGACCCGCGCGCAAAGAAGTGGCAATCGAAGCCGAGCGCGCGTCACGCGGGCATCGCTCGAGCGCGCCCGAACGTCAAACGCGATCCGATCCCACACCCGAAGTCGTTGATGCTCGCGACGCTCGTCGCCGAGCCGTTCGACGATCCGGAGTGGCTCTTCGAGATCAAATGGGACGGCTATCGCGCGCTCTGCACCGTCGAGCGCGAGAAGCTGACGCTCGTTTCGCGGAACGGCCTCGACATGCTGCATCGTTTTCCGGACCTGAAAACGCTTGCCGGCGCTTTTAAAAGCGTGCCGATCGTCGTCGATGGCGAGATCGTCAGCCTTGATTCGAAGGGGCGGTCGGAATTTCAGCGCCTGCAAGAATCGCAGAAAAAGCCCGCCGGGCTGACCTACGCCGCGTTCGACCTGCTCTACGCGGACGGCAAGGATCTGCGTTCGACGCCGCTCGAGCAACGCAAAGCGCTGCTCGAGCGATTGATCGTGGATAGTGAATTGGTGCTCTACTCCAAACACATCATCGGCGACGGCAAAGCACTCTTTGCGAGCGCGCGAAAACAACAGCTCGAAGGGATCATCGGAAAGAAGCGTGATTCAACCTACCAAGAACGGCGCAGCCGCGATTGGGTGAAGATCAAAACCGGCTTCGAGCAAGAGTTCGTCGTCGGCGGTTGGACCGAACCGAAGGGCAGCCGCAGAGGCTTCGGCGCGCTCTTGCTCGGGGTTCATCATCAGAAGACGCTGCGATTCGTCGGCTCGGTCGGGACCGGGTTTAGCGCCAAGTTGCTGCACGATCTTTACGCGCGTCTTGCGAAGCTCGAACGCAAGACCTCGCCGTTCGCGAACGAGGTTATCGCTAACGCGCCCGTGCACTGGGCGACGCCCGAGTTGGTCGTCGAGGTGCGCTTCTCCGAATGGACGCGCGACGGTTATTTGCGTCAACCCGCTTATTTAGGTCTGCGTACGGATAAAGCCGCCGGCGACGTCGTTGCCGAGTTGCCGGTGGAGCCCTGATGGCAGAGGCACGGGTAAGCGCGCGAGTCGGTTCACGCACGCTTTCGCTTTCGAACCTAGAGAAGGTCTTGTGGCCGCGCGACGGTTACACCAAGGGCGATTTGATTGCGTACTACGAGGACGTCGCGCCATACGCGATAACGCATCTGAAAGAGCGGCCGCTCACGCTGCAACGCTATCCCAACGGCATCGACGGCGAGCAGTTCTTCGAAAAGCAGATGCCGCGTGGTACGCCCGACTGGATCGACCGGGTGACCGTCCCGACGCCGGGCGGATCGCGCAGCCACGTGACGTTCTTGGTCTGCAACGATGCGCCGAGTCTCGTCTACGTCGCGAATCTGGCGACGATCGTGCTCCATATCTGGACGTCGCGCGTTGACGCACTCGAGGAGCCGGACTTCGTGATCTTCGATCTCGATCCAGGGGAGCAGTGCACGCTGAAGACGCTGACGACGGTGGCGCTGACCGTTCGCAGCCTGCTCGAAGCGATCGGATTGAAGCCGCTCGTCAAGACGACCGGCGGCTACGGAGTTCACGTCGTCGTGCCGCTTGCCTCAGGGTACTCTTACGACACGGCGAAGATCTTCGCCGAGCTCGTCGCTCGACGCGCGGCCGGCGAGCTCGGCAAGCTCGCGACGCTGCAGCGAACGATTGCGAAGCGCCCGCAGAGCGCCGTTTACATCGACTTCGTGCAAGTCGGCCAAGGCAAGACGATCGTTGCACCCTATTCGGTGCGAGCTCGCGACGCGGCGCCCGTTTCGACACCGCTCGATTGGAGCGAGGTGGAGGCCTTCGCCCGCCGGCGCACTGCCGCGGCACCCGCCGACGAGTTTGCAAAGTTTACGATGCAAACGACCTCCAAACGCCTCGAGCGCGACGGTGATCTGTGGGGAACGAAGCGCTGGAAGAAGCAGCGGCTCGAACCGGCGATCGCGAAGGCACAGCGATTGTGGTCGGCAACGGTATAAGACCACAATATATAGAGGAAGTAGCGGGCCTCCCTGTGGGTAGAATAACCGAGTTATGGCGCATGCAATCTGGTCGGGTGCGATCAATTTCGGATTAGTCACTATTCCCGTCAAGCTGTTTACCGCGGTTAAGGCCGACGAGCTTTCGTTCAATTTGCTCCACGCCAAAGACGAAGGGCGCATCAAGTACGAGCGCACCTGCAGCATCGACGGTAAACCGGTGCCCTGGGACGAGATCGTCAAAGGCTTTGAATACGAAAAGGGGCAGTACGTTATACTGACCGACGAAGATTTCGCCAAGGTCAACCCTGAGGCGACGCAGTCGGTGGATATTCTCGAGTTCGTCGAGCTCGATAAGATCAATCCGATGCTCTTCGACAAGCCGTACTATCTCGAGCCGACCAAGCAGGGACGGCACGCCTACGCGCTCTTGCGTGAGGCCCTTTCGAAGAGCAATCGCGTCGCGATCGCGCGCGTGGTCATTCGCACCAAAGAGTACCTTGCGGCGGTGAAGCCGATCGATGACGCGCTCGTGCTGGAGCTCATGCACTGGGCGAGCGAAATCGTCAACGCGGGAACGCTAGAAATCCCGGACCGGGAGAAGCTTCCGGAAAAAGAGATGGAGATGGCGAGCATGCTCATCGACACGATGAGCGTCGAAGCGTTCGAGCCGGAGAAGTTTGCGAACAAGTATCACGACGAGCTGCTGCAGATGATCGAAGCGCGCGCCGCCGGCAAGGAGTTGCCGCAGCCGAAGAAGGCGCCCGCGCGGGCGAAGGTCGTCAATCTCATGGATGTGCTGGCGCAAAGCCTCGAAGAGAGCAAAAAGCGCCGCGCCACGACCAACGGCAAAGCCGCAACCACGAAACGCCGCAAGAAAACCGCCGCCTAGCGTTTTTGACTCTCTCGTAAGTACCGGCATGGGTATGCTGCGTCGAGACTTTGCAACTTTTTCGGGCCAGCCATGGATGGCTGTTTCAAAACTTCGTTAGCCCGAAAAAGTGCAAGAGCAGGAGCGGCACACGGAGGTGCCGCGACGAGCGCTCTCGACGTAGCATACCCATGCCGGTACTTACGAAAGAGTCAAAAACGCGAACGACCGCCGCAGCGTGTGTATGCCTAGCGCTGCTTTGGGAATCCTTCGAAATGCTACGCGAGCGACTGCCGTCGCTAACCGTCGGCGATTTTTGCCGTTTCGGCTTCGAGCGTCAACACGCTTTCGTCGGTGCGAGGCGCGCCGGATTCGATGCGCGCGCTGCGCAGGCCCATCGCGAGCGCAATCGCGGCGAATCCCAGCGATTCGATGCCCGCGAACCGCGGACCGTAAGTACCGAGGAGTCGAGTTGAGACGGGTGGCGCGAGAATCCCCGAGAGCGAGTCGAGCGCAGAGCTGGTTCCGAGCACTGTTCCTTGGTCGCGGTCGGAGGCGGTATTGCTGATCAGGGCCGTGATCCCGGTGTTCGTCAGCGCCATGCCGAAGCCGAAGAGCAGCATCGTCGTTCCCAAAAGCGCAAGCGAATGGCCGATGAACGGAACGAGCGCGAAGCCTGCGACGAGACAGGCCAACCCCACGTTTGACATCGTGCGATCGCCCAGACGTGCCGAGACGCGCCCAACGACGACCGCGTTCATCGCGACGTTGATGACGGCGAAGATCGAAAAGAGATAGTCGGTCTCCGAAAGATTGAAGGCGAGCTGGCGCTGCAAGAAGAGCGCGAAGACCGCGAACCATCCGTAGAGCGCGAGCGAGATCGCAAGCTTCTGCCAGAGGAGCCGGCCGAGGTGCGGGTGGGAGAAGCTCTGTAAGACCGCCTTGAGGTTAAGACGTTCCTCCTCTTTCGTTCGCGCGCGCGATTCCGGCAGCATCGTGATCGTCAAAAGCAATGTCACGAGCTGCAGCCCGGCGGCGACGAGGAAGGGCGTCGCGAATCCGAAGTGCGCGTAGAGAATGCCCCCGCCGGCCGGCCCGAAGACCATGCCCGCGGCGAACATCGCTCCGATCAAGCCAAAGGCTCGCGCGCGGTCTTTCGGCACAACGAGATCGGCGACGTACGCCTGTGTGATGCTGATGTTGCCGCCCGAGATTCCCTCGACGATGCGCGCCGCGAAAACGACCGCAATCGGCGCAACCGCCAGCGCCGCGGCGACGTTCGGCGCGAGGCCCAGCATCGCCCAACCGAGGGTCGCACCAATCTGGCTGACGATCAGCACCATCTTGCGGCCGATGCGGTCGGAGACGTAACCCCAAAGCGGTGCCGCCGCGAGTTGGCAGAGCGAGAAGGTCGACATCAAGAGGCCGACCACGACCGGCGACGCGCCGAAGTGCGTCACGAAATACGGCAGCATCGGAATCAGCATGCTGAAACCGACGATGTCGATGAAGGTAATGCCGAGAATCGGCAGGAGCTTGCGAATCATGCGCTCGCGGTCATTCGACGTCCGAGGGGCGGCCTACCGGGGCGACTCGACCGGCAGAACGATACGCGAGAAGCGCTCGCCTTTTCGCAGGAAGTCCACCTTGTAGGAGCGTGAGAGATCGATGCTCGTCAACATCTTGTGAAGCTCATCGACGCTGCTCAAACGCTCGCCCTCGAAGGTCAGCAGCACGTCGCCTTCACGCAACTGCGCGGTATCGGCCGGGCTGCCGGGTTCGACCGAGTTTACGGCGACCGCGCGGCGGTCGCCGAGACCGAGCCGGCGGGCGGCGGCGGGCGGAAGAATGATATCTTGCGCGGCGATGCCGAGATAGCCGCGGCGCACGCGTCCGTCGCGAAGCAAGAGCCCGGCAATGTGCTTTGCCGTGTTGATCGCAATCGCAAAACAGAGTCCCTGACCTGGGAGCACGGCAGTGTTCACGCCGACCACGTCGCCCGACGCGGTGACGAGCGGGCCGCCCGAATTGCCGGGATTGAGCGCCGCATCCGTTTGAATGATGTTGTCCATCAGCCGGCCCGATTGCGAGCGTAGCGAGCGGCCGAGCGCACTGACGACGCCGGCCGTCACGGTATAGGCAAGGCCGTACGGATTGCCGACGGCGACGACTAATTGCCCGGGACGCAGAGCCGCCGAGTCGCCGAGCGAAGCGTAAGCAAGCTCGGGCGCGTCGACGCGTAGAACTGCGAGATCGGAATGCGGATCGTCGCCCACCAGCACAGCCGGCAGCTCGCGACCATCAAGCAGCGCGATGCTGATGCGTTGCGCCTCGTGCACCACGTGACTGTTCGTGATCACAAAACCGTCGGGCGTGAAGACGAAGCCGCTGCCGTTGCCGCCGCGCCGGCCGTTGAGCGCTTCGATGGCGACCACCGCGGGGCTCACGCGCTCGGCAGCCGTGGTAACGGCCTGGGAGTAGGGATCGAGCTGCGTTGGATTTTCTACGGAAAGGAGAGGAAGACTCATCTAGGCTCCTCCAAACCGCGCCCGGTCATCGCGGGTTTCGTGCGAGAGGGGCGGTTCTTAGCGCCACGAATCGTGCTTGCTCCGCGCCCAGATGGCGGAATTGGTAGACGCGCTGGTTTCAGGTACCAGTGGTGGCAACACCGTGGGGGTTCGAGTCCCTTTCTGGGCACCAAAGGCAACACGGTGTTGCCACCACAGCGGAGCGCGCAGCGCGCGCAGCGGTCTTCAAAGAAATGGGGCCCCCAGCCGCGAGCCTGTCCTGAGCGAGCGAAGCGAGTCGAAGGGGCGGCTGGGGAATGCAACACCGTGGGGGTTCGAGTCCCTTTCTGGGCAGTTAGAGCGTGCTTTCTCGGCGGAAGAGGCGTAGGAGCGCCGAGCCGGCAAGCAGCGCCGGCAGGACGCCCAGCACTTCGAGAAGCGCGATTGCACGCCAGGCGACGTCGAAGCCATATATCTCGCCGATCGCACCGAAGAGCGTGGGCGTTACGAACGCCGCGAAGAGCGTCCACGTCAACCCCACCCCCAACGCGCTGCCCGCATGTTCCTCGCCACCGATCTCGGCGAATCCGATCACGCTCACACCGAGCCAACCTTCCGCCGTAAAGCCGAGCGCGACTGCCAGCGCAGCGGCGATCCAGAGCGGCGTGGCAGCCGTCAGCGCTGAAACGCCAAGCGCTGCGAGCGCAACGAGCACGCAGATCACGGCGAGCGGCGAGGTTCGGCTTCCTCCAAAGAGGTGGTCGCTCAGCCATCCCCAGCTAAGCCTCCCGCCGATCGCGGCAACTTGTGAAAGCGTGAAGAGTCCTAGCGCAAGCGGCAGCGCGTACCCCGCTTGATGGACCAGCGTCAGCGTCAGAAAGCCCATCAACGCCAACTGTCCGCAAATCAAGATCATCGAGGTGAGCGTCAACAGAATCAGCCGCGACTCGCGTGCGATCCCAACCATCTCTTCCAGCATCGCGCGCAGCGAAATGCGCTCGCCTTGTAGCTCGCGTGGTTCGCGATAAAGCGCGGAGGCGAGCGTGCACGCGATTAACGTCAGGAGTCCCGCGGTGGCGAGCGCCCCGCGATAGTTGAAATGCAGCGCGATCACCGGCAGCAGCAGCGAACCGAGCACGCCGGCGACCGGAACTCCACTCTGCCGGATTCCCATCGCAAACCCGCGATTGGCCTTTTGAAAGAAAAAGATGATCGCATGGCTGCCGGCGGGTGTGACGGCCGCGTAGCCAACGCCGTACATTGCCAGCCAGAAGATCAGCCACGCAAAGTTGGCGATCAGTGAGGCGGTGATCAAGGCGAGCCCCATCAGGATGCCGCTCCAGAAGACGACGGTTTTGTCGCCGAACCGATCGGTAAGGAGTCCGGCGAGCGAAGTCATTGCCGCCGATCCGATCAACTGGATCGAGAGAATGAGGCCGAGCTGCGCCGGTTGCAGGTGAAGCGCCGACGCGTAGAACGTCATCAGCGCTCCGGTCGACATGATCGAGAGCGACGCCCCGACCATCGCACCCGTGAAGAGCGCGAGCACCTCGTAGCGCGACTCCGGCATCGGATTGTGCGGCAAAGGCCGGCGGTGTGAAGGCATCCGCGGAGTTTCTTCGCCCGACGGCGGCGAAGCTGCTACCGGTGAATCGTGCTCAGGAGCGCAACCGCCGGCTGGCGGTCGCGCTCATCTCCGGCGCTGCCGCGGCGATCGTCTGGTACGTCTTTCACGGCGTCTACGAGAACTTGAGCACGTCGGAGAAGGCCGTCGGGTATGTGGACGGCATGACGCAGGCGGGGATCGATCTCGGCTACGCCGTGATGGTCGGCGGTACGCTGGCTCTTGCCGTCGTCGCGCTCTGGTCCGCATTTCAATATCTTCGGCTGCTGATCGGACGCGATCGGTAAACGTGCGGGCCTTGCTGGTCGTCAATCCGCAGGCACGGCGGGGAGACCAGCTCGGCAACGCCGCGCGAAACGAATTGCGGCGTTTGAACGTCGAGCTCGTCGAAGAGCCCGCGGCGCGCGAATTCGACGCCATCATCGTCGTCGGCGGCGATGGTTCGATCGCGCGGCAGATTCCGCGTGCGCTCGCCCTCGACGTACCGATCGGTCTCGTGCCGGCTGGAACCTTCAACGATCTTGCGCGCACGCTGGCGATTCCGCTCGAGCTTGAAGCAGCGTGCGCAACAATCGCCGCCGGCCATACGCGCACGATCGACGTCGCGCACGTCAACGGGGCCTATTACGTAACTGAAGCGAGCATCGGCGTATCCAGCCGGATCGCGCGATTGCAGCGGCCCGCCGATAAGCAGCGCTTTGGCGTGCTCGCGCTGGTGGCAAGTGCACTTCAAGTCGTCGGCTTTGTGCGTCCGTTCCACGTCGAGATCGCCTTCGACGGCGAACGGCGACGGTTCAAGACGATTCAGCTTACCGTCGCGAATAGCCAGCACTTCGCCGGCGTCCTGACGGTCGACGACGCCTCGATCGACGACGGCTGGCTGGACCTCTACTCGATCGAGATCGAGAGCCTGCCTCAGCTCTTCTCCGTTGCCGGGGCCATGCTCGCGAGGAAACGCAAGCCGGCCCGCGGCCTGCGGACCTACCGCGCGAAATCGTTCGCCGTGACATCCCGTCGGCCGCACCGGATCACCGCCGACGCGGAGCCCGCCGGCACGACCCCGGCGCGCTTCGAGATCGCTCCCCAAGCCTTACGCGTCTTCGTCCCCTGAGAGTTTGCCAGAACGAAAACATTCGTCGCCGTGACGCGTATATAAATCCAGAGGACATCGATCGCGAGGAACGTCAGGAATGAGTCTGTACGAATTCGGTCCCTTTCAGCTAGACGACGAGCGCCTGCTCCTACTTGATGGTGATGCAGCGCTTCCACTCGGTCCAAAGGTCGTCGAAACGCTTTTGGCGCTGACCGAGCATCCCGGCGAAGTCATTCCCAAGGCCGAGCTGCTGGCTCGCATCTGGCCCGAAGGCTATGTTGACGAAGCGAATCTAGCCCAGAACGTCTACGTGCTCCGCAAGACGCTGCGCTCGCGCTGGAACGTCGAAGCCATCGAGACGATTCCGAGAAGAGGGTATCGCTTTAAGCCGCCCGTCACGCGCCGGGACTCCGCCGCCCGTCCGGAGCCCGTACCGGCCGGGCCGCCCCGCCCCTGGCTGCAACGCAACGCGCCGGCACTCGCCGCGGCCTTGGCACTGGCGCTCCTCGGGGGCTCGACCCTATCCGCCGTCCCATCAACGCCGGGAACCTCGTATCGTGCCGCCGGCAACACCCGGCTCTACGCGATCGGGCGCTACTACTGGAACCTGCGAACGCCCGACGGCATCGCGAAGAGCATCCAGTACTACTCGCGCATCGTCGCCAACGACCCGGGTGACGCGCGCGGCTATGCGGGTCTCGCTTCGGCCAACGCGATCGAGGCCGATTACAAGTATGGGCCGTTGCCGGTAAAGACCTACATTGCTAAGGCGCGGACCTACGCGCAGCGCGCGCTGGAGCTCGATCCCAACAACAGCGAGGCCTATGCGGTGCTCGGCTTTCTCCCGTCGGTGGAAATGAAGGGCTCGATTCCCGCGACCGGCGCCCTCAAAGACCTCCGGCGAGCGATTGCGCTGAACCCCGCCAGCGGATCCGCCCATCAATGGTACGGCACCGCTCTCTTGCAACAGGGCCATGTCGACGAGGCCTATACGGAGCTGAGCGAAGCGGCCGAGCTCGATCCACTCTCGGTTGCTGCGGTCGCCTGGTTGGGTACGACCGCCTATCTCGAGCGACGCTATCGCGACGCAATCTCCTACTCGCGCGAGACGCTCGACCTCTCTCCCAAACGCTACGATGCCTACGAAACGCTGGGCCTTTCGTATGAGGCGCTCGGCGACGAATCGCATGCGGCGCATGCATTCCGGCTGCTCGGGCAGTCCTGCGCCGCTTGCCGTTCCCAAGCGGCGGCTCTGCTGGCAGAGCTGTACGCGCGAAATAACGAGATGGCGCGGGCCCGTGCCGAGCTGACGATCGCACGGGCGCACGCCGACGACGTCGCTCCGCAGGACTTGGCGGCCGCGTACGAGGCGGTGGGCGAGCGCGGCGCCGCACTGGCATGGCTGCGCCGGTGGCAAAGCGGCACTGAATATTCGGAAACCGAGCTCGCGAACGACCCGCGTTTCGCGGGTTTACGCCGGTCCAGCGTGGCCCGGCTGCAAAAACCCGCCTAGAGGCCTTGACGAGGCTGTACCAATGAGCTATTGTACTAGTGTACTAGTACGACAGCTTGATGGTACTAGTACTCTGAAAAGGAAAGGCCACCATGATTCACACCACGTTCTCCGACTCTGAAGCGATCCGCGAATCCCGTACGTCCATCCGCCTGCCCGACCGCCGCTCTGGAGGTCTCTTCCATGGCTGGGGACCCAAGGTTTAGGACCGAGACGCTCGGATAGCCCGGGTCGCCCACATGCCGGCCGTACTGACCGTCGATCCACGCAGCGGCGTGCCGATCTACCTGCAAATCATCGAGCAGATCAAACGATCGATCGCCCTCGGTGTCTTGCAGGTTGGGGAGCAGCTCCCCACGGTGAAGCAGCTCGCAATCGATCTTACCGTGAATCCCAACACCGTTGCCCGCGCGTACCGCGACCTCGAACGCGATCAGGTGATCGAAACCGCTCCGGGGCGTGGATCGTTCGTGCGCGCCAACGGCTTGACGGAGTCCCCGCGAGTCGCGGTCGAGCTCGGGCGCGACGCGCTCGACCTCGCGCTTCGTGAAGCGAAGGCGGTCGGGCTCACGCAGACCGAGATCCGCGAGCTCTTTGAAGCAGCGTTGGCACGCTGGTTTGGCGACTTTAAAAAGTGAGTGAGCATGAGTATCACAATAACGAACTTACGTAAATATTACGGAAAGAGCGCTGCAGTCGACGATTTCACGCTCGAAATTCCCAGCGCCACCGTTTTTGGCTTACTCGGGCCTAACGGCGCCGGAAAGACCACAACGTTCAAATGCATGCTCGGCCTGGCGCGTCCGACGAGCGGCCGCATCCTCTACGACGGAAAGCCGCTCGTGCCCGCGACCTTCGAGCAAATCGCGTATGTCCCCGAGCGGAGCGTCCTCTACGATTGGATGACCGTCGAGGAGCACGTCGAGATGAACCGCCGGGCATTTGCGAAGTTTTCACCGGCGCGCGCCTTCGAGTTGCTCGAAACCTTCAACGTCGAGCGGCAAAAACGCGGACGCGCGCTCTCCAAGGGCATGCGCACCGCGGTGATGGTCGCGATGGCCTTCGCCCGCGATGCCGAGATCCTCGTCCTCGACGAACCGACCGGCGGCCTCGATCCCGTCAACCAGCGCCACGTGCTGAGTCTTATGATCAACGAAGCTGCCAAAGGCAACTCGATCGTCTTCTCGTCGCATCAGATCGGCCAAGTCGAACGCGCCGCCGAGAACATCGCGGTCATGGATCGCGGACGGCTCGTGCTTCAAGGGCTTGTCGACGATCTGAAGGCCGATCGGAAGATCGTCGAAGGCATCTTCCCCGACGTCACCTTCACGCTCGACGGGATTACGAACGATCCGCGCGTCGCCCGTAGCGATCGCACCGAGCGAATCGTACGGCTGCTCGTAACCGGCGGCGCCGGCGACATCGCGTCGCGCCTGTCGAGTGCGGGCGCGATGACCGTTCGCGTGCTCGATCTGAACCTTGAAGACATCTTCCTCTATGCGGTTTCGCCCGCCAACGCTACGACCGACATCGTCGTAAGGGAAAGCTCGTCATGAACTACGTCGAATGGCTGCGCGTTCGCAACCTGCTGCGAACCACCGCAATCATCCTCGCGATCTTCGTGGTGCTCGCAGTGATCCTGCGAATCTCGGTTTCACGATACATGTCGCCCGATGCGTGGATCACCCACATGACGTTGGATCCGGGTACCAAGGTCACGCACACGGTCCTTCCCGACGGCACGAAACGCACGACGATCCTCGATCCCTCCGAGCCGAGCACCGTCGTGATTGACGACCACGGGTATAGCGGAAAGCACATCGTGATCACCGAGCCGACGAGTCGCGCTCACAAGGAGCAGCAGGCGCACAACATCGGCATCGGCAGCATCCGCGTGCACGAGTCGCGTCACGGATCGCTAACGACGACCGTCATCGACACCAACGGCTCAGTTCCGATGCTTTACTACATGGCACTGGCCGATGTCGTCGCGCTGATCGTCGCGACGATCTTGGCTGCGCCGTTAGCGCGCGAGATCGACGGTCATCTGGAAGTCGCGCTCACTCGGCCTTGTTCGCGCGTTCGCTACGCGCTCGAAGTCATCGGGGCCGATGCCGTCGGTATCCTTGCGGCGTCGGTGATGACGATCGCGGCGTTTTACCTCGTTCAACTGCTCTTTGAGTCGGCACGTCTCGATTTTAGCGGCGTCAACGCACGGGCCATCGCAATGGGTATCACCATGCCGCTGGCATGGTATGCGCTGCTCTGCGCTGCGACCACTTGGCTCAACCGCTCGTACGGCGCAGTCCTCGGCTTTGCATGGCCGGTCACGATTCTTATCGGCGCGCTCACGCTGATCCCTCCGGGGAACGTCGTCGCGCTCTTCGTCCACGACGTCGCGTGGGTGCTCTCGCGCCTGAATCCGCTAAGCTACGTTTCCTTTGCGTCGCCGAACGATAACGGCACTATCGACTACTCCGGTGCTCACTTCGCTATGCGCCTCTCGATCGAGGTGCTCATGTTTGTCGTCTATGGGGCGATTGCCATTCTGAAATGGCAGCGCGTGGAGGCTTGATCGTGGAATTCTTCGGAACCAACTTCAGCTTAACGCTAGGTGCCTGGCGGCTGCGTTTCGTGCTCGCGCTCGAGGAGAACGACGATCGCCCGAAGGAGAAGGTGCAACCGCCGCATAGGCTGCGCGTAATCCCCCAAGACGAATTCGTACGTTAGGAAAGGCTTGATTTGGCGCATCTCGTCGTCGCCTCGGCCCTCGATTACAATAGTAAACTTCGGCCCTCGGCTCCTAGACCTGCATCCAAATCAATCCTTTCCTACAGCACAAAACCGGTTCGTATCGCGGGGCGTGCATATTTGAGGCCGTCGGTCCCAACGGTATACAGGTAGATGTTCGGGATCAGCGGGTCGCCGCTGATGTTGAAGGCAAACTGTCCGACGAGCGTCGTAAACGTGCCACCGGATTGCATCGATCGCAGTAGGGTCGAGCGCGTGCTCGCGTTCGCTCGCTGCGCGGCTGAGATCATTAGCTGCGCGGCGGCGTAACCGAAGGCCGACTGGGTCGTAATCTGAGTGACCTCGCGCTCGAAGTCGGTAATCAGCTGTACGGCGCTTGGGACTCGTTCGATGGGCGGCATCGGCGAGGCGACGTAGGCGCCCTCGAGCGTCTTTGCATAGGTAGCGATCGTCTCGGAGTTATAGAAGCCGTCCGCGGCGCCGAAATCGCCGGTGTATCCTGCGACCCGTAACGCTTCGGCGATCGGGCCGAGCTCGGGGGTTTTCCCGGCGAGAAAAACGTAACCCGGGGAACGATCGAGTACCGTCCGCGCCGCCTGCGCGGGGTCGGTTTTGTTGAGCGGAAAGAGCAGAAGATCGGAGGGATGCCGGTTGATCCTCGCCGCGGTGACGAAACCGTTGGCGACATCGTACCCGTAATCGCCGTCGAAGGCCACGGCGAGCGTCGAGACGCCGCGCTTGCCATCGAGCGCCGAGTTCGCGAAGAGGCGGCCCGAGGCGCTATCCTTTGCGGGCAGCCGGTAGATATTGTAATATCCGCGCTTGGTGACGGCGTCGGCCGTGACGGTCGGACAAATGACGGCGAAACCTTCGTTGGCATAGCGCGAGAGCGCGGCGAGCGTCATCGGAGCGGTCAAGTTTCCGATCATGCCGATAACGGTGGAGTCAGCTGCAGCGACGTTCGCGTTGGATGCCGCCATTCCCGGATCGTTGCGATCGTCGAGCGCGCGCATTCCCCAGACGTGTGAGACCGGGGCGAAGAAGCGGTTCTGCTCGTCGACGGCCGCCTGCGCGCCCTTCACGACCTCTTGGCCATACTTCTGAAGAGTTCCCGAGAGCGTGACGCTGACGGCGATCGTCAGCTGCTGCAAAAATTGCTGCTGCGGCTGGATTGGTTGCTCCGGAATGACCTGCGCGCGCGCCCGCGTCGCGGCGGCACCGGCAGCGACCGCCGCACTCGCGGTCGCGATGAAGCCGCGGCGCTTCATACGAACCCGCCGAGGGTCGTCAGCAAGAAGAAGACCGAGAACGTCATGTTGGAGACGAAGACGCGTTCATTGATTACGAATAGATTGGCACCGCTGCGGAAGAGGTACTCTTCGTACAGAATGAGCGCGGCGACTGAGAGCACGCCGAGAAAATAGGTGCGGCCGGCTCCGGCAAGCATCCCGGCGGCTGCTAAAAGCACCAGCATCACGCCGTGCAGCAAGACCGGCAAGACACGGCCGCTCGCTTCACCGAAGCGCGCCGGCAGCGAACGAATGCCCTGCACCTGGTCGACGCGGAGATCCATGAGCGCGTAAATGATGTCGAAGCCGGCGACCCATATGGTCACCGCCGCGAAGAGTAAGAGCGCGGGCAGCGTGACCTTACCCGCGACGCCGATGTAGGCGCCGAGCGGTGCGAGACCATCAACCGCGCCGAGAACGAAGTGCGTCGCCCAAGTGAAACGCTTGCAGAGTGGATAGGTCAGCAAGAGCAGCGCCGCGACCGGCATCAACTTGACGCAGAGCGGATTGAGCATCCATGCGGACACAAGGAGCAGCGTAAGGCCGGCGGCGCTTGCCCAAAGCATTACGGCCGGCGAAAGGGCTCCGCTTGCCAATGCGCGCCGCGCCGTGCGTGGATTGCGAGCGTCGATCTCACGGTCGAGAAACCGGTTCGCCGCCATTGCTGCCGTGCGAGCGCCGAGCACGGCGAGAGTGATCCAGAGCAGCGCGACCGGTGACGGGAGACCTCGCGCCGCGAGGATTGCCCCGACGTAGGCAAAGGGCAGCGCAAAAAGCGTGTGCTCGATCCGAATCTCGCGCAAAAAGAGCGCGACAAATCTCATCGTTGCCGTTCCGCGGTGCTGCGCAGCAGTCGCGCGTACGCATCGAGGCCCTGGCCCGACCACGCGTCCGGCTGCAACGCGCGCTCGAGTCGCTCGAGACCGTACGTCCGCCAACGCTCCGTGACGCGATGACGCATCGCCTCGGTCATTACGGTCTCGGGCGGCCAGCCTCGCGTATAGCCCTCCGATGCATCCTTGCGCGTCGCGTCGATTCCGATCTTCGTTCCGTAAGCGACGCTATACGAGCCGTGATCCAAATCATCGACGGGGCCAGGCATCATGACGACGTCGCGCTCGGGCGCCAAATTGTTGAGCACGAACCACGCGACCTCGCGCGGCTGCTGGACGTCCACATCCGCATCGACGATGACCAAGACTCGCGTCAGCATCATCATGTGGCCGAGACCCCAGAGCGCGTTCATGACTTTCTTCGCTTGCCCGGGATAGGATTTTCGAATCGAAACGATCGCGAGATTGTGGAATCCACCCTCGACGGGCAGGTTCATGTCGACCACTTCGGGCAGCATCGCTTGGAGCAACGGCAGGAAGATGCGCTCGGTGGCCTTCCCGAGCCATGCATCCTCCATCGGGGGCTTGCCGACGAGCGTTGCTGTGTAGAGCGGGTTGCGCCGGTGCGTTACGTGCGTGCAATGAAACGTGGGATAACGATCGGCCGGTGTATAGACGCCGGTGTGATCGCCGAATGGTCCTTCGACGCGAAGGTCCTCGTTGTCGACGTAGCCTTCCAGCACGAACTCCGCCTCCGCCGGGACGAGGAGATCTACCGTACGCGCCCGCACGACCTCGACGGGCTTGCCGCGCAGGAGTCCGGCAAAGGCGAATTCGTCGAGCAACGGCGGTAACGGTGCCGTCGCTGCGTACGTTAGCACCGGCTCCGTTCCGATGGCGACGGCGACCGGAATCTTTGCGCCCCACGCATCGGCGTGCGCGCGTCCGATCTTGTGGCGTTGCCAATGCATCGCCGTCTCGGTTGCATTGAAGACCTGCATCCGGTACATGCCGACATTGAACCGTTGCGTGCGCGGGTCTTTGGTGATCACCAACGGCAGCGTGATAAATGGGCCGGCGTCGCGCGGCCAGGTCGTGAGCACCGGCAGCTGCGTGAGATCCGGCGGCGCCATGACGACCTCTTGAACGCTTCCCGCGCGTACGATTTTCGGGATCGCGTTCGCAAACGGCGCCAGCTGCAGCACGCCGCGAAGCTTTCCGACCAGCGAGCCGCCGGGCGGCGCGATTTCGATGAGTTTGCGGATGCGCGCACCGACCTCGTCGAGATTCGTCGCGTCGAGCGCGGTCGCCATCCGCCGATGCGTACCGAACTGATTGGTCAGCACCGGGAACTCCGAACCAATCACCTTCGCGAAGAGCAGGGCGGGGCCGCCGGCCTTCACCACGCGATCGGTGATCTCGCTGATCTCCAAGCGGGGATCGACGCTTGCCTCGACGACGTGAAGCTCGCCGCGGTGGCGCAAGGCATCGACGAACTCTCCGAGCGACGCGAACGGCATGGCGTCCTGTCTTACGCGCCGGGGTAGCGACCCCTGGGTTTCACTCCCGCCGCGCCGGAATCGCTGCTACGAAACGCGCACCGCCGGAGGGCGCTTCGCCGACGGTTATCCCGCCATCGTGTGCCGCTGCGATCCAGCGTACGATCGCAAGGCCCAAACCGGTGCCGGACGCGTCGTCGCTGCGACGGTAGAAGCGTTCGAAAATGCGCTCTCGGTCCTCGGGAGGAATGCCGTTGCCGTCGTCATCGACGACGATTTCGCACTGCCGCCCGTTGCGTTGCGAAGCGATCGAGACGCAGCCGTGGGCGTGGCGGATGGCGTTGTCGAGAAGGTTGCGCGCGAGCTCGCGCAGACGCCGTTCGTCGCCATCCACGATCGCACTCGCCGTCGTCGCTTCGAGGCGAATGCCGCGAGCCGTCGCCAACGGTTCGGTGTCCCGCGACGAGCGTGCGACGATCGTCGCGAGATCGACCGGCTCGCAATGGAGCGCGCGGCGCCCGGGATTGCGCGCGAGCGTCAAAAGATCGGTAACGACCCCCGAGGCTTCGAGCGCGCTGCGCGTGATCGCCTCAAATGCGCTTGCGCTTTCGGACGAAGCTCCACGACGGGCCGCCTGCGCGATGGCCGCGATTGCGGCTAGCGGCGAGCGCAACTCGTGCGCCGCATCCGCGGCAAAGAGGCGCTCTCGATCGTAAGCGGCTTGGAGCGGTGCGATCGTCGCGCGCGCCAGCGCGTACGAAGCAACTGCCACGATGATGACCAGCGGCGCGTCGATGGCGGCGAGTGTCACGACGACTGGGCGCATCGCGCTGGCCAGCGCTTGCGATCCGTACGGGGTGCCGAGTGCCGGAGCGACTATCGAAGCGTACTCGCGCCACATGAATGCATACGCGCCCACGTTGAGCGCGAGCAGCACGCAGATGAAGATGAAAAGATAGAGCCCGGCCGCGCGAACGATCAACTGGGGGAGAGACTCTGACGCATCAGAGAGCTTTTAAGCGATATCCGATGCCCCATACGGTTTCGATCACGCCGCTCGCGCCCAGCCGCTTGAGCTTTCTGCGAATCTGGCTCACATAGACGTCGACGATGTTGCTGGAACCTTCGAAATCGTAATCCCAGATGCGCTCGACGATTTGCGTTCGCGATAGCGCGATGCCGGCGTTGCGGGCGAGAAACTCCAACAACCGGAACTCGGTTGCACCCAAAGCGACCGTCTCGCCATTGTAGGTTACGTTGCGTCCGGCGAGATCGATTCGCAGCGCTCCGACTTGGACGACGCCGACCATCGGCCGGTCGCCGCGACGCAGAATCGCCGTGATGCGCGCGATAAGCTCTTCTTCGACGAACGGCTTGACGAGATAGTCGTCGGCGCCGCAGTCCAGCCCTGCGACGCGATCCTCGACGGCGTCGCGCGCGGTGAGCATCAAAATCGGCGTCTGCACGCCCTCGGCGCGAGCTTGGCGGGCGAGGGTAAAACCGTCGAGTCCGGGCAAGCCGACGTCAACGACCGCCGCATCGTAGCAGCGCCGCAAAAGGTGATCGAGTCCGGCCTCGCCGTCGGTCACGACGTTCGCGGCAAACTGCCGAACTTCAAGCATCGTTCGTATCGACTCCGCGACCGGCACGTTATCTTCAACGACTAGGACACGCATGGATTACTCCTTAGTTCTTCAACGGTCCGGGGAAAGCTACTGTCAAGGCGGCGCTGAAGAACGGGTGCTGGGCCGGCTGCTGCACCTCTTGAGCGAGGATGCGGAACGGCGCGATCTGAACGGCTCCGTAGTACACGAAGTCGCGGTTGATGAACGGATTCGCATAAGCATCGTAGCGGACGCCGAGATAGGCATGCGGGATCGGGTAGTACTTTAACCGCACGTAACCGCCCGAGGAGTTTTGATTGGTCAAGAAGCCGTCGGCATCGTGATCTTGGCCGTACCACTGTTCGGCCTGGAAGTCCAGATCGCCGTAACCCGCGTGTGCCAACAGGCCGTAGCGGGTGTAGAGATCGGCGAACGGAAACCGCCCGGTCTCCAGGACTCCTAGCGTTCCACCGAGGGCGGTCGCGCCGACGTCGAACTCGCTCTTCGGCGTTTGCAGGAGCGTCTGGCGCAGCCAAAGACTCGTCTCGGGCGTTTTCATCCAGGTCGTCTCGCCGGTGGGGACGGGCTTACCGCCGTATGCCGAGCCGGCATAGAAGCTCCAGGCGACGACGCCGTCGATCCGCAGGTTGCCGATCGTCTTCTCGGCCATCACGCCCCAGCGCGGCGAGGAGAGCGGCAAATTGTTCAATCCCACGTGCGCGGTGTAGTAGCCGTATCCTTGCAAATCGTCGAGTCGCTGGCCCGGCGACTGCGCTAGCGGCAACTCGAAGAGCCCGCCGCGGTAGAGCGTCTGGGTGTGCGCGTTGTAGGTCGCGGCAAACATCAAGTACGTTGCCGCCGGCCCGCCGGCCGCGCCGAAATTGTAATGCAGATACGCGGTGATCGCACCGAGGTTGCCGCTCCCGAGCAGAATGCCGCCCGGGGTAAAGCGCGGCGAGTCCGGCGCCGGCTCCTTATCGTACTCCATCTGATAGCGGATCGCGAAAATCGTCGTTCCGTGTTCGGGAAGCGGCAAACGATAGCCATGCGAGCGAAAGTAGTTTCCGAACGCATTGAGTTCCGGAAGCACGCTGTGGCACTGCCCGCACTTGAAATGATACCGCTGCGCGAAGATCGGAATCGCACGAGCCGGAGCGCAGGTCCAGGTGAAGAAGGCTGCCGCAAACGCGGCAATCAGTAGCTTACTGCGCAACGATCGCAGCTCGCATGCCGCCCCCGTAGTGGAAGAAGCAGCCGAAAAGGTAGGTTCCCGCACGATCGACGGTAATCGTCTGCGACGATCCATTCGCTTGCATTGCTCCGCTCGTCCAGTTGCTTGAAAGTGTCGTCCCCTTTTGCTGCAGCGCGCTGTCGCCGAACGGCGAGCCGCTAGGAAAGGTTGAGTCGCCCAACAGCACGGTCGCCGTGTGGGCGAAGCTGTCGACGTTGACAAAGTGCAGCTGCGAGCCGACCGAGACGGTCGTGATCGCGGGCGAGTAGCCGCGGCTGGTGCCGCCGTAGGGCGTCGGCACCGGTCCATATTGCGTCAGGCTTACGTTGATCGTCACGCCGCCGCTGCCCCCCGACGACGAGGGAATTCCGCCGGCGGTACATGCGGCGAGAAGCAGCGCGCACGAGACGGCGATGCGGCGCATCATCGTGCAGCCACCGGTTCGCCGCGCAGCGCGTCGACGACCGCGTCGCTGAGTGCGCTCGAGGCGAGCATCGTTTGCGCGAGCGATCCCGCGCCGTTCAAGATGTAGACGTAGGTCGTGTGCTCGTCGCGATAGCCTCGCTTCCCCTCGACCGAGAGAACGCCGAACGTGCGCATGAGCGCCTCAACGTTTGGCCTCGAGCCTCCCGCCACCAGCCAGTAGTGCGGATCCGCGTCGAAGCGTTTGGCGAGCTGTCGCATCGTGGCGAGAGAATCGTGCTCGGGATCGAGCGTGATCGTGACCAGCTTTGCCTTCATATGCGCTTGCGCGATGCGACGGGCGGCGTCGGAAAACTGCGCGTTGATCAACGGACATGCATCCGTGCAATGGGCCGAAATGAACGTGACGGCCAGCGGTTCGCCATGAAGCGACGCGAGCGTGAACGTGTGTCCCCGCTGATCCACCAGACGTGGCTGGGCTTCGATGGCGCGCTTCTTGGCGACGGGCCCGCGCTTGATATCGTACCCGCCGGGGCCCGGCGACGCGGTGGGGCCGGGCGTCGCGCCGGCTACGACTTCGATGACGTCGCGCATGTTGAACTCGACGTAATGGAACGCGCAGCCGATAAGATAGGTGCCGGGGTTGGAGAGTTTTACCGTGACCGACTGGCCGGCGTTGAGCGTGCCGCTCGCGTAACCGGTGCCGAGCACGCCGTGACCGCTAGGATAAAACGATAGGCTGGGCGATGCCGGCCACTTCGGCGGCGGCCCGTTGGTTGTGGAAAGGACGTTCAGTGTGTGTGGCGTCGTCGTCGAGAGGTTCGTTACCGTGATCTTCACGCCGGGCGGGAAGGCCAAGACTTGCGAGGTTTGCTCCTGCGTGTAACCGCTGACGGTTCCCCAGCTGGGATCGTTCGCCACGCCGATCTTGCCCGTCGGTATGCCGACGCCAATCGCCGAGGACGTGGGCAGGGGCGAGGGCGAACCGCCCCCGCCGCCACCACCGCCGCCGATGCTGCCCAGCCCGCCGCCGTTGGTGCACGCCGCAACGGCGCTTCCAACGAGCACGCAGAGCCAAGCTGCGCCGTTGAACTTCATCAGTGTGCCGGAGCCGTTGCCTGCGGCCCGGGTGTGGCGCCCTTGTGGACGACCAGCACATCCTGCATTCCCTCGTGGTAATGGAAGTAACAGCCGATGAGATAGATTCCGGTCTTCCCGAGCGTCACGCTGACGGTTTTGCCGGGTGAGATGACGCCGCTGGCATAGCCTTTCTGCAGCTTGCCGCCCGATGGGGTCATCGAGAGCTTCGGGCTCTGCGGGAAAACTGCCGGCGGTCCTTTGATTTTCTTCACGACATTCAGCGTATGGCTGATCGACTTCGACATGTTCATGATCGTGAGCTTTGTGCCTGGTGGAAAGCCGAGTGCCTGTGAGAACGTTTGCTGGGTGTATCCGCCCAGCGTCGCGTGCCAGAAGGGATCGCTGACCGTGCCTAAACCTTCAGAGGGCAGCTCTTCCATGATCGTGCCGGTCCCCGCGTTGTTCGGATACGTGGCGGTGATCTTAAAATCCGGCATATTGGGGAGGGTGAAGCTGGAGCCGGTAGCCGTATTACTTCCGTAACGACCGCCGCACGCTGCGAGTAGCGCAGCGGCGATTGCGACGGCAAGTGCCATTGTTTTTCTGGACATGAAGCCTCCAAGCGTCGAGAGTGGTAGGGGTAAGGTAGCGGTACGGGATGAAGAAAGTCTAAATCACTTTGGGCTCTTGATGGAGTCGCGCATTGCCGCGGCGATGTTCTGCAGCGCCGGGTCGCCGGCAGCGTCGAGCGTGGCTTGAGCGAAGGCATTGCGGGCGGCGCCATGCTCTCCCTCTCGCAGGAGGACCACGCCGAGCGCAAAACGCGCACGCGCGTAACCTGGTGCAAGGCCGAGTGCGCTGCGGAGCTCGCGTTCTGCCGCATCATAACGACCGAGTCGTTCCTCGGCAAGGGCGAGATCGTAATGGGCGACCGCGTACGACGGATTAACGTGGAGCAGCTTGCCGAAATCATCCCGCGCCGTCGCGGCGTCTCCGGCTTGCAACGCGACGATGCCTCGCGAGTAGAGTGCGCGCGCGGATTCAGGTGTGAGCGCTACGTAGCGGTCTGCAACTCTTCGGGCTTCGGGTAGATTGCGCAGCGCAATGTCGATTGAAACGAGATTGGCCATGGCGGCAAGAAAACCGGGATCGAGCGAAAGCGCTGTGCGCAACTCGCGCGCGGCGTCTTCATTGCGCTGCAGGTTCGCATATGCAATTGCGAGATCGTAACGTGCAGTCGAGCCCAGCGGCTCGGGTGGATGCAGCGCGACGATTCGCTCGAATTCGCCGGCGGCGGCTTTCCAGTCGCTGCGGCCTTCAGCCGCGAGCCCGATCGTAAATCGTTCTTCGATTTCGCGCCGGACGGCGATCGCGCGCAGCGCGGGCGCGGAGGTCGTCCGCGGTACCGGCGTCTGGGGCGAGTACGTCTGCGCCATCCCCGAGGTCGCCGTCAGCTGGGTCAGAAGGGCGGCGAGAAGGGCAACCCGCATCGGTCACGGAGTGCTCCGGTCGAGGGGTAACTCGGCTTCCTGCCAACCGGCGGCTCCGGCCGCGCGTTCGGGCTTACACTCCCATCCCACTCGGCCCGCCGAGGTTATCGGACCGAGTAGCGCCGGCGCGGCTGAGGGCGTCAAAGCGCCGGCCAGCATGTCATCTAGCGAGGCCGCGCCGGCGATGCCGAAACGACCAAAGCAGAAAATGGCCGCAGCCAGAAGAGCGGCCGCGAGGAGACGAAGGAGTGGAATTCTTGACACTACCTCCATCATAGCCGAAAGTCTAAAGAATCCGTGAATCGCTTGCTTGGCGGCGCTGCCTTGCTCCTAACCATGCTCGCAGCGGTGCCGGCGCATGGTCAGGAGGCTTTGGTCGTGGGATCGGTTCGCGATCAGCGAGGCGTCCCGGTCGTCGGAGCCGTCGTCAGGGGGCAGAGTGCGGCCGGAGCGACGACCGCCATCACCGATGCGGCCGGCACTTTCGCGCTCCACGGATCCGGCATCGTCGCGGTGACGATCCGCTGCCGCTACTGCCTCGCCGCCCAAGTCCCGGTTACACCGGAGCAGCCTGTCGTGGCTATCGTGCGCCGCTTCGCGGCCCTTGTCGACGATGCCCCATCCCCTGCGGATCTGCAAAACCTGCCGTACGCGAACGTCGAGTCGGCGATTGCGCTGCGCCCATTCACGCTCCTGGCGCAGACGAGCCCGGCGTACCCCGGCTCGAGCCTCAGCGATCGCGGCCTCTCGGCAACCGGCTCGCTGCTCATCGATAACGGCGCTCCGAACTACGACATCGTCTCCGGCGCGTCACCCTACCAGGCGATACCCGCGTACTATCAACAGAACGGCACCGTGCGCGATGCAAGCAACGCGTACTTGTATGGGAACCAGGCTGCCGGCGGCATCGTTTCGCTCGACCCGTTTCTCAACGGCTCGAGCCAACAGGTCGCGACGATCGGCAGCGACTTCATCGGGCGCCTACAAGCCGGTTCGGATACGGAGGCCATTGCCGCTGGGACGTTCAGCAACAACGACGAGTCGCGGCAGCGTACCGATGTCGCCGGAACGTGGCCGATCGGCGGGGATCAATCAGTCTCCTTCGCCGGTGGCACCCAGCAGGGACGCGATTTCGAATCGCCTGGGGCGTTTTTCGCTAATAGTTTCTCGTTTGCGGGCGCGACGTTCAACGCTCCGCGCGCGCTTAACCTCTCGTTGTCGGCGATTACCGATCGCGGCGATTATGCGCAGAGCGAAGACGAGTACCCGATTTCGGAGGCATGGTCCGATTCCGACCTGAGCGCGGGAATCCACACCACCGGAGCCATCGCCGGTTTTGCCAACGTGGGGGTCCGTTCTTCATCGGGGTTTTACGACCCACAAGCACTCCCCGATGGCTTGCCGCGGCTCGCCGCGACCTTAGTACAAACGCGGGCCGACGTGGGTTTCGAAGCGAGCGGAAACGATTACGACGTCACCGCCGGAATCGGTACCTTCTGGATCGATTACGCGGGTGGAAGCCTCGGCGTTTCGCAGCCGGCGAGAACCGCTCTCACGGTTCCGTCGTTGAACGCCCAGCTATTTCCGAACGGAAAGTGGAGTCTCAACCTGCAAGGCAGTGGCTCGTTTACGCTGCCAACGTTCGTCGAACAGTATCTCTACATAGGTAACGCGCCGGTTCCGGTTCAGGACGAACGCAACACGTTGGCGGCCGGAGAGCTCACCTACACCGACGATGCGCGCCTGCGCGTAGCACTCGAAGGCGCCTCGCAGAGCACCAATGGCGCGTGGTCGGGCACCGTCTCGTCGGCCGGTTTATCCGCGACTTGGCAGGTTGCGCCGGATGTCGCACTGCGGGCGTGGACGATGCACGTTTCCGACACCGTGCCATTGTACGGCGGCGCCCTTCCATACAACGGCAACGCGCCCACGGTCGCCGCGCTTTGGCTGACGTACGAAACCCCGAGTGCGCTGCGCGCCGATCTTATCTACCGGCGTGACTTGCTCGATGCCCTGCCGTTCTACCACATCGACGGTGCGATCTCCGGACCAATCGTAAACGGATTGCGCTGGTACGCCGGTGCCGAAGACCGGATGCTACGTACGTTTGTCGACGTCGGCATCCGGTTCATCGGCCACTAAGCGAGTGCGCTTTCGGGTTGCTTTAGTCGTCGTGATGGCCGTGAGGCCGCCGCCGGCGCCGCGTCGGCGGCGCGCCGGCGACGTTAACC
>JBARKF010000266.1:0-10578 GCA_049800655.1 Candidatus Cybelea sp.
CTTAAAAAGCGGCGCGCCGCGAGAACGAACGGCTCGCTCCATGCGGCGAGCATGAAGCCAAGCAGGACCGGCTGCGCCGGCTGACGATGCGTGCACGCGGCCAGAATCGTCCGCGCTTCGAGCTCGACGCTCGCGCGCGCAACGATCGCTCCGGCGAGGTCCCGCACGAGCCGCGCCGCTCGAACCGCGCGGTCGCGAACGAAGAGCAACAGCGTCGTCGCGACCTGATCGTTGCGGCTGCGCCCGGCGTGCAGCCATTCACCAGCCGATCCGGCGAGCTCACGCACGCGCGCATCGATTGTCCCATGAATGTCTTCCGCGCAGAGCGCGCGCGCATAGGAGGTGAAGGTGCCGTCGGCGATCTCGACTTCGATGGCTTCCAGCGCGGTACGCAGCGACTTAGCGACGGCGGGCGTCACGATCGCTCCGCCTTCGAGCGCCTCGATGTGCGCGAGCGAGCACGCGATATCGAACGGCGCCAATACCAGATCCTCTTCGAGCGAAGAGCCGAAGGCGATCAGGCTTGGATCCGCGGCCGCATTGAAGCGGCCGCCCCACTGCAGCACCGTCATGACGCGCCGACCGCCTCGATCTGCGCGCCGGTAACGCGCGCGTAGGTTTCTAGCGGGAAGCCATGCAGCGTGATAAATCCGCTCGCCGCTTCGTGGTCGAAAGCGTCGCGCGTTCCATAGGTAGCAACACCCTCGCGGTAGAGCGCAAACGGCGAGCGGGCGCCGATCACCGTGCACGTGGCGCGATGGAGCCGTACGCGAACTTCGCCGGTCATGCGTCGAGCGAAGGTTGCGTTGAAGGCATCGAGCGCGACCCGAAGCGGCTGCGTCCATAGACCGTCGTAGGCCAGCTCCGCGTAGCGCCGATCGGTCAACGCTTTGAACCGCAGCTCGTCGCGCGTTAGCACGAGCCGTTCGAGTGCTTGGTGTGCCGCGATGAGGATCGTTGCGGCGGGTGACTCGTAGAGCTCGCGTGACTTGAAACCAACGACGCGGTCTTCTACGAGGTCGATGCGCCCGACGCCGTGCCTACCACCGATGGCATTGAGCTCGACAACCAGTGCGGCACCGTCAAGCCCCTTGAACGACGGCCGGCCGGCGATATACTCGACGACGATTTCTTCTGCTGCCGCCGGATGATCGGCCGCACCCGCGGTCCACGCAAAAGCATCTTCGGGCGGTGGACTCCACGGGTCCTCGAGCACGCCGGCCTCGATCGAGCGACCCCAAAGATTTGCATCGACCGAATACGGCTTGTCGGCGGTTTGCGTTACGGGTACGCCGTGCTCGCGCGCAAAGGCGAGTGCATCCGGACGCGAGAGCGGCGATTCGCGAAGCGGCGCTCGACAAACAACAGCCGGATCGAGCGCACGCACCGCGAGCTCGATCCGCACCTGGTCGTTGCCCTTGCCGGTACAGCCATGCGCAACGATGCCCGCACCATACTCGCGGGCCGTCTCGACGAGCAGGTCGGCGATAAGCGGGCGCGAGAGTGCGGCGGAGAGCGGATAGATTCCCTCGTAGAGCGCGTTGGCACGAAGCGCAACGAACGCGTACTCGTTAACGAACCGTTCGCGCGCGTCGATCACGACCGCGTCGGCCGCGCCCAAAGCGAAAGCTTTGGCGCGAACCGCTTCGAGCGCGGCGTGCGCACCGATTCCGGCCACCATGTCGCTTTCGCCGAGATCGACGGTCAACGCGATGACGGCGTGTCCTTCGAGAATCAGCTTCTTGAGCAGGACCGAGGTATCGAGGCCGCCGGAGTACGCGAGAACGACGTTGCTCACGCCGCCACCGCGGCTTTCAGATCGAGAAAACGCTGCTTGACGAACGCCATTTCCCTCGACGACGCAACGATAACGAGAATCGTGTCGTCGCCGCCGATGGTGCCCAACACTTCGGGCCATTTGGCTTCGTCGATGGCCGACGCCACCATCATCGCGCTCCCCGGCGGGGTGTGGATAACGATGAGATTCTCGCTTCCCACAACCGTTGTCGCCAGCTCGGTCATGGCGCGATGGAGACGGCTTGCATAATTTGGCGAAGCGCTCGGCACGACGTACTTGAAGATCTCGCCGTGCTCCGAGGCGATCGGAACCTTCGCGAGGCGCAGCTCCTTGATATCGCGCGAGACCGTGGCCTGAGTGACTTCAAAGCCCTGTCGCTGAAGCAGCACAACGAGCTCCTCTTGCGAGTGGATCGGACGCGTGGCCACGAGCGTCAAGATAACGCGCTGGCGTCGTTCTTTCATATCGGATATCCTTTGCAGTGGGTCAGGAGCGCGACCAGCAACGCCTTTTGCGCGTGCATGCGGTTTTCGGCTTGCAGGTAGACGGCGCTCTGCGGACCGTCAATCACGTCGGCGCTCACCTCTTCGCCGCGATGCGCCGGAAGACAATGGAGAAAAATCGCATGGGCCGCCGCGTAGCTCATCAGCTCCGGCGTAACGGCGTACGACTGCAGCATCGCATCGTTACGCTCGCGATACTGCTCCTCGCCCATCGAGGTCCAGACGTCGGTGTAAAGAGCGTCGGCGCCGCGCACCGCGCGCACCGGATTGGCGAATGCCCGCGCACCGCCGCCCGTGCCGCTCGCGAGGCGCGCGAGGCGCGTCAGAAACGCTTCGGACGGCCGATGCGTGTTAGGGCAGCCGAAGTGCACCGTCGCGCCAAGCATGACTGCCGCTTCCGCGAACGACGCCGCCACGTTGTTGCGCGCGTCACCCAAGTAGGCGACGCAGAGTCCGCGCACGTCACCGAAGTGCTCGGCGAGCGTCAGCATGTCCGCGAGCGCTTGGCACGGATGTGCCTCGGCGGAGAGCCCGTTGATGACGGGCACGCTGGCAGCCCGAGCGAAACGCGCGAGCGGCGCGTGATCGTGCGTCCGAATGACGATCGCATCGACATAGCCCGAGAGCACCCGAGCGGCGTCCTCGGGCGTCTCGCGCGACCCGACGGCGAACTCCGAGCCTTGCGCAAACAGCGTCTCGCCGCCGAGCTTAGCGGTGGCGACTTCGAAAGAAACCCGCGTTCGCAGACTCGGCTTTTCGAAGAGCAGGGCAACGATCCGCTCCCGCAAGAGGTGGCGCTGCTCGCGCATCGGCTGCCGCTTCAAGGAGGCGGCGAGACGCAACAACGCCAGCAGCTCCTCGGTTGTGAGGTCGCCTACTCTAAGGAAGTCCCGGCCCGCGAGTCCGGATAATGGGGCGGGTACTGGCGCTACGGCGTACACGTTATGTATATTTATACATATGAAGCATGAATATGCAAGGACGGTCGTGGTGAAGTACGGCGGTGGGGCGATGACAGGCTCCGGTCAGGCGGGAACGGACCCGGTGCTGGCCGAGATCGCGACCCTGCGCCAGGCCGAGAGCGCGGTCGTGTTGGTGCATGGCGGCGGTCCTGAAATCGACGCGGCCCTCGCGGAGCGAGGTGTCGAGACGGTGCGAATCGACGGCATGCGCGTCACCGGCGCGACGACGTTGGAAATCACCGAGGCCGTACTCTGCGGCAGCATCAACAAACGGATCGTCCGCGACGCCATCGCGCTCGGCATGCCGGCGGTGGGGCTCAGCGGTCAGGACGGCAGCATGCTGGTGGCCGAGCGCGCAACGGGAATGCGCGGCGAAGACCTTGGCTACGTCGGACGCATCGTCGCAACCGACGTTCGCGCGATCGACGCACTCCTCGAGGCGGGATTCTTGCCGATCGTTGCCCCGCTGGCCGTCGCGCGCGACGGTTCGCATGCTTACAATGTCAACGCCGATCTCGCGGCGGCTGCGCTGGCGGGCGCATTGCGAGCCGACGCCTTCGTTGCGATCACGAATGTGCCACGCGTTTTTCGCGATCTTGACGATCCCGCATCCGGCATCGATGCGTTAACGCCGGAAGACGCCTTGCGCTTCGCCGCGGGAGACGCTTGTCGATCGAGCATGAAACCGAAGCTCCAGGCTGCGGCGCGCGCCGTCCGCGGTGGTGCCGGCGCGGCGTACATTTGTTCGGCAAAGCCGAACGCAATCGCCGCGGCAGTTGGCGGCGATGCGACCGTCATTCGATCGGATGACTCCACCAACCATCGAGCGAAAGTTACATCGCGCATCATTATCTGGCATCCTGCGAGATAACGCCTCTCTTGCTTAAAACGCATCCGAGGACCAAAGGAGAGAACAATGCCGTATATCAAGGTTGGCCAAGAGAGCTCCGGTTCGATCAACCTCTATTACGAAGATCACGGCTCGGGGCAGCCTGTGGTTTTGATCCACGGTTATCCGCTCAGCGGCCGTGCCTGGGATAAGCAGCTGCCCGTGCTGCTCGAGAAGGGCTACCGCGCGATCACCTACGATCGCCGCGGTTTTGGCAACTCCAGCCAGCCCGCATTCGGATACGACTACGACACGTTTGCCAACGATCTCAACGCGCTCATGGAGACGCTGGATCTTCGCGATGCCACGCTCGTCGGCCACTCGATGGGCACCGGCGAGGTGACGCGTTACGTGAGCACATTCGGCGCATCGCGGGTTGCCAGGGGTGTGCTCGTCTCGCCGATCCCACCGTTTTTGCTGCAGACGTCCGACAATCCGGAGGGTTTGGCGGGGAGCCTATTCGAGGGATTCGTGAAGGCCGCCAAAGCGGACACGCCCGCTTGGATGAAAGGCTTCCTGGACAACTTTTACAACATCGATAAGTTTCGCGGCACCCTCGTCAGCGATCAGGCCTATCAAGCCAGTTGGAACGTTGCCGTCAGCGCCTCCGCCCTTGCGGCAGTTGCGTGTATTCCCACCTGGGAGACCGATTTCCGCGCCGACCTTCCGAAGCTCGACGTGCCGATCCTCGTCATCCAAGGCGACGACGATCGCGTCCTGCCCTATCCCAAGACGGGCGACCGGCTGCGCAGCATGATCAAAGACGTGCAGGTTGTCGTCATCAAGGACGGGCCCCATGCGATTCCGTGGACCCACTCCGACCGGGTAAACGAAGCGCTATTGAACTTTATGCCGGCGCTTGCGCGCATCTGACTGAGTCTCGGCCTTGCGGCAGCGCTGAATCGGCTTACCGGGGCTGAACTTCAGCGCTGCCGTAAGATCAAGTCACCGCGTTCGTCAGTGCGTCGAGCGCGTGGTCCATCGCGGCGATGCGCGCGTCCATCCCGGTAACGGCATAGCGTGCTGCAATCTCCGACATCGGCTCGTAGGCAACGTTGACGCTACCGTTCTCTTCCCATATCAGCAATTTTAGCGGAAGATCGAGGCCGACCAGCGGGAAGGCGTTCATCAGCGGCGTTCCGCCCTTCGGGTTCCCAAAGACGATGAGCGTCGTGGGCCGCAACGTCAGGCCGACGCCCGCAGCTGCCGCTGCCTGATCGATCGCTGCGAAAATCGTGTTTCCCGCGTCGGTCATGGCCGGCGTCAATTTAGCAAGCGTCTCCAAATACGAATAACGACTCAACTTGATCACAGCATCTCCTGGCTCGTCTCAGCCGCGTAACTCGTCCTTGAAGATCGTGCCGTCTTTCATGATGAGCGAAAAGTTCGTCTGCGGGTCCTTGATGAGGTCCAAGTCGGCGATCGGATCGCCGTTAACCAGCAGCAGGTCCGCCAACGCGCCTTCTTCGACGACGCCGAGCTTGCCGGGATACGGATTTCGCGGTCCCGACAGCGCGAGGAGCTCCGCGTTCGTTCCGGTCGCCATGATGAGGACTTCCACCGGCTCGTACCAGCGTTTGAGCGTGACCAGTTTTGCGTTCTGATGCTGCGTCAGCGCCGGCTCAAAAAGCATGTCGGTACCGAAAGCGGTCTTGAGGCCATATTTCTTGGCGTAGCCGTACGCGGCATCGGTACCCGCAAAAATCTGAAGCTGCTTTTCGCGATTTTTGCCGGTCAGCGCTGGGGTAAACTCGTCGTCGACGAACGGCTGCAGCGAAAGCCATGCGTCTTTGTCCGCGATCATCTTGGCGATTGCTTCGTCCATCAGGTGGCCATGGTCGATGCAACGTACGCCCGCTCGCAGCGCGGTCGCAATGGCGTGCGGCGTGTAGGCATGAACCGTCACGTAGGTTCCCCAGTTTTCGGCCGCTTCGACCGCCGCGTGAAACTCGCCCTCGGTATACTGGCTGACGTCGATCGGGTCGTACATCGAAGCCGCGCCGCCGCCGGCTGCGAGCTTCAACTGCGATGCGCCGAGCATCAACTGCTCGCGCGCGCGCCGGCGCACCTCGTCCGGCCCGTCGGCGATGGCTCCGCCTCCCAACGCATCGCCTCGACTCAAGGGGGCGCCTTCTGCTCGGGGAACTTCGTATGGAAACCGGAAATCGCCGTGTCCACCCGTTTGGGAAATCATCGCACCCGACGGCCAAATGCGCGGCCCCGTTATGACGCCGGCGTCGATGGCCATCTTGAGGCCAAACGCCGGACCGGCCAGATCGCGAACGCTAGTAAATCCGCGCATCAGCGTCGCACCCGCCTCGCGGCCGGCGGCGATCATCGTGTAGGCGAAAGGAGCGAGCAGCACCGTCTGCAAAGGCACGGCCGCCATTGTCGTATGCCAGTGCGCGTCGATCAGTCCAGGCATCAACGTGCGCCCACGACCCTCGATGACCCGAGCGTCTGCGCCGGGCACAACCGCGATGCGATTCGCCGAGATTTTCTCGATCGTGTTCGCTTTGACGAGCACATCCAGCGGGCCGGATAAAGCGCGGCTCTTGCCATCGAAAACCTTGACGTTCTGAAAAATCTTCAGAGCCGGTTGCGCCGATCGACCGTCCACGATGGGCTGCGGTGTTCGGTGCGTTTTGCGCACAACCCGCGTTTTTACGACTTTTTGCCAAAGTGCGGGCGAGCCGCCGGTCGGATGCTACAATCAAACCATCACCAGTTTCCCCCTTTATCGATATCGGAGGTTAGAGTGATCAAACACAACCTACGTGTCGCTCTGTACGCGCTGAGCGCGTCCGGGGCCATCGCCATTCTCGTCGCGTGCAGCGGAACGTCCGGAACGTTTGCACCGGCCACCTCTTCTGCGCTCGGCGCGCGAACTGCTCATTTCGATCAACACCGTGGCTCCTGGATGTCGCCCGATGCGAAGAAGGCCAAAGCACTGCTGTACGTTACCGACGGAGCCAACAACGATGCATACGTCTACTCGTATCCGAAGCGCAAGCTGGTCGGAACGCTGACCTATCTCAACGACCCGAACGGGATGTGCGTCGACGCCAAAGGCGACGTCTTCATCACCGAAAACTACGGCCAACAAATCGTCGAATACGCGCACGGCGGCAGCACGCCGATTGCGACGCTGAACGATGCGGGATGGCAGCCCGACGGCTGTTCGGTGGACCCCGCCACCGGGAACGTGGCCGTTGCCAACATCGTCACCACCGAGTTCACCCAAGGCTCGCTGGCGATCTATAAAAAAGGATCGAACTCGCCGACCTATTACTCGCCGCCCGGCGGGAGCCCCGGATGGTTCTCGGTCAATGCGGTCGGTTACGACAATAAGAGCAACGCCTTCTTCGCCGGCAGCGACGGATTCGAAGGCGGCCCGAATTTCGAGGCGGGCGAACTGCCCAAGGGTAGCAGCACTCCCAACGACATCTCGCTGAATGAGAGCATCGCCAATCCGGGACAGGTGGAGTGGGACGGCAAGTACGTCACCTACGCCGATTCGAACACCGGCACGATCTACCGGTTCACGATCAGCGGCAGCACCGGAACGGAGGTCGGAGCGACGACCGTCAACGGCTGCTGCTCCGGAAATGTTTGGTACTCCTGGATTGCCGGCAAGACGTTGTTCGAAGCGCAAACCGGCGGAGTGGTTGCGTTCTACAAGTATCCTGCCGGCGGAAACGCCACCAAAACCATGAGCCTTTATGAGGCCGACTCGGCGGTGCTGAGCGTCAAGAAAAAATAGTCACGCGGATCGGCAAAGTTCCGACGATCGTTTGCGGGTGGGTGTTCCGGCGCCCACGCGCTCAAGGTAAACGGATTCGTTTCGACGATGCAGTAACGAGAGCATGACCGCATCGTTCCCGCTTTCCGAGCTCCTCCGACGATATCGCGCGGAGGCGCACGTGTCCCAAGAAGAGCTCGCCGAGCGGGCCGGCGTCAGCGCGCGGGCGATCGGCGATATCGAAACCGGCATTTCGCTCTGGCCTCGCGCAATTACGATTTCGTTGATTGCGGAGGCATTGCAGCTCGACGCTACTGCGCGGGAGACGCTGCGCCTCGCATCGAGCCGGCGGGGCCTTGCATCGAGTACCGAACTTCCCGAGGGAGCGCCGCTCGTTGGGCGTGAGGCTGAAATGGCCGCTGCGCTCGCGCTCCTTCGCGACGAAGACGTGCGGCTGGTTACGCTCACCGGCGGACCCGGCGTTGGTAAAACCGCGCTCGCCGCTGCCGTCGCGCGTGCGCTCGACGTTGAGTTCGGCGCACGAACGCGCTTTATCGATTTTGCCGCACTGGCCGATCCTATGCTGGTACCAACGAAGATCTCGCTGGCAGTTGGGGTTCGCGACGTCCGCGGCAATTCGGTTGCGGCCTCCGTCGCCGCGGTGATCGGCGGCGCTCCGATGCTCATCCTCATGGATAACTTCGAGCGCGTGGCCGCGGCGGCTCCCTTCGTTGCAGAGCTGCTCGCCGCGGCTCCCCAACTCAAAGTTCTAGTCGCAAGCCGCGCGCGCTTGCGCTTGCGAGCCGAGCGCACTTTGACCGTCGGGCCACTGGCGACGCAAGCCGGCATTGCATTGCTACTGGAGCGCGTTAGGTCGTTTTCGCCAAACTTCGCATTACCCCAAGACGAGCACCCGGCTTTAGCGACGCTGGCGGAAACGCTTGGCGGCGTGCCGCTCGCGATCGAGTTGGCCGCGCCCCTTCTGCGTACGTCGTCGGCCGCGGAGCTTGCGACTCGGCTCGAACGTCCCCTCGACGTCCTCGTGACGCAAGATCGTCGGCTGCCGCAGCGTCAACGCACGATGCGCGATGCGATCGCCTGGAGCTACGCGCTCCTGCCGCCCGACGACCAGCGCTTGTTCCGGCGGCTGGCGGTCTTTGGCGGCTCGTTTATCGAAGAAGGGGTGCAGAAAATCGCATCAGATGGTGCCTCGTCCAGCGACGCCCTGGGAACGCTGCGAGCACTGGCGGTGCTGATCGACCAGAACCTCGTCCGCATGTCCGGCGATTTCTCCGAAGAGGCGCTCTTCGAACTTCATCCTCTGCTCAACGAGTTCGCGAACGAGTTACTCGAGCGCGAAGGTGAGCGAGAGACGGCATACCTCCGATTCACCGAGTACTGTTTGCAGCTCGCCCAAACGCCGCCTCGACCCGAACCATCGCACGATCGTGCGACTCGCATTCGTCTGCAACGCGAGTCGGCCCATTTCGACGCGGCGCTCGAATGGCTACGAAGCACCAGGCGTCTGGACCAAGCCATCGCGTTGGCCTTCACGATCTGGCCGATTTGGTACCGGCGGGGCGAGAACGTGCATGGATATGCCTGGCTGACCTCTCTGCTCTCGGACGCGCACTCGGGCTCCGTGAGCGACGCGGCGCTCGCGGACGCGCATTGGGCGGCGCTGGGACTCTGTGAATCGTCGGGTCAACCGGAGCGTTTCGAAGAGCATCTGGCCGTCGTGCTGCCCCGCAAACGCGCAGCCGGCAATCGCGGCGCCGTCGCCTCGTTGCTCGCCGGCGCGGGCACGGCCGCACATCTGAAAGGCGAGTACGACAAAGCTCGAGCGTATCTCGACGAAAGTCTGACGATTCGGCGAGAGCTTGGCGACGGGCTCAACATCGCGCGCTCGCTCCTCGACCTCGGCACGCACATGTCCGACCAAGGTGAGTTCCCGCAAGCCATGCGTTACCTGGATGAGGCGCTCATGCTGTTTCGTGCTGCGGGCAGGCGGATGGGCACGAGTCTCGTGCTGGGAACACTCGCATTGGTCGCGATTCGCTCCGGTTCGCCGTCGCACGCAGCGTTGCTCGCTCGCGAAGCGATTGACGTCGCCGAATCCGTTGGTTTCAAAGAATCGGCGCGCACCGCAAAAATCGTCTTGAGCCGAACGCTCTTGGCATCGGGAGCAATTGACGAAGCCGAACGGCTGGCCCGTAGCGTGGCCGACGCGGATGAGGCGGCGCCGGCGGTGCCGAGCGACCTCGCCAGAGTGCTCGCCGCCATCGCCTTCGAACGCGGCCGGCTCCGACTTGCGAGTCTCCTGTTGGGCGCCGCTTCGGCCGACCTGATCGGAGTGCCGATGGCCGATCGCGCATCGTACCAGAGACTCGCGACCGCGCTCAGCGCTGCGTTGGGTCGAGACTTCGACGTCGAATACGCCGCAGGTCGCAAGCAGGGCGTGCGAGCGGTTCTCGCCGCGAGCGAATTCTAACCTCCGGCCCGCCGCACGCTCGTTAACTCGCCTCCAGTTTGGGGAAAGTGTTCATATTACCAGCTGCTGCATTTGGAGGTTTACCGATGATGAAGAGTTTCGTCGCCTTCTTGATTGCGATGGCCCTGCTCCCGACGAGCGCCGGTGCGCAGGCGCAGAACCCGCCTAGTGTGACCGGTAACTGGACGGTTAA
>JBARKF010000267.1:0-4110 GCA_049800655.1 Candidatus Cybelea sp.
GCGTGCAACCGCCGGCGAAGATCGAGAGGCGCTCGAACACGCGCTGCTCCGGCGAAGAAAGTAAGTCGTAACTCCAATCGATGGTCGCGCGCATGGTCTGCTGTCGGGGCAAGGCCGTGCGCTCGCCACCGGCGAGCACGCGAAAGCGCGCTTCCAGTCTTTCCACGAGCGCCGCGATCGAGAGCGAGTCCACTCGAGCGGCGGCCAGTTCGATCGCCAGTGGAATGCCGTCCAAGCGCCGGCAGAGCTCGGCCACCGCCGGGGCGTTGTCTTCGGTGAGCGCGAAGCGATGGTCGACGGAACGTGCGCGATCGCTAAAGAGCGCGATGGAATCGCGCGAGCTCAGCGATGGAATCCGATAGATTTGCTCGCCATCGGTGCGCAGCGGTTCGCGGCTGGTCGCAAGGATCCGAACGCGTGGGCAGTTCGTCAGCAATGCGTCGGCAACCGTCGCAGCTTGCGCAACGACGTGCTCGCAGTTGTCGAGCAGCAGCAACAACGTCTTGTTCTTGAGATACTCTAGCAGCGTCTCGAGCGGCGGACGATTGGGCACTTCCGGCACGTGCAGCGCCGAGGCGATTGCTGACGTCACTAATGAAGGATCGCCGATCGGTGCGAGTCCGACGAACCATGGGGCACTCGCATCGCTCAGCGCCGTCGTAACGTGTAGCGCCGTCTGGGTCTTGCCGACCCCGCCGCTGCCCGTGAGCGTGACCAGCCGATGTTCACGTACCAACGTTGCGATCTCGTCGAGCTCCCGCTCGCGCCCAACGAAGCTGGCCAACGAGAGCGGGAGGTTTGAGGCAAGTGTGTCGGGCCAGGGGCCGACCGTGACCGAGGCTTTGCTTCCATCGCGCAGCAGCACCCACCGCGCGGCCGCCACTTCGAGTTCCTGCTGTTGCTCGTCGCTCAGCGCCAGCGCGCCGGACAGGAGCACAAGCGTCCCGCGTTGCGGCGTGCGGCGATATCCACGTTCCAACGCTCTGATTCCGTGCGCACTCATCCCGGCGCGTTCAGCCAAGGCCTCTTGCGAGAGTCCCGCGGTGAGCCGGAAGCTCCGAAGGAGCGCCCCAAAATCCGGCGGGCCGACTGTTCGGCCCAAGTTTTCCACGACGGTTATCACGTTCGTCGAGCTTGACGGCACCCCCGCAAGCCCTGCGTCGCGAAGTTGTGCGGGTTGTTGTGTCTTTCGGTAATGGCCGCTTCACGTCAGGATTGCGTCAGGCAGTCGCCGATGTGCGGTTGCGAACACGAAGGTTGCTATCTGCAAAAGGAGCATTTGAATGAACATCTCAAATTCGCTCTGTTACGCGTTAGGCGTATCAGCGACTATGGCCGTGCTCGCCGGTTGCAGCAACGGCGGGTCACCGTCGAGCTTCGCCCCTTCAGGAGCGACACAGCAAAGCGTTACTCAAGCCGGGGCCGATGCTCAAACCCGAGGAAGCGTCACTGAGTACTACCTCGTCAACCTCGGTGTATTCGGCGGAAAATACTCGGCCGCGCGCGGCATCAACAATCGGGGCTGGATTACCGGCGCGTCCACCCTCCGGGGGAGCAAGAGTTCGCACGCCGCTCTCTGGCGAGACGCGCGCCTCACCGATCTCGGCACACTCGGCGGCCCGAACAGTTATTTCAATGGCTCTGTCAAGAACAATCACGGCGTGCTCGCGGGAGTTTCTCAAGTCTCCCAAACCGACCCCTATCTCGAAGATTTTTGCCTGGAAGCTCCTTTTAACGGGACATATCTCTGCCAGGGGTTTCGCTGGCAGAACGGCGCGATGACGGCGCTTCCAACGCTGGGCGGAAACAATAGCTTTGCTACCGGCATAAACAGCGGCGGCCAGATCGTCGGTGGGGCCGAAACCAGCACCAAGAGCCACCCCTGCGGTAAACCTCAACGCTTCGTTTACTACGGCGTCATCTGGCAGCCGAACGGCACGACAGTCACGCTGCCGCCTTACGCCGGCGACACCGTCTCTTTCGCAAACGCGATCAGCAATAGCGGTGATGTTGTAGGGTACTCCGGCCGCTGCGGAAACCTCGACGAGGCGTTAACGGCCCGGCACGCATTGCTCTGGCAGAGCGGCTCGGCGATCGACATCGGCAATCTCGGGGGCACCGCGAACAACGTTCCGCGAGCGATCAATAACCGGGGGCAGATCGTGGGTTCGTCCAACGTTGCGGGGAACGCGACGTCGCATGCCTTCCTTTGGGAGAACGGCGTGATGAGCGACCTCGGAACGCTGCCCGGCGATGTCTATAGCACAGCCAATGGGATAAACGACAAAGGCCAGATCGTCGGCGCGTCGTGCCCCGCAAGCGGAAGCTGCCGCGGGTTCATTTGGGAAGACGGCTCGATGACCGATCTAAATCTCCTCGTTCCGCCGAAGTCACTGTATGTCTTCTACGGCAACGACATCAACGATAGCGGGCAGATCGCAGCCATCGCGACTAATACGACCAAGCCGGTATTTACGCAGCGAGGGGTCGTGTTGATTCCGGGCAACAAGTCCGACGTGATCCCCGGTTCGGCTGCGCGTCCGGTCACGCTGCCGGGAGCCCTGCGGATACAGTTCCGGCAACTCCAGGGTATCGCTCGCCCATTCGCGAGCCCGTAACATAGACTGAAATGTGGGCCCGCTCCGGCGGGCCCTAGATTTCCGCCGCTGTTGCAACGGCTTGCTCTTGGGTCATCAGCGCACCCTCGGCCATGAGGTCTGCGACTGCATCGGCGCCTAGCGCCTCGCGTAACGCCTCCAACGTCTGATCCTCTAGTTGCTGTTCGGCACTTGACAAAGTGTTTTCGCCGGGGAGGTGAGCGTCGACGAAGCCTAAGAGCCGCGCGGCCCGCATACAGGCCTCAGAGCGCTGCTTCGCGCTGGCTCGCAGCCAAAGCGCCGTCGCCGTTCCGATGGCCTGCAACGCGAGAAGAACCGAATCGGCCGATCGCTGCTCACTTGGAAGGTCGAGCGCCTCGCGAGCGTGACCCGCTGCCTCACCATACCGACCCAAATAGATGAGAAAGATTGACATGTTACAGAGGAGTCTTGCGTTGGACTGCGTGTAGTTAAGGGCGCGAAAAGCTGCGAGCCCTTCAGCGGCATGATTGAGAGCCAGTTCGGCGTTCCCCGCGTGAAACTCAAGACCGGCGAGAACAAACGCGATCATCTTCGCCCTGTCGCGCTCGCAGCCCAATGCCTGATAAATGGCGAGTGCCTCGGCCGCCCGGGCACGCGCTTCGGCGAAGTCGCCATTGATCTGACGGATCGTAGAGAGTAGGCGGAGTACATGAGCGAGTAGCCTGCGAGTGCCCAGCGTGCGTGCCCCCGCCAGTGCTTCGCGCAATAACGCCTCCGCCTCCGCAAGCCGCCCGTACCGAAGGAGTGCGGTGCCCGCTGCATGCTGGGAGTCCGCGATTCCGAGGGCATCGCCGAGCGCGACGTACCGCTCAAGAGCGATTTGACTACTCGTAAGCTCAACTTCGAACTCGCCTAGCTCCGAAGCGATTCTGGCCTGCGAGGAATTGAGCCGTGCAATCACTTTCGACGGCGTTCGTTCATCAATGCATTCGATCGCTGACCAGACCCAACGCCGCCCTTCGAGGAGCGCGACGAAGGGCCACGCGGGGTCTAATTGACCCGCCAATCGTTGCCCCAGGGCGACGTCGCCTCGCGCGCCCAGCGACCACTCGAGCGCGGCTCGCCAATTATCCAATTCCTGCCGGCCCTGTTCTAGAAAGACTTCTTCAAGCTCGTTGTTGTAGGCGCGCTCGAGTTGTTCGGCCAGCTCGAGGCACGCGAGCGCGTGACGGTGCGCCACGATTTCGGCTTCACCGCGGTCGACGAGCTTCTCGCGCCCATACTGCCGAAACGACTCCGAGAGCCGATAACGTGGCTCGATGCCGTCAAACTCGGCGACGACCATCGACTTGTCGACCAGTGATGAGGCGAGATTGAACACGTCGGCCGCCGCGACGTCCTCGGCGGCGCAGACGGCTTGCGCGCTGGTCAGCGTGCAACCGCCGGCGAAGATCGAGAGGCGCTCGAACACGCGCTGCTCCGGCGAAGAAAGTAAGTCGTAACTCCAATCGATGGTCGCGCGCATGGTCTG
>JBARKF010000268.1:0-3416 GCA_049800655.1 Candidatus Cybelea sp.
TAACCGCCATCGCGGTTTTTTCGGCTGCCCTATCGGCGTGTTCCAGTTCCACGCAATCTCTACCAGCGACCGGAACCGTCGCGAACCCTGCGGCCGGCCTTGCTAGTAGCCTGGCGTCCTGGCGTAATTCGCTCGCACAAAACAAATTGCCAAGCGCAGGATGCTTCAAGGCAATATACCCGTCCACTCAATGGCAGCGGGTTGCTTGTGTGACTCCGCCACGGATTTGGTATCCGCTTCCGCGTTCGCGCCACGCGCAGGTAAATCAGACTGTGGGCGACGGCAACGATTTTACGGCGGACACAACCCCGCACGTGATTTCAATGGCGATCGGTGCGTTCCCGAAGGTCAAGGGCGTGAAGACCGAACAGAGCGGGGGCGGCACAGACTCTTACTCGCTGCAGCTCAACTCGAATTTCTTCGATACTGCAGCATGCGGGTCACTTCAGGACTGCGTCGGCTGGTCACAGTTCGTCTATGAAAATCCTTCGGGCTCGAGTGAAGGCACACTGTTCATTCAGGACTGGCTGGTCGCCACGAACCCGTCCGGCTTTAAGAATTGCCCGCCAGGCAAAGGCTGGGAAAACCTCGGCATCGGCTGCGTGCAGAACAGCCCGTTCGGCGTAAATCTTCCCAATGTCAATGTCACGGAATTAGGCAAAGTAATCGAGACCGGGGATGCGGACTCGAAAGGTGACAGTATCTATATGTCGGTCGGCACGACGGAATACGGCATGAAGAACGTGCAAGGCGACGGCATCACGGATCTGTCGCAGCACTGGGAAGGCGCCGAGTTCAACATCCTTGGCGACGGCGGCGGAGATCAAGCGAACTTTAATTCGGGATCGAAGATCACTGTGAGCATTCAGGCGGACGACGGCGTCAAGAAGAAACCAACCTGTCCGCCGAATAGCGGAACGACCGCCGAAACGAACAACCTGTTCTTCGTGAAAGCGCCCGCCAAGGCGCCGAAGTTACAGTATCCGTCAATCGAGTTCACGATGAGCTCCAAACAGGGCGGCACAGCGACCTGCGACACCGAGAGAGGCACGTAGTCGACGGGCTTCCTTGTCGCGACCAATGTTTGGCGCGTCCTAGACAGCGGTGAGAAGGCCCCGGGCGGTAAAGCTCGGGGCCTTTCAGTTTGCGATCGAGGCGGTTCAAAGTTTCGGTGCGGGAATCATAGCCGTCCCGGAGACGAAGCTATCGCTTAGGCTAGAAACATGCCATGGACTTCAGACGATGCCGAAAGGCACACGCACAAGGCGAGCACCCCCGAGCTAAAAGCGCTCTGGGCGAAGGTCGCAAATGAATCTCTCGAACGAGATGGTGACGAAGGTCGCGCGATCCGTGAGGCAAATGCCGTTGTAGCGCGCGAAGCTTAAGTCCGCCTACAGCCGTTCCGGTTGGTTTGCCTTCGCGCGACCCGCATGCCCTGAGGCAAGCTGGCGTGTGCCAGCGTACGACAATCTTACGACAATTCGCGCTGAAACTGGCGGAAAGCGCGAACGCTATTTCTTCCCGAGCCTCTTTGCCCATTAGCATAGGACGAGCGGCGGTTTGGGATACGCCGTTTGGGCGCAAGGCGTACGCCGAATCGGCGCTCGCGTTCCTCCCCAGCGCAGCCGGCGAGATCGTGGTTGATAAATTTCACATCGTCAATCAACTCACGCATGCGGTAAACCTCAATGAATGATCCCCAGAAGAAATAAACTTAAGTCATCACTAAATCCAACCGCCGTACTTTTCATTCAAGGCCAGCGCGCAGGCAGCTGCGAACCGCTACGTAAAGAACATTCCGAAGTCGGAGGAGAATAGCGTAATGAATACAGCTGGTCTTGTAAGATACGCCGGCGCTTTGGTAGCACTTGCGACGTGTTCGGCGTGCGGGAGCGCCTCGACGGTCACGCCATCAAGCGATGCGCTCGATGCGGTGTCCCGTTTTCCGGCGAATGCCCCTGACCCGACCGGCAAGTCGAAGATCTACGAGTACATAGTGGACGACTACGGTTCCTACGCGACCTTTTTTCACTATCCAAAGAGCGATAAGCCGATCGGAAAAATCGAAAACGTTGGCGGCCAAGCGTGCACCAACGTCCTCAACGGCTATGGGAACAAGTTCTTTTGGATCGTCGCGGCCTATAACCAGATCACGGAGTACGCCGTCCCCAAGAAACCGATAAAGACGCTCTCCGTCACCTCCGACGACAGCCCGTCGAGTTGCGCCTTGGATCCCGCCGGAGACCTTGTCGTCGGAATCTTGGATGGGGCGCATTCGGGCGACGTCGTCGTCTTTAAGAACGCAAGCGGCTCCGGCACGTACGTCTCTACGCCGTTGGCCCGCGAGTTCTTCGAAGGCTACGACAACAAGGGGAACCTTTTCTTCGATGGCCCTAGCCGCCAGAGTGGTGCCTCTCAACTCGACGAGATGCCGAACGGCAGCACGAAAATCAGAACGATAACCACCAGCAACAAAATAGGGCTTCCCGGCTCCGTGCAGTGGGACGGCACGTACTTGACCCTCACTGATATGGATGCATCCAAGATCTATCGATACACCGTCAGCGGAACGAAAGCGACGTTGATCCACACCATATCGCTTTCGGGCGCCAGCGAATGCACGCAGACCTGGATCGCTGCGGGCATCGTCTTTTGCGCGGACGCGGGTAACAGTGATGGCGAGATTTTTAATTACCCGGCCGGCGGTTCGGCGATCGCTACGCTTAAGGGTCCGTTTGACTTTCCGCTGGGCACTGTGGCGGTAAAGCAATAATCCGGTCGTCTTTATACCGGCGTGAATCCGTCCTTATGCTCCCCGCGCTTGCTGAGCGCGGCATGTCACTGTGGCCGCCATGCAACCCGTCTCATCGCTATCTCGGCCGCGCGCGGGGCCGATGCGGCTCAGAATGTAGCCGCGATCGACGCGGTTTAAAGTTTCGGTGCGGGGATCATAGCCGTCCCAGAGACGAAGTTGCCGATCGGAACCGTATGGACTGGCCTGCCGCTGGGATAGTGCGCAACGGTGACGGTGTCGTCGCCGCCTTGTGGAACGAAAATTCGGGCGTTACGCCGATTGAGCGAGCTGCGCTCGGGTTGGGGAACGGAGATCGTCGAGGTGGGGGACGTGTGGCCGGGCGCGTAGATGTTGATAACTCCGAGTCCGTAGTCGGACTCGACAATGTTTCCACTATTGTCGACGAGCACGCCGGTCGGGATGTCCATGCCGGAGAGATTGAGATTTATACCCCCTTCCCAAGTATTGGACGGTTCGTAATCGTAAGGGTACTCAATGACGACCGGCTTCGAACCGGCGCCTAAGCCGGCGGCGTAAATGTTATTCTGCGCATCCACGCCGACGCCAAAGACCTCGAAGATCGCCCCATTTGTGAGGCGCCGAGCCACCCTTGTTCGGCCCG
>JBARKF010000269.1:0-63479 GCA_049800655.1 Candidatus Cybelea sp.
GCTCGCAACCTCCGGGGATCAAGTTGAGCATCCGAAGATCGCGGATGCAGCCTCCGAGTTATTCCGCGATGTGTTTGGCAGCGCGAAGAATCCGGTCCGACTAGTCTACGGCGTCGCAAGCCTTCCATTTAACGCGCCGGTCGAACTCGAAGTGATCTTCGAAGTTGCCTAGGGAGCTTCGGACTAGGTCGAGCGCATCTGCGCGAGCTCGGGGATGCCTAGCACGAAAAGGCTCGTTCGCTCTTCGGGGGTGAACTGGAACGCCGCGGCGATTCGGTCCAGCAATTTCGCCGATGCGCGCGGTGCCTCGGCGCTCTCAAGGCGACGATACCAATTGCGACTTATGCCTACGGCTTCGGCGATTTCTTCCTGAGTTACGCGGCGCCGGCGCCGGACCGGCAAGCGCTCCCACGACCCAAGGGTCGCGCTGTCGGGCGGGATGCGCCGCCGATGCGTTTTCAAAAACGATGCAAAGTCTGATTGCGAGGCGCTGGTATTCATGGGTTCATGGTACGAGCCGGCAGCAGGTCCCGCCATCAGTCACATGACTGCATTTGACTGTCCCGCCCTCTCGCTTGCCAGCGCATCGCGAAGCTGAAACCGCGACGTGATATCGAGCTTCGGATAGATTCGATACAGGTGCGATCCGATCGTTCGATGCGACAGATACAGCTTTTGGCCGATTTCACGGTTTGTTAAGCCTTCCGCGGCCATCAGCGCGATCTGTAACTCTTGGGGCGTCAACTCTTCTTGGCGCTCCGGGATCCGCCGCTGAGTTGAGGCGCCGGCGGCGCGGAGTTCGTGACGTGCTCGTTCGCTCCACGCGAAGCGCCCAGCGCGTCAAAGGCTTCCATCGCAGCCTGCAATAATGGACGCGCCTCCCTCACGCGTCGAGCTCGCCGAAGCCATGCGCCGAAGGCCAATCGTACGCGCGCCAGCGTGAAAGGCGAGTGTCCGGCTCCGCCGGCGAGCGCCGCTTCTTGTTACCTTGCCTGCGTTGAACCATTGGCAGCTGCTACGCAGTCTTAGCTGATATGCAAACCATATCTGTCGCCACGATGAAAGCTGTCCGTGCTCACGGCTACGGCGATGCAGGCGTGCTCAGTTTCGAAGATGCGCCCCTACCGAGCCCCGGAGAAGGCGAAGTTCTCGTGCGCGTATACGCCGCTAGCGTGAACCCCGCCGATTGGAAGTTGCGGACGTTCATTCCGGGGCGTGACGTTTCCGGCGTCGTCGAGGCAGTTGGACCCGGCGTTACGCGGTTCGCGCAGGGGGACGCCGTATTTGGTAATGCCATCGGCGCATACGCCCAGTACGCCGTCGCTAACGAAGCGGAACTCGCCCGTAAACCACTAACGGTCGACCATATCCACGCCGCTGCGATTCCGCTGGCGGCACTTACGGCGTGGCAGGCGCTCTTCGAAATCGCCGGCTTAAAGGAAGGCCGGCGCCTTTTGATTCACGGCGCGGCCGGCGGTGTCGGAAGCTTCGCCGTGCAACTGGCGAAATGGAAAGGCGCACGAGTCGCCGGAACCGCTTCGAGCCGTAACCAGCTCTTTTTGGTGGGTTTGGGCGTCGACCAGCCCATCGATCACTTCAGGCAGCGATTTGAGGATGTCGTCGGCCCCGTCGACGTCGTACTCGATACGGTCGGCGGCGACGCCCAACAGCGCTCGTGGAACGTCCTGCGCAAGGGTGGCATGCTAGTTTCCATCGTCGCGCCGCCGTCCACCGAAGAAGCGCGCCGGCACGAGGCGACCGCGGCCATCTTCACTTCGCGTCCCGACGGCGGTCAACTGGCGCAAATCGGCGAGTTGATCGACTTCGGATACGTGCGGCCGGCTGTCGAGACGGTGCTGCCGCTATCGCAGGCAAAACGCGCGCACCAGATCAGCGAAGCGGGCCACGTGCGCGGTAAAATCGTGCTCTCGGTGGAGTAAGGCGATGGACTCTATCTTTGGCGGGCAGGGGCACAACTTTTTTTACGACGACGTCGCCTTCGCGGTTTCGCTCATTCCTTTCGTCCTCGTCGCGGCACTGATCGTCGCTTCTCGGCTCGAAGAGCCGCTGCGAGTCCGCGCCACCATACGCAAAAGAAAAGGGAACGCCAGATAACTTCTCCGGCGCAACTCGTCAGTAGCGTCGACGCCGGACTACGCGGCTTCAGGCTTTCTTAGTAAAGCGACGAGCGGCAAGTTGAGGAGCGACACGAGCGCGACGACTTTAGAGTTGTCCATGTAGGCAAGAATGGCCGCCTGCTGATCGACGAGGTACGACATCGTCGGCGCCGCCGGCACGGTATCGATCGGCACTAAATGGCCCAACGTTGCTCCGCCGGCGAGCAGCGCTTGATACCAAGCCCAGCTGTGGTCGTAGACGACGGCAAGGGCGGTAGAGGCAACGGAGCCGCCGAGTAATAGCACGATCTTAAAAATTGCAACGCCCTCGGCGCGTACTTCGGTGGGGAGCGAGCGTACCAGCACGTTTGCAATCGGTGAGAAGAGACACGCAAATCCGGCACCCGAACTAACGATGGCAAGCGCAAACGTGGCGAAATCCGATCCGGATGCGGTATGCGTCACGAGTAACACGTAAGAAAGCGGCACGAGCAGGAAGCCGATCACGACCGGGATCCTCACGTCGATCTTGTCGGCGTTTACGAGGATCACGACAATCGGCGCCACGAGTATAATCGCCGGGATTCTCAGCAGCAGGAGCGCCCCTGCGGTCGACGGTGGAAAGCCGAGGCTGGCTTGTGCATACTGCAGGAAGAGGTTCGCGCCAAAAAGCGGCACGCCGAGCCCGAATCCGAGGATGCTCCCGACCGCGAGATTTCGGATATTAAATAACCTTAACTGGATGAAGCCACACCGATCTTCACACAATTCCCGCCAGATGAATCCCCCGAATCCGACGACGGAGAGTAGGCAAGACCAGACGATATCCTCACTCGAAAGCCAATCTCTGCGTTCACCGAACGACGAGGCATATTGGAAACAGAAGAATGCGAGTAAGGCGAACGAGATGCCCGGGACGTCGAAGCGCCCCGTCGATCGAGGACCCGGCGCTTCCAACAGCGTGAAGATGACTACTCCCGCGAAGGCGGGGAGTAGAGCGTACAACACAAACGCATCGCGCCAATACGCGTGGTCGATAAACCAGCCACCGATGAACGGCCCTGCTGCCGCGCCGGAAAGTGAGATAACCGAAAAGAACGAAAATGCTATGCCGCGCAGCTTTGCAGGAAAGAGCGTCAACACGGTTACCACCGCGCATACGAAAAACGTTCCTTGCGCCATTCCTTGAAAGCAGCGGCCGACGATGAAGCCGCTTAACGAAACAGTCATTGCGAGGTACAGCGAAACAACGCCGAACGTCAGATGTCCGAAACCGAAGATCGGTTTTCGTCCAAAGCGGTCGATGAGCCACGGCGTGAGCAAAATCGTAACGTAGTAGAAAGTATTGAATCCGATCAGCGTCCAGGGCAACTCATCCGCGCTCGCACCGAGGCTTCCGCCGGCATACTGCTGGATCGATTGATACACGCCGTTGAATGACTGATCGACAAAAAGCGAGACCAAGGCGGCGAGCATCACGAAGACTTTGCTTACGCTGATGCCTTCAGCAAGCTCGATTTGAAGGAATGGCCGGCTACGCGCCGCGATCATATTGCGCGACGGTTTCGCCACGGTGGCGCATGAAGCCGCCCAAAAGCCGACACGCCGAACCCAGGCCTTGCGAAACCCTCGGCGCGCTTAGCCAGTTCTTGCTGGGCACAGTACGAAAGCCACCGAAATGGAGAGAAACCTTGGCTTCTTTTGACACGTATAAGAATTCGTTCCCTCACGCAAGGCTCACGCGTTCGTCGAACGGCGTACTCGAGGTCGTTTTACACACCGACGGCGATACGCTCGTCTTTAACGGATATACGCACACCGAGTTCGTCGAACTCTTCCACCAACTTGGTGAGGACGCGGATAATCGAGTCGTCATCCTCACCGGCGCCGGTCGAGCCTTCATCGAGAACATCGACCCGGAGGGCTTCGACTTCTTCACGCCTCGCGGCTTCGACAAGATCTATCGCGAAGGAAAGAAACTTCTCTCGAACATCCTTGACATCTCAGCACCGCTGATCGTCGCGCTCAACGGACCGGTGACCGTCCATTCGGAATACGCGCTGCTCGCCGATATCGTCTTCGCAACGCCAGACACGATATTCCAGGATAAGCCGCATCTGAACTTTGGCATCGTGCCGGGCGATGGCGTCCATTCGCTGTGGCAGGAGGTCATTGGGCCGATTCGTGGCCGGACTTTTCTGCTCACCCAGCAGATCATCGGCGCCGACGAGGCCAAGACATTGGGAGTCATTAGCGAGATCGTTCCACGCGACCGGCTGATGGACCGGGCTCGTGAGGTCGCAGAGCAACTGACGAAGCTTCCGCCGCTCACAACGAGCTACGCGCGCGTGGCTCTCACTCAGAAGCTCCGCCGGCTCGTCGATGAAAGCGTCGGCTACGGACTCGCGCTCGAGGGCATCTCCGCCGCCGACGTCGCCCGCATGAACGCCTAATCGGCCCGTCGCGTCGTAGTGCGCCGCAACATGGGCCAGGCATTGGTCTCCGGGCAGGTCTTTAATGCAGAATACGGCTATGGCGTCATCCATCAAATCCACACCGTGTCTCGCTGAAGCCGGCGTCATGAGCATTACATTCCGACCTGTTCTCGTGCTCGCTCTTCTCCTTACGCCACTCATTATTTCGCAACTCGTTGTTACGCGAGTCGCCCAAGCTGCATCAGCGCCCCTAGCAGTACCGCGATTCGAGCCGGCGCCGTGCCCGAAAATCCAGGGCGTGGAATGGCTTGCCAACGCAGACTGCGGCTACCTTATCGTCCCGGAGGATCGCAGCAGGCGCAGCGGTCGCACCATCCGGCTCATGGTCGCAAGACATCGAGCCCAATCGACGGAAAAACGGCCCGATCCGATTCTGTACTTGGAAGGCGGCCCCGGCGACATAGCACCGCTTGAAATCGACCAGATTATCAAAGCGAACTTCATTCGCGACCGGGACATCTGGGTGGTGAGTCAACGCGGCACCTGGTCCTCGCAGCCGGCGCTGATCTGTAGGGCATCTAACGACTTCTCTAGAGAACTTGTTGGCCTCCGCTTCTATTCCGAGGCAACAAAGCGCGCTCACATGGCTGCGACCGAGGCCTGCCGCCGCGAGCTCACTGCCACCGGCGCAAATCTGGGCGCTTACAATTCAACCGAGAGCGTCGCCGATCTGGTCGACCTCCGTAAAGTGCTTGGCATTAGCGAGTGGAACGTTTACGGGAACTCGTTCGGCACGTATACGGCCCAGACGCTTATGCGCGACCATCCCGAGGGAATCCGCAGCGTCGTCATCGACTCGGTCCTACCGACGAGCTACAGCATCCCGGTAAACTGGTGGAACGCGCGCTACGCGTTCAAAAACATCTTCGATGCCTGCGCAGCACAACCGGCCTGCAACGCGGCCCATCCCCATCTCGAGCAGACCTTTACCGGAATGGTCAACAAACTCGAAGCCAGGCCGCTGACGCCGACCATCAGCGACCCCAATACCGGCAAGAACATTACGGTGATGATTGACGGTGGCGCGCTAGTCGACTGGTTGCGCAACCAAACATACGGCGTCCCCACGCTCCAAGCCGCGCCCGATACAATTACTGGGCTCGCTGCCGGGCGCCGCGATTCCATCGAGGCGATCGCGAAGGATCGCGCGGGCCGGGCGCCACCCTACCATCCGGGCGCACCTGCCCTTGGTGACGGGCTGGCCTTCGGCACCACCTGCCGCGAAGATAACCTCGGGACGCCGCAAGAACTCGCCGCGGCCGGGCGAGAAGCGTTTCCTGATTATCCGGTCTCGATAACACGCGAAGGCATCGGCGGCTGGGCGTACGTTCAACAAGATTGTCGCGACGTTTTGAAACTCCCGCCCGCTCCGAAATCAATGCACGAGCCCGTCGCCAGCAACATTCCAACGCTCCTCGTCTCCGGGACGTTCGACACATTGACGTCGCTCGCCGGAGCAAGAGCGGCAGCAGCGCGGCTATCCCGTGCAACGATCATCAGCGTCCCGGGCGTCGGGCACACGGTCTCGCCCTGGTCTCCCTGTGCCCAAAAGATCATCGTTTCGTTCTACGCTGCTCCAGAGAGGGCGCCCGATACATCTTGTATCAGCGGACTCAAGCCGGCCGGCTTCATCTCAAGGGTTCCTCCGCAAACTAACCTTACCACTGAAAGGAAATAAGAAATGACCAAGATCCTCGTTATCGCGAAGTGCAAAGATCAGGCAAAGTGGGAATCGGGGTTCCGCAATCACGCCGATCTCTTCAGAACGGCGTACGGCGTCTCCAAACCCATAAGCTACGGAATGGGCGAGGACAACTACATTGGCGCCTGCTTTGAGACGAGCGACGTGACGAAGGCGATGTCGGCGATATCGTCGCCCGAGACCGCCGAAGCGATGGAGGGCGACGGACTGCTTCGCGATACGGTGAAGATCCTCGTGTTTGACAAGGAGCTCGCCGTTTAGCTCGAACACCCCCTCTCACTGACAATGGAGGGAATTCCTGTTGCAAAAATCACTAGGATCCGTCACTATCGCCACCGCCGCTGCGATCGCCGTGCTCTCCGCGTGCTCGAGCGGAACCCCGTCCAGCGGCGGGAGCCCGCCGATAACCAACGCAACCCGGGGCCTCGGATACGCGGAGGTTTCGCGCTTGGGCATTTCGCCGAAGTACTGGGCGTTGACGCGCCTCGTGAGCGGGCACTCTGCAGCGCGTCCGTTACGCAACAAGGCTGGTAAGGACTTATTCGTCGCGGACTACGGTCTCGACGCCGTGGAGATCCTCGCGAATAAAACCTGGCAGAATATCGGCAGCATCACCTCGGGGATCGACAGTCCCGACGGGACCTTCGTCGATAAGAAGGGCAACCTCTATATTTCCAATGCCGGAAGCGTAAATATCACCGAGTATAAACCTGGCGCGAGCTCGCCGAAGTACACCTATAGCAGCGGCATGGAAAACCCCACTGACGTTTCCGTCGACGCACATGGAAACGTTTATGAAGCCGACTTCGAAGACGGCGATGTGGCCGAATTTCCTCAAGGTAGCAACATGCCGAGCGAGCAGTGCGCGATTACCGGTTGGGTCGGAGGCGTGGCGGTCGATAAGAGCGGCGACGTCTTCGTGGCCTTCTTCAACAAAAATACCGGCGCCGGCCAGATCAATGAGTACGCCGGCGGCTTGAGCGGCTGTAACGCCACGACGCTGGGCGCCTCGCTGGTCTTCCCGGGCGGCATGGCAATCGACGCGAAAGGCAATATCGTAATCTGCGATCAGGATAACAGCACGGTGGACATCATCCACCCACCCTACAGCAGTATCTCCGGCTACCTGGGATCAGGCTATATGGACCCCGTCCACGTAAGGATCGGCAAGAACGGCAAGCGCGCCTACGTCGACAACTACGACTACGGCGACGCGTCGGTCTGGATAGAAGATTACCCGAGCGGCTCAGTCATCGCGACGCTGAACAGCAGCAATGGTCTCGACCAGCCGCTCTCGGCGGTGGATGGCAAGAACGAGGTGCCGTAGCGCCACGAGCCTAAGGCTGGCCTCAGCATCGTCGGTTACGCTGCCAGGGTGAGTTGCGCAGGGGCGCGCATCGCCGTGATCGACGATGAAGAGGATATCCGTTGCCTCCTTTCATCCGAGCTCGAGGCCGCCGGTTTTGTGGTCCGTACCGCGCGCGACGGGCCTTCTGGATTAGATACGGTCAAAGATTGGGACCCTTCGCTTATCCTGCTTGACGTCATGATGCCCAAGATCGACGGGATCAGCCTTCTGCCCCGGCTACGGTCCCTCACGCAAGCGCCGATATTTGTCTTGAGCGCTAAGGGCGAAACGGGCGACAAGGTGCTCGGGTTAGAACGCGGCGCCGATCAATACCTCGCAAAACCCTTCGAGACCCCCGAGCTCATCGCTCGCATTCGTTCGGCGTTACGTCGACCGCAGCTCGATGCTCCTGAAATCCTGACGCATTCTGATGTAGAGGTGGATCTTCGCGCGAGACGAGTGCGCCGGGGCACACGTAATATAATTCTCACGACGCGCGAATTCGCGTTGCTGGAGGCCTTCATGCGCTACCCGCGGCGCGTCTTTAGCAAGAATGAATTGATCGACCGCGTCTGGGGATACGATTCCGAAGTATCGCAGAACTGCGTCGAAACGTTCATTTCGTATTTACGAGGCAAACTTAACGAGCCGGAAGAAGACGCGCTCATCATAACCGTTCGCGGTGCCGGTTACGCACTGCGCGCTTAACGCGTGCAATCGTCGCTTCGAAGCCGCCTAATCTCCTGGTACGTCATGACTGGCGCCGCGGTCGTCCTATGCTTCGGCGTATTGATTGCCGTGGTCATTGGGGAAACGCTTTCCTACCAGGCGCGTGAGTTGATGCTATCGGCGCAAAAGCGTGTTCCGGCGCTGGCAATCCAGTATCGCTCGCAGCACGGAACGATCGTGGGAGTTGACTCATATCTCGCGCAACGACTTGCTCCATTACCCGTGCGGACGCACACCAGCGCCGAACCTGGGCTAGGCCGTCGCGGCGCCCCGCGCCGGCCGCCGAGCGCCGACATTTTCGTGAGGCTGCTCATGACCGAAATTCGTCCAGTCGACGTTGACTACAACGGCGTTCACACCGTCATCTTTGTGCCGCCGTCGTTCTACGAGCGTTTCGTTGAATATTACTTGGCTGTTATGGCCATAGTAGCCGTAGCAGTCATCGCCGTCGCATGGCGCGTCGCCATCGTCGTTGCCGCGAACTCCCTCGAGCCCCTGTTGCGTACCACCGCCGCGTTAAACCGATTCGGGGAGGGCGATTTTACTCCAGCCACCGTTTCTACCAATGACACCACTGAGGTCGGCGATCTAGCACAGGCGTACAATCGTGCCGTGCAACAGATCACGCGCGCCCTTAATGAGAGATCGCAGGCGAGCGCGGAAATGCGGCAATTCGTCGGCGATGCGGGGCATCAACTGCGCACGCCGCTCACGGTGGTCATAGGATATCTCAGCTCGTTGGCGGCGCGCGGACTGCGCGAGTCCGATTCGGCGCACATAACAACGATGCTTGCCCAAAGCCGGCGGATGAAGACCCTGATCGACGACCTTATTAGGCTAGCGCGCCTCGAACATGTTTCAGCGCTCCCCGAGACGTCATTTGACGTGAACGACGTAGCACGCGAACTGCCGCGGGCCTTTCCACCCGACGTTCAGCAGCGTCTTTGCATCCAGCTCAGCTCTACCCCGCTTAACGTACAAGCCGCCCCAGCCGAGTTTCGCGAAGCTCTGGTAGCTCTTGCCGACAACGCTTTAAAGTATGGCGGCAAAGGCCCGGTGACCGTACGCGTCGACGGTCACGACAAGGAATGTGAAATCGCGGTACGTGATGGCGGTCCGGGCTTCTCCGACGACGATCTTGACTCTGCCTTCGACCGTTTCTATCGGGGGTCGGCTTCTAACGGCGCGACTGGGACCGGGTTAGGCTTGGCCATCGCGGCAAAGGCGGTTGCGCGCGCGAGAGGGATCATTCACCTTTGCAATTTGCGCGACGGTGGTGCCGAATGCGTTATCCGGGTGCCGCTTGCCTAGGGTGTAGACTGTGGTTCTCGGCGGCCGCCGACGATTAGCACGTTTGTGATCGCCGTTTGTCGTCCGAACGTCGCGCGGAAACGCCCGGCGACGCTGAGTTTGCTGCCGTCGGCGACACCGGTGCCTCCGAACTGCACGACGTTGATACAGGCGTTGTCGCAGAGCTGATACGTCGTAGCCGTGCCGCGCCGCGTCTGCCGCGTTCCAGGGTTTCTTACGGTTCCCGAAACGATGACGTCCTGGCCGTCGTAGGTCGAGGGATCGGCTGACAGGGCGGACGGCGCGACCGTTTGGGCGCTATGCCCGCACGCGACACTCGAAGCGAGAGCCACAAGAACGGCCATGCGAGCTAGCGCAGTGGCGGCCGGCCGTACGTAAAGAGGTTGCTGCATGTAGTCAGCGATTCGGTTGCATAGTCGTCCGTTGCCTGCCAAAACGCGCGAGCTACATAGCGTGAGCTACGCCGGCTTCAACTTCAGGCCCAGCCAAGTCCAGGATACGCCGGCGAAAATAAAGTTCAGTCCAACGACGAGGCCAATGAACCAAATCGCCGACACCGGCCACTGCACCCAAAGGAGAACGCCCAACACGGTACTGAGAACTCCGCTAACTGCGACCCAGCCGTAGTTCGGGAACTGCATCCAGAGCGCGCTTACGAACCGGAAAATGCCTCCGAAGACGAGTAGCACAGCAAGGAGCAGCGTGATCACGAGGGCTCCACCGACGGGATGCTCGATCAGCATTAGGCCCACGATGATGTCCAGAACGCCGACTAACAGCAGCAGAATGATGTGTCCGGCTCCGCGAGCCATGAATGCCGTTATTAGCTGCGCGATACCGGCGATGACCAGCACGATCCCAAGTGCCCATACGGACGCCACCGTAGCGGCCCCCTCGGCCCAAATGGCGTAGATTCCAACTAGAATCAGAACGATTCCTAGCGCAACGTACCAGCCCCAATTATTCCGGGCTTGCGCGACGTCTTGGACGATTTGGCTCATTCGACTCTCCCTTGAAGGCGAGAAGTGCGCCCAACGGGCGTATGCGCCTATGGTAACGGATTGAGACCGCGGAAACTAGCCCTCGCCCGCCTCCCTACGTTCGTCCCTCTGATACGCCGAATGTTCTTGTGTTACGGATCCACCACGAGCACCAATAGTTGCCTTCAGGCCGCCCCGGCTGTATTCTCCGGCGGGCCCAGGCTCGCTTGGTTTACATCGAAATCGAACGCGGGCTATACTTCATGATCCAAGCACGAACCGACGTTTCGACGCAGCAAGCCAGTGTCGAAACGGTGGTCCCGCACTAACGGCGTGAGAAACAGCATGAATTACGGCGAGACGTGAACGAGCTCCAAGGGCAAACCGTCGTCGTAATCGGCGGCAGTTCCGGCATTGGTCTTGAAACGGCCCGCCAAGCGCGTGCGGCCGGGGCCGAGTTGGTGCTCGTTGCACGTGCACCGGAACGGCTCGAAGGTGTCGCACGCGAGCTACATGCGCGTCAGACGGCCGCCTTCGATGTTGACGATCTAGGACGGCTCGAGCAGTTCTTCAAAGACTTGTCCAGTCCCGTCGATCACATCATGCTGACAGCCGGCGGCCCCGTATACATGCCGTTGTCTTCGATGAATCTTGACGATGCGCGACGGCATTTTGACCAACGGCTGTCGGCAGTGCTCGGTACCGCGCTATTTTCGCGCGGAAAGGTACGCCCGGGAGGGTCGCTCCTCTTCATCTCCGGCACCGGAGCACGCCGGCCCGGCGCCGGGCTCGCGATTGCCACGACGCTCACCGCTGCTATTCCGGCACTCGCTGCAAATCTAGCCGTCGAGCTCGCCCCAACGCGCGTCAATGTCATTGCGCCAGGCTTCGTCGACACGCCGCTCTCAGCAACGCTTCTAGGCGACCAAATCGACGCTAGACGCGAACAGCTACGTGAGACGTTGCCGATCGGGCGGGTAGTCAGCCCTGCTGACGTCGCCGCGCTCGCCATCGGAGTGATGCGTAACGGCGCGATCACGGGTGCGACGCTCGACATCGACGGCGGCCAACAGCTGGTGGTTGCGTAGTATGGGAACACCTCCCGGCGGAACGTTCACCATGGCGAATGACCTGACGGTGACGCGCATGGGATACGGCGCGATGCAACTGGCCGGTCCGCATGTCTTCGGACCGCCCGCCGATCGAGCCGCCGCTATTGCGGTCTTGCGTGAGGCGATCGACCTCGGCATTACGCACATCGATACGAGCGACTATTACGGCCCTCACATCACGAACCAGGTTATCAAGGAAGCACTGTATCCGTATCCGGACAATCTGCGCATCGTTACTAAGGTCGGCGCGCGCCGCGATTCGACCGGCGGCTGGCCCAGTGCGCTCGCTCCGGCAGAGTTGCGTCAAGCGATCCACGACAACCTCAAGAACCTCGGCCTCGAGGTGCTTGATGTCGTCAATCTGCGGGTCGGCGGGTTCAGCAGCCCGGAACCCCGCTCGATTACCGAACCGTTTAGTGCTCTTGCTCAAATGCAGCAGGAAGGCTTGATCAAACATCTCGGTGTCAGCACCGTTTCGGCCGAGCAGGTTGTTGAAGCACAGTCCATCGCCCCGATCGTATGCGTGCAAAACTTCTACAACATCGCTCACCGCGTGGACGACAAACTCATCGACACGCTTGCCACCCAAGAGATCGCCTACGTTCCGTATTTCCCGCTCGGTGGCTTCACGCCGCTGCAATCCGACACGGTAAATTCGATAGCCGACCGACTCAACGCAACGCCGATGGGCGTCGCGCTGGCGTGGCTGCTACAGCGCTCGCCGAATATTCTTCTGATCCCCGGCACGTCATCGGTCGCGCATCTGCGCGAAAACGTGGCCGGCGCCGCAATCGAGTTGCCCGACGACGCGCTCGTCGTACTCAACGCGATGACGCCCGTCTAACATTCGAGGGATTGGGAATGAACGCCCGACTCGCATCGAACCTTGCCTGTGCGGTGTTCTTAGCGTCATGAGTTTCACGGACGTTCCTCTCCTTGGGCCGCGCGACGAGGTCTTTCCAACGCTGTCGGATGCGCAGATCGAACGCATCAAGGCGCGCGGGCACGTGCGCGAGGTACGCGCCGATGAGGTTCTCATCGAGCAAGGCGAGGCAACGGTTCCGTTTTTCGTCAACCTTTCAGCCGAGCTGGAAGCGGTGCGGCCGACGGAACTCGGCAAGCGCGTTATCACGCTGAGCGGACGCGGACAGTTCACCGGAGAGATCAATACGCTCTCCGGACGCCGGACGATGCTTCGGATTGAAGCGTCGAAGCCGGGCGAGGTGATCGAGCTCGACCGGCGCCAAATGATGGCGCTCGTACAAGGCGATGCGGAGATCGGCGAAATCGTCGTGCGCGCCTTCATTTTGCGCCGAGCCGGCCTGGTTTCGGGACACATCGGCGACGTCGTCTTGGTCGGATCGGCACACTCGGCCGATACACTGCGACTCAAAGAGTTTCTCATGCGTAACGGACACCCGTACGCGTATCTCGACCTCGAGCGCGATACGGATGCCGAGCAGCTCATGACGAGCTTTAACATCGCTGCGAGCGACATTCCCGTTGTGATATGCCGCGGCAAAAATGCCCTCCGCAATCCGTCGAATCGTGAGCTCGCGGATTGTCTGGGATTCAACGAACCAATCGATGAGGCTCGCGTACGCGACGTCGTCGTGATCGGTGCAGGCCCGTCGGGCCTGGCGGCAGCGGTTTATGGGGCCTCTGAGGGCCTAGACGTGCTCGTCGTCGAGACCAACGCGCCGGGCGGTCAAGCCGGCTCGAGCTCGCGCATCGAGAATTACTTAGGATTCCCGACCGGCATTTCGGGGCTGGAACTGGCAGAGCGCGCGTACGCGCAAGCGGAAAAGTTCGGCGCGGAACTCTTGATGGATCGAGCCGTGGGCTTAGAGTGCGACCGGGAACCGTACCACGTTCGGTTGGAGAGCGGCGGCATCGTCGCCACGCGGACGATCGTCGTTGCAAGCGGAGTTCGTTACCGGAAACCGACCTTGGAAGACTTAGATCGCTTCGAGGGAAACGGAATCTACTACGGGGCGACCTACGTCGAAGCGCAGTTGTGCGGCGGCGAAGAAGTCATCGTCGTGGGCGGTGGCAACTCGGCCGGCCAAGCGGCCGTCTTTCTTTCTGAGTCGGCGTCGCGCGTCTACGTGCTCGTGCGGTCTGCCGGCCTGGCCGAGAGCATGTCGCGTTATCTGAGCTTGCGCATCGAGCAGACGCCGAACATCACATTGCTGACACAAACCGAGATTGTCGCGTTGCTCGGCGACGACCGACTGCAAGGAGTGCGCTGGCGGAACAATCGAACCGGCGTTGTCGAGGAGCATCCGATTGGACATGTATTTATGATGACGGGTGCGGCGCCGAACGCTGTATGGCTCGCCGAGTGCGCTGCGCTCGATGAGAAGGGCTTCGTGAAAACCGGCCTCCAGTTGAGTCCCGAGGATTTGGCGGCAGCGCGATGGCCGCTCGTGCGACAGCCGTTTCTGTTCGAAACGAGTTTACCCGGTGTTTTTGCCGTCGGAGACGTGCGCGGCGGCAGCGTCAAACGCGTCGCATCGGCGGTCGGCGAAGGTTCCGTCGCGATTTCGTTCGTGCATCAGGTGTTGTCGCAATAGCAGCAAAATTGTGCCGGATACAATTACAGTGCCCCCGAAAGGCGCCGTGACGCGGGCTCGCGGCGTGATTGCGCTGCTTGCCACCTGCCTGATAAGTGCCGCAGGGCACCGCGTCCTCATCGCGACGCCGGAACACGCCTACGATCAGGTCCACGTCGGGGACACCTACGTTGTTCCACTATTCGACGGGCAAGTCGCCGACGTGGTAGCGCCGGTCAAGAACCTGGGCATCGTGCAGATCGCATACCATTCGTTCACATTGACGAATTCGGTCCGCGTTGGATCTAATCGCGGCGAAGCCTTCCGGGTCACCGGCACGGGGCACGGGACAATTCTCGTTGCCCTGCGCGCGCCCCAACTCGCAATGCAATGCGCGAGCTGTCGCACCGTTCACTACTTCTTCCGCGCATCGCCTTGACAAGCCCATCTGCGTGCGTTACTCGCCGGCCGCCGTAACTTCCAGCAGCCGAAAACCTCCGCGCTCGATCGAGAACTGCGTGGCGCTCAGTTCACTCCGCTCGACGGCTTCACGCGATTCCCAGCTGCGCCGCTCGCTGTTGTACACGCGGACGGCAGCGCTTCTCGGCAGCAGGTTCTCATCGGCGAATTCAACCGGGACGTAATTGGTCGCGGCGCCGGTATTGCCGACGAGCAACACGAGACCTCGATCTCGCCGGAGCGCTACCGCTATGGTGTCCTTGGCGTACACCCGGATGTCGTCCGACACATCGGTGGAGTACGCTTCCGTGCGCCAATCGCAATCGATGGCAGAGGTCGCATAAACGCGAATACCGCTCTCGGGTTCACGGACGACGAAGTACGAGAACGGCCGGCCGTGATATGGAACGTCGCGCAGCGCGGTCCAATTCCAGTCAGAGGGCATGAGCGGGTTCACTCGGGGTGCGCCCGGCAGCAGCACCAAACCGCAGAGCCCTTCGACCGCGGCCCACAAGAACCGTGGCGGCTCCCACGGCGAAAGCCGCATGCCGCGATTAGCCAAACTTTCGCCGTCGAACCATTCGCTAAACTGACCCGGCACGGTGTTGTACCGCTGCGGATCGATGCCGTAATGTTCGAAAGACGACCGCAGGGCGCGAACCATGGAATGCGGATGGTACTGCGCGGCCCCGAAAGCATACCACCAGGTCAGACCGGGCCAAACGCCGCCCATAAGCCCCGAGTGCGCCGAAGGATCGAACCGTGGATCGAGGCTTGAGACGGTCCGCAGGCCCGCCGGCGTCCAAAAGTCCGGTGAATTCAGCCGGCTAATGATGCGAAAGCCGGTCTCCTCCGAGCAGGCGCGCATGATCACCGGAAAGATTTCGTCACCGGTTATATCGGTACGCGGGGATCCGTCCACGTCGATGTTCAGGTAGTAAAGCCCGTTCTTTGGATTGAGCAGATAAACGTCCATCGCGTCGCGGATTTTGGCCGAGGCCGAGGCAAACGCTTCACGTTCGTCATCGCGGCCAAGTTCCTCGGCAAGGTGGGCCGCGTACCGCAACGCAGCCACGCACTCCGCGTTAATTTCGGTGACGGCACCGCTGATGCGATAGCCGCTAACGATGTTCCGCCAGCCCGCAATCGCCCATACGTCGCCCCGAGAATCATCGGCCGAGCAATAGACAAGGCCGCGATCGTCAACTTGTGAGATGATATAATGGGCGGCGCGCGCGACCGCTGGATACGTTTTTGCCAGCCAGTCCCGGTCGCCGGTGGCGCGGAAATGATGATTGACGGCCAGGACGTAGAGCGGAGTGTCGTCGTTAATGTTGAGTCCATCGTCCTCAACCCTGCCGGTGATCCCGTCGAAGTACTCCGGCAATTTCCCATTCGAATACTGCCGTTCCGCGAGATTCTCGAGCAAGCGGCGCGAAAACGACGGCAAGAAGTGGTCGTTGCCATAGACGAACCAGGCGGCATCTCGCGTCACAACGTTCGTGTACGATCCCGGATCGTTGGTAAAGGCTTGCCCCGTTGGGTACGCAGCCATCACGCGGCGCATGTTGACCTTACTCCATAAGGCGCCCTGATTGATTACCGGGTCGGGAGTCTGCACGCGGGACGCGCGAAGGATCTCTTTGAGGGATTCAACGGTCTGACCGAGCGCGTCATCGGCGTTGGAAATTCGGCCGAATCGCTGCAGCGCGTCCGGCTCGCCGGCCGCATAGACGCCAATCGCGAACCAAAAACACTGGCGTTCTCCAGGCACGAGGCTGAAATCCCATTGGAGTCGCCCGATAACGTCGCCCGTCGCCGAGGTGTCGTTCTCAAGCGTGTCGTTGAACGCTGGATCGTACGACCGGGCGTAGTCGCAATCGGCACCGAATCGCGCGGGAACCTCCGTTGCGCCAAAAACTCGAATCCACTGAGGTTTACTTGCGTTGTATGCAACCAGCGCATGAGCGCCGTCGTCGTAGCGTGCATGAACGTCCGCTGCAGTGCTCCCGCAAAGCATACCCGAGGCGACAACTCGCAGGTTGTGCCGTATGCTGTCGCGATTCTCGAGTTCGACGATGACGTAAACGACCGGCTCGTCGTCGCCTGGGTCGCCTCTCGCAAATGGAAGGAACGTCGTCTCGGTGATGTCGATAACCTCGGTGATTTGAAATCGCACGCGCTGATACGCCGGATGAATCTCTAGGGCGCGCGGTCCTCCGGCAAAGACCCCCGAGAAGAATGGCTCCGCGCCTTCCGGCCGGCCGGCGTAGCGTACGTTAACGGTTCCGACAAGCGATTGACCAATCGAGTTAAGAAAGATTCGCTCGATGGCGCCGTCACCTTTGGTCTGAATCCAGACGGCGCTGTTGCCGAGGCTCGCTCCCATGGCTAGCTGCGAGCCGGCGACGCTGAATGATTCCATGCTACCTGCCGCTACACTTCACGGAGCTGCCGCTGCACACACCGGCTCATCGGCCCTCGCCTCGCCTCCGAACATTCGTGCCAAGCCCGGAAACGCCTCACAATATGTCGGATGAATGTGCACCGATTCGTCGAGAGTGTGCCACGTCGAACCGCTCTGCATGTGGGCGATAAAGACATGCACGAGTTCGGCTGCTTCGTAACCAACGAGCGTTGCGCCGACGATCTTCTCCGTATCGGCGTCGATGACCATGCGGTAAAACCCGCGCTCCTGACCCCATTCGATCGCGCGCGCTACCGCGCTTAACGGCACCACCTCGGAGCGGGCGTTAACGCCTTTCGCGCACGCCTGCTCGTACGTGAGGCCGGCACGCCCGACCTGTGGCTCGGTGTATACTGCATATCCCAAAACGCGGTCGTCTCGCGTGCGGTTGCCTCCGTCCAGTATTGATAGAAGACGCCGGTAATCTTCCCATGCAACGTGGGTAAACGCGGGTTGGCCGCTCACATCGCCGATAGCATAAACGCCTTCGCAAGATGTTCGGAATTGCGCGTCCACATCGACGTAGCCGCGCCGATCCAAGGCAATGCCCGATCGTTGGACTTGCAGCGCGCCGGTGTTCGGCGTTCTGCCCGCTGCCACGAGCAACTGATCGCCCGCGTAGCGGGTGCCATCCTCGAGTTCGAGCGTGAAAACGTCGTTCGCGAAGGTTACGCGCGACGGTTGCGCGCTTAAATGGATGTCGACCCCGTCTTCCTTCAGCGACTCGCTCAGCAACGCGCTGACGTCGGCTTCTTCGCCGTTGAGCACGCGGTCGCCATGGTGAAAAATGCGCACCTCGCTGCCCACGCGAGCCATTCCTTGCCCCAATTCCAGTCCGATGTATCCGCCCCCGATTACAAGAAACCGTTTCGGGAGAACGGTGAGCGAAAAGAACGTCTTATTCGTTAGGCATGGCGTATCTGCCAGCCCAGGAACGTTAGGTATCGCGGCCGACGTGCCGGTGTTAATAACGATGAGCGGCGCAGTAACTTCGACGGCACCCGCACGCACGACCCGCTCGGCAGTAAACGCGGCTTCACCGTGGATTACTTCGACGCCGGCCTCGGCTAGTCGTCGCTGCGTACCCTCGCGAAACGAGCTGACGATGCCGCGCAACCGGTTCATTACGAAGGCAAAATCAACGTCGACGGTCGCGTGCACGCCCAAGGTCTTCGCTCGGCGGGCGCGCCCCGCCTGATGAGCTGCCGCGAGGAACGCTTTCGAAGGCGTGCATCCATAGTTAATGCAGCTGCCTCCGATGCTATTGCGTTCAAGCAAAATGACGCGCCGCCCACGTTTTGAAAGTTCAATGGCGAACGGAGTGCCGCCCTGGCCGCTGCCGATCACGATAACGTCCGCATTCTTCACACGCGCCATACCCTCCGCACCACGTGTTGCGCGATGTAGTCCGAGTTATCCTCGACGGCAAAATGTCACCCAATTCCCCACCGGGCATCGCCGAGCGAGCCGTGGAAGATTACGTTCTGATGTCGATCCTTCTGCGAGCGCTCGCCGGCTTTGCCACAATCCTCTTCCTCTGGCCGGAAGCAGCGTGGGCGCAAACCTCGTCACAGGTGGAGACCTGGGAAACGCAGGTCGGCCAGCAGCGCTATATGGAGTATATGCAACGCGGCGAGGTCATCCCGCCGCAGTCGCCGCTCTATCGGACCCTCGACCAGGTCGGAGACGCCGTCGCCGCGGTTGCCGATCGCCAATACTTTGCGCCGTTTCATTTCGTATTGCTGGACGATCAGACACCAAATGCATTTTCGATGCCTGGCGGCAACGTCTACGTGACGACCGGGTTGCTCTCGTTTCTCAAGAATAGAGACGAGCTCGCGGGCGTGATCTGCCATGAGGTCAGTCACGACATCCACCACGACATGTATGCAGTCTTCCACGCTACGGAAGACGGTCGATCGCCGCAAGATCCCAACGTGACGGCCTACGAACGCGCTGCCGAGACAAACGCCGACCGCGCCGGCGCTTATATGTGTGCGAAGGCCGGATTTAATCCCTGGGGGATGGTGTGGAACTTTAAGCTATACCGTGAAGCGATGGGCGCCAGCAACGGCGGCGGCGCCGATCATCCAAGCGACGTGCAGCGCGAAGCCGATCTCGTCGCATTATTCCAAAGCGACAAAGCAACGTTTGGGAAATTCCGTGACGCTGCCGCGAGCGCGAGACCGCTAGCGCGGCCTCAAATGGCGCAACGCCAATATTCGCAGTACCCGCAATATCCGTCGCCTCAGCAGTATCCGCAATACCCTCAGCAGTATCCGCAATATCCCCAGCAGCCGTATACGCAACATCCTCAGCAGTATCCGCAACACCCTCAGCAGTATCCACAATACCCTCAGCAGCAGCCGCAATACCCTCAGCAGTATCCGCAATATCCCCAGCTGCCGTATACGCAACAGCCGCAATATCCGCCACCGCCGCCTCCCTGTTATCCCGGCTGCTAGCCCTCGCCGCCGGAAGCAAGCAGCGCTCGCAACTATCCCGAACCGCAGAGGTTCGACCGGGTCATGAGTGCGTCACGTACCGCCACACCGTCGGCTGCCGGGAGCGGATCGTTCACGCTCGGTGGTGACCTAAAGATCCATCGGCTGGGATTTGGTGCAATGCGCCTTACGGGAGCAGGCATTTGGGGGGAACCTCGCGATCGCGATGAGTGCATCGCCGTTCTGAAGAGCGCGCTTGATCTTGACGTCACGCTCATCGATACGGCCGACTCGTATGGTCCTGAAGTCTCGGAGCACATCATTGCCGAAGCGCTCTATCCGTATCCAGAGAATCTCGTCATCGCGACCAAAGCGGGTCTCGTGCGGCCGGGGCCCGGTCGTTGGGAGCCGGATTGCCGTCCGCAGCATCTGCGCGCAGCGGTCGAAGGGAGCCTCAAACGCTTGCGGCTGGAAAGAATCGACCTTTTGCAGCTGCATACGGTCGATCCGAAGTTACCGTATTCCGAGCAAATCGGTGCGCTCGTCGAGCTTCAGCGTGAAGGCAAGATTCGCCACATCGGCGTCTCCAACGTCGACCTCGACGAACTCGAAGAAGCTCGGCAACTCGCGACCATCGTCTCGGTGCAGAACGAATATAATCTCATAAATCGCGAATCCCAAGACGTCCTCGCTTACTGCACGCGCGCGAACCTCGGCTTCATCCCATGGTTTCCGCTCGCTACCGGCGATCTCGCAAAGGCCGGCGGCCCGCTCGCGGAAGTTGCGCACCGCCGGCGCGCAACCCCCGCGCAAGTCGCGCTCGCGTGGCTCCTGGTGGAATCAGCAGTGATGTTGCCGATTCCCGGCACGGCAAGCGTCGAGCATCTGAAAGAGAACGTCGCGGCTACAGGCGTAACGTTGAGCGACGAAGATTTATCGGCGCTCCGCGCCGAGCACCAAAGATTATCGTGACGGGTTAGCCATACCTGAACCGGGGCTTGCTGAGCTCGTAGCGCGCTTATTGTGATAGAATCTTTTCTGGCATGAAGGCCCTCCGCTTTAGCCAATACGGACCGCCGTCGGTGCTGACGATCGAAGAGCTCCCTATGCCGGAACTGCGTGCCGGCTTTTCGCTCGTTCGAATAGACGCCTCGGCAGTTAATCCGAGCGACGTTAAGAACGTCGCCGGCGCTTTCAAAACGTCGCTCCCGCGCACACCTGGGCGCGACTACGCCGGCACCGTGATCGCGGGCGATGGCAAAGGGCGTGAAGTATGGGGAAGCGGGCCTGGCTTCGGCGTCGAATGCGATGGCTGCCATGCCGAGTTTGTCGCGATGCCCGCGCAATGGCTTGCGGACAAGCCGCCGCATCTCTCCATGGAACAAGCCGCTGCCATCGGCGTTCCATTCATCGTCGCCTGGAACGGGCTCGTGCAAAAAGCCGAGGTTAAGTCGAACGACACGGTTTTAGTCACCGGCGCCTTGGGTGCCGTCGGGCGCGCGGTTACCCAAATCGCGCACTGGAGGGGCGCACGCGTGATCGGCGCCGACGTCATCGAGCGCGCTTCGGAATGCGACACCTACATCAACACGAAAACGCAGGATCTCGTGAGTGCGGTCAAAGCCGCGACGAGCGGCAAAGGCGTCGATCTCGCGTACGATACCGTCGGTGGATCGCTCTTCGAACAATGCCTCAAATCACTGCGGATCGGCGGACGACAGGTCGCTATTGCGAGCGCCGGCGAACGTCGTGTCTCATTCGATTTGATTGACTTCTACCATAATCTTACGTGTCTGATCGGCGTCGATTCGCTGAAGCTGACGGGCCCCGAGATCGCAGGAATCATGGGCGCTCTTCGGCAGGGGTTCGAGTTGGGAGCCATCAGACCGTATCCGATAAAGACGTGGCCGCTGCACGATGCCATTGCCGCTTACACGGCCGTGGGCAAGGGCGCCGGCCCCGAAAAACAAGTACTCAATCCCGCATCGTTATCAATGATGTAACGCCACTGAAAACCATTAATCCCATTGGGCGTTTCTGCCGCAAAATCGATCAAAATCGTCGCGCGGCACTGCGTGCGGTCCGAAACTTGGCACGCTGATTTCGGGGTCAAGTAAGCTATATTGACAAACGTCGATTCTGTAATCTAATATCGACGTATGTCGATGCAACGTTGCTGCCCGCCCGCTCAAATCCCCCAAGTGGACCTTGGGACCGAGGCTGAGCTCTTCAAGGCCCTGGGCGATCCCCACCGACTCACCATCCTCGCTGCGCTCGATCGCGCCAAGCATGAAGTCTGCGTCTGCGATTTCACTGACGCGCTGCCGCTCAATCAGCCGGCCGTATCGCATCATTTGCGCATTCTGCGCGAGGCGAGGCTCATCTCTGGCGAGCGGCGCGGTACGTGGGTCTACTATCGCCTCGCTCCCAACGCGCGCGATCGAATCCGCAACGCGCTGACGTCGGTTTTTCGCCAGAAGGTCGCAGCGTGAAAACCCACTTGAATTTCGCCACGGGGGATCTAGCAAAAAGCGTCGCCTTCTACTCGGCGTTGTTCGATACGAAGCCGGCGAAGCTGCTCGACGATTACGCGCTATTTATTACGGATGACCCGGGGCTCGAGCTTGCCTTGGATGAGAGCGAGCGAGTCGAGGTGCCGGCCGATGCCCATTTCGGCGTGTGCGTCGACGATGTCGACGAAGTCGAAGGTGCCATTGCACGCTTGCACCGCGCCGATCTCATCTCGTCAATCGAACGCGACGTAACCTGTTGCTACGCGAGTCAAACCAAAGTCTGGGCGGTCGACCCCGACGGCCGCCGCTGGGAAGTCTACACCGTCCACGACGAGACCGCCGAGCGCAACGGGTCGCAGGGCACCTGCTGCGCGGGCAATCAGGCGCGATCGTGCTGCGTGGCATAAGATGTTGGTGACGAGCCTGCTCAAAAGGAGCGTTACCGAAGCCTTAGGCTCGGCGTTCCTGCTCGCCGGCATCGTCGGTTCGGGCATCATGGCGCAGCGTTTGTCGAATGGAAACACGGGCCTCGCGCTCCTCGCCAATTCGCTCGCCACTGCAGGCATCCTCACGTGCCTTATCGCGGCGTTGGCGCCGATCTCGGGGGCCTATTTCAATCCAGCGGTATCGATCGCCGATGCAATTCGCGGGGACCTTCCCTGGAGCGAAGTTCCCGCCTACGTAGCGGCGCAGCTGAGTGGGGCGGTCGCGGGCGTGGTCGCCGCGAACGCGATGTTCGGTCTTCCGATGCTTTTCGCGTCGCATCGGGTTCGCGGTGGGCCGGCTCAATGGTTCGCGGAGTTCGTGGCAACCTTCGGCTTGGTCTTGGTGATCTGGGGCTGTACGCGCTTCCGCTCGGCCCTTCTTCCGCTTGCCGTTGCGGCGTATATCGCGAGTGCCTATTGGTTTACGTCGTCCACCTCGTTCGCCAACCCGGCGGTGACCGTTGCGCGTTCGCTTTCGGACACGTTCGCCGGCATCCGGCCCCAAGATGCGCCCGAATTCATTCTGGCGCAGATAGCCGGCGCCGTCGGCGCCACCCTTCTCTTTGGGTGGCTCGCCCCGCGCCAAGACCAGATCCGTGCAGTCGCCTAGATCGTCCGTGCTTTTTGTATGCGTTAAGAATGCTGCTCGAAGCCAAATGGCCGAAGCGTTTCTCAAGAGCATGTGCCAGGATCAGCTCGATGCGGAGAGCGCGGGACTCGAACCCGGCAAACTCGATCCGCTCGCCGTTGCGGCGATGCATGAGACCGGGATCGATATATCGCGCAATCGCACCAAGAGCGCGTTCGACCTGTTCGCCGCTGGACGAAAATTCTCTTATGTGATCACTGTCTGTGATGAGACGAGCGCCGAGCGCTGCCCGGTCTTTCCAGCCGTAACGCAGCGCCTCCATTGGAGCTTCGCCGATCCAGCGTCGTTTCAGGGATCGTGGGAAGAACGCCTTGCCTCAACGCGGGTCGTACGCGACCAAATCCGCGATCGGGTGGCGGCTTGGTGCAACGAGGTCTGTCCGCGCGCGAACGGAAAATAGTGTTTTGGAGCGATGACTGACAATCTCGTGCGCTGCTCGTGGGTCGGGAACGATCCGCTCATGCTGACCTACCACGACGATGAGTGGGGCGTGCCCGTTCACGACGATCGCCATCTCTTCGAGTTCATGCTACTTGAGGGCGCGCAGGCGGGGCTGAGTTGGTCGACGATCCTGCGCAGACGGGAGGCATACCGTAAGGCGTTCGACGGCTTCGATCCCGAGCGGATTGCACGCTTCGATCGCCGCAAGGTCGAGTCGTTGCTACGTGACGCGTCGATCGTTCGTAACCGGCGCAAGGTCGAGGGCGCCGTCCAAAATGCGCGCGCTTACGTCGCGCTGCGAGCGACCGGCGAGACGCTCGACGGATTTATGTGGAAATTCGTCGACGGCAAACCGCTCGACAACCATCGGCGCAGCCTCTCGCAAGTTCCGGCGTCAACGACGGTGTCGGACGCGATGAGCAAGGCGATGAAGAAGCTCGGCTTCACGTTCTTCGGGACGACGATTTGCTACGCGCACATGCAAGCGGTCGGTATGGTAAACGACCACCTTGTCACGTGTTTTCGCTATCCCGTACTTACCCGGCTCGGCCGGCGAAAACGCTCTTGACATCCAATACGGACGTACGTCAATATTGGGGCGTGCCGAAGACCTCCCACCGCGAGCGGATTCTCGCCGAAGGGCTGCTGCTGGTTCACAAGCATGGGTTCGCGAGGACAAGCGTGCGCGACATCGTCGCCGCGGCCGGCGTCCCCCAGGGCTCTTTTACCAACCACTTCGTCTCGAAGGAAGCCTTCGGGCTCGAAATCCTCGAGCGCTACTACCATGCGGCACAAGCGAACATGGCGGAAACGCTTCGCGATGACGCGCGCCCGGCGCTGGCGCGCCTCCGAGCCTACATCGACGGCATCGAAGATCAGCTGAACCGCGATAATATGCGATGTGGCTGCCTATTTGGGAATTTCACTGCCGAAGCCAGCGACCACAGCGAACCCATCCGGCGCCGCGTCGTCGCAATCTTCGGCGACCTCCGCGAGTCAATTGCCTATTGCTTGCGAGCGGCGGTAGCGGCCGGCGAAGTAAACGCCGGCCTCGATTGCGACGACGTCGCCGGTTTCGTGCTGTCATCGCTCGAGGGCGCGATTTTGCTCTCCAAGGCATACCGTAGCCCTGAGCCGATCGAGCGTTTCAAGCGCGTTCTATTTGACGCGATCCTAGCGCCTTAGCCGCCTCCCTCACGAAGCCGTAGCCGGCTGCTTGACAAATACGTACGTACGTATCATTATCGCTGCATGAGTCAGCGCGTCGCACTCGTCACCGGCGCTCTCAGCGGCATCGGCCGCGCCGCCGCCTTTGCCTTCGCCCGGGGCGGAGACCGGGTCGCAATCGCCGGCCGGCGCGAACCAGACGGCGCGACCCTCTCGACCGAGTTGCGTGGCGCGGGCGCCGCCGGGAAGGCGCGCAATACAATATTCGCGTCAATGCCATTGCACCAGGCTCGGTCGATACGGATCTGCTGACTCGCTTCGCCGGAAGTCCCGAACGCAAGGCACAACTCACCGCGAGCATTCCGCTGAAACGGCTCGGCAATGTTGACGAGATCGCCGGCGTGATCGCCTTCCTCGGATCCGACGATGCGCGCTATATCACGGAATAAATCATCGACGTCAACGGAGGCAAAACAGCCGCATGAAAACCGTTAAGATTCCCAACGCCGGCCATCCGATCACCATCGAGCCCGTCGCCGAGCGCGTGCGCGTGTTGGCAGGCGGCAGGGTCATCGCCGATTCGCGCAGCGCATTGGCGCTCCGCGAAAGTGACTATCCCGTCGTGCATTACATCCCGCGCGGCGACGTCGACATGACGCTGCTCACACGCACTGAAAATGCAACCTATTGTCCCTACAAGGGGGATGCCGGCTATTACAGCGTGATTTCCGGCGGCGACCGTGCCGTCAACGCGGTATGGACGTATGAAGCGCCGTACGAGGCGGTCGCTGCTATCAAGGACCATCTTGCCTTCTATCCGGATCGTGTCGACGCGATCGAGCTCACGATAGAGCCCTCGCGCGAAGAACGAAACAAGGCCCTCGTTCTTGAAGCCTTTGATACACTTTTTAACAAGCGCGATTACGAGGCCGCCGAGCGGTTCTGGTCGCCGCAGTACATTCAACATAGTATGCATATCAAGCCGGGCCGCGAAGGTCTCTTCGAGCTCATCCGCAGCATCCCGCCGACGCTGAGATACGAGCACGACATGATCGTCGCCGAAGGCGATCTCGTTATTCTGCACGGACGTTTTTCCGGAATCGGACAGCCAAAGAATTGGGTCGCCGCCGATGTCGTGCGCATGGAAAACGGCCTCCTGGCCGAGCACTGGGACGTCATCGAAGACGAAGCATCGGCTGCCGAGTCGGCGAGTGGCCGGCCAATGTTCGGCGACAGCTTCCCGGAGTAGTCCGCGACTCCGCAAACGGGCGTCAGCGCGGCAGGCGCCGCATCAGGCTCTGTGCGAAATCCCTGCCTGGTGAAAATGACGCCTGATAAAGCGGAGCACACCATCCACCGCCTGGAGGCGTTTTCCGACATCGTTATCGGCTTCTGCCTTGCGCAGCTTGGTCTAACCTTAGTGCTGCCCAAGAGCGCGACCGATATGTTCAGCGTGTGGCAAAGCGCAACATTCTTCATCTCGGCCTTCATCTTGATAGCGGTGCTCTGGTGGCTGCATCATCGCACGTTCAGCGCGTTCTTCGTGCTCAATATTCCGATGGTCGCGCTAAACTTCGGCATGCTCTGTGGCCTGATCCTGACGCTGTATTTTCTTGAAAGCTTGATGCACGTCGCGGGGTTGGGCCAGAATCCGGCCCGCTTTTTTGTTCTGTTTATTTTCTCGTTCGCGTTCGTCTATGCGTTGGTGGGGGCTATGTTGCTGACCGGCTTGCTTGCCCGTGGCTCGGAATTGCCCGCGGCTGAAACCCGCTGGGCGATCAGTCAGCTTACAAGTATCCTGACGGCCGTGCTGTTCGGAGTCATCGCCGGAATAGTCGTAGCGGTAAGGCCGAACGCTGCGCACATCGCCTCCACGACGATCGCGCTTTCAATCGCCGTTGTGCTCCTGAGACGGCTCGTGATCCGCCGCTGGCTCGATCAGAAGCTACCTGGCACATAGCTTCCCGTCTCGGTGCGCTACGCAGGCGGGCCAGGCGCGTCGCTTTCGATCAAGCCTTCGGCTCGAAGCTCCGACCAAAATTCGGCCGGAATCTTCGTACTCAGCGACGTGTAGTCCGCGAGCACCTGCTGCGGATTCGAGCAGCCAACGACGAGCGCTGCTCCAACGTCGGGCGCGCTCGAGAACTGCAGTGCGGCAGTGCGAAGGTCCACACCGTGCCGCGCCGCAACCGCGCGCAACCGGCCGCGTTTCTCGATCACGCCAGCCGGAATCTTATAATTTTCGCTGCCGTAATTGAAGCGTGCACTGCCGCTGATGAAACCCGCGTTGAGCGACGAACCTACGACGAACCTCATTCCACGCTCGCGTGCCTTGGGAAAGACCCGGTGCAGCGCGTTCGAATGATCGATCAATGAATATTGCCGGGCTAAGAGGCACACGTTCGCGTCGGCGACGTCCATCAGTTTGAGAATCGGTTCCGGTGAGTTTACCCCGAGTCCCCAGCCCGCAATCACGCCTTCGTCACGCAACCTGCTGAGCGCGGGAAACGCGCCGCTTTGCGCGATCGCGAACTGCTCCTCCCATGGTCCCGGCAGCCACGGATTGTCAGGCGAGAGGTCGTGAACGAAGACGACGTCCAGGGCATCGACGCCCAGACGCTGGAGGCTATCTTCGATCGAGCGCTTGACGCCGTCTGCGGTGTAATCATACCGGAGATTGTTTGGTGAAGACGTGAACGGAAAGTACGCTTTCGCATTGTTGTCGCGCGACGCCGCGAGCAGCTTACCAACCTTCGAAGAGAGGACGTACTCGCTGCGCGTCTGTTTATGCAAAAAGCTGCCGAGACGCCGCTCTGCGAGTCCGAGCCCATACCATGGCGAGGTGTCGTAGTAGCGTACCCCCGCGTTCCACGCCGCCTCGATCGTGGCGTATGCGACATCATCAGTGACGTATGCGAACTCGTTGCCGAACGGTACGCCGCCGAGACCGAAGCGCTTCTCCTCAAAGATTTCAGATGCGTTCACGGAAACGCTTATTCCGAGTGCGAATCCGCGTGCTCAACGGCCAACGCAACGGCGATGTAGTCCTGGTCGCCGAGTCCGGACGCTACCGCGTTTTCGAACTCTGCGAGCACACAATCCATGACCGGTGCTTCCACATTGAGCGTCTGCCGAGCAGCCTTGGCCAAGCGCAGATCTTTCAGAAGCGCAGCCGCCGAAAAGCGCGGCTGTGTATCCCGATCGACGAGCTGTTGCCGTTTTCCGGCAACACGCTCGAACGCGTGTACGAGCGTGTCGATCACGAGGGTGCGGTCGACGCCGCCACGTTCGGTGACGTCAAGCAGCTCGCCGATAGAATCCGCCATGACGCCCAAAACCGCGTTACTGGCGAGCTTGAGGAGGCCGCTTGCCACCGGCGAGCCCGTGAACGTGATCGTCGAACCGAGGGCGCTCAAAAGCTCGTGGGCGCGATCGAACGCTCTCTGACTACCGCCGGGAAAGAGCGTCAACGCGCCGGCGCGGGCGCTGTCGACGCTTCCCACGACCGGGCACGCAAGAAAGTCCACTTCTCGCCGCGCTGCCGCTTGCGCTAAAGTCTCGTACATTTGCGGCGAAAGCGTCGACGATTCGATGAGCAGCTGACCTTCTTGGGCAGCAGGAATGAGCCGGCCAAGCGAAATCTCGCGCGCGACATCGTCATCCCAAAGCATCGTGATCGCGGCGTCGACGCTTTCGACCAACGAAGGAACGTCGTCGCAGCGAACGGCACCTGCGGCTACGAGCTCATCTGTTGGCGCGCGATCTCTGTTCCAAACCGACACCGGATAGCCGCGCGCGAGCAAGTTGCTCGCGATCGCGCTGCCCATCTTTCCCGTACCTGCGATTCCAACGTGCATCATCGATGTAATTCTCCAGTGAACGATAGGGCGAACGGGCACGCTACTTTACGCGCCGCTAGGCGCGCCGCCTGCGAGCCGTCCGTGGCGGCCAACCGCCCGGAAGCGCGTCACGTTGACGCCGGAATACGAGGGACGTTCCGGGCGCGTAAGAATGGAGCCAGAGGGGGGACCAAATGCGGACCGCTTTGATGATTCTCGTCTTGCTCTCCACCGGCGGGGTCGCTGCAGCGAGCGTAGCCGACGCACCGTTCGTCGATCGCGTTAAGGCCGCGATGTCCACAATGATGGCCGGCATGTCAAGCCCGCCGACGGGCGACGCGGATAGAGACTTCGTGGCGTGGATGGTTCCCCATCACCAAGGCGCGATCGACATGGCGCGAGCTGAGTTGCTCTACGGACGCAACGTCAAGCTGCGCCGGATCGCCCAAGAAATCATTGTGACGCAACAGCAGGAGATCGCGGCCATGCGGCTCGCGATCGGCCAGCCGCTGCCAAAGGAGTAGTCTCGATGCGATTCATCCTCGCGCTCGCGGCGGCATCGGTCGTCATCATCTTGGTGGCAGCGGCACCATCATCCGCGGGCCAGCCGCCCTTCGCCGCCGGCGCGTCCGACATTCCCATAAGTCATCAAGATCGGGTCTATGCGGCGGAACAATATTCAAACACCATCTCCGTTACCGATCCCGTCGATAACAAGTTGCTGGGCGTCATACGGCTGGGCGATCCGAGCCCCGCCAGCTTGAGCCCGCTCTATACGGGACAGTTACTGGTCCATGGTATGGGCTTCTCGCCCGATCGCAAGACGCTCGCGGTCGTTTCCATTGGGTCGAACTCGGTTTCGTTCATCGACACCCAGAGCAACGCCGTTAAGGGCATCGCGTACGTCGGACGCTCGCCGCACGAGGCATTCTTTACGCCGGACGGCTCCGAAGTTTGGGTGACGGTTCGCGGCGAGAATTACGTTGACGTCCTCGACGCGGGAACGTTTCGCGAAAAACTGCGCATCACGGTACCGAACGGGCCGGGGATGACGATCTTCTCGCCCGACGGCAAGTACGGATACGTCTGCTCTTCCTTCACGCCCGAAACGGTCGTCGTCGACGTGGCATCGCATGGAATCGTCGGACACGTACCGCAGGCGAGCCCGTTCTGCCCCAACATCGCCGCGACGCCCGATGGTTCGCAGGTCTGGTTTACGCTCAAGGACACGGGCCGAACGCAAGTCTTCGACGGGCGGCCGCCATTCGCGCCGCTCAAAACGATCGATACGGGACCGATCACCAACCACGTCAACATCGTGCACAACGCCAACGGCACCTTCGCATACGTCACCGTCGGTGGTCTCAACGAGGTGAAGGTCTTTCGCACGAGCGATTTCGCCCAAGTCGCCACCATCTCGGTCGGCAACTTACCGCACGGGATCTGGCCTTCGGGCGACGGGAGACGCGTCTACGTCGGGTTAGAGAACGACGACCGGCTCGTCGCCATCGATACGCTCTCGAACCACATCGTCGCGGCTACACCGATCGGTCAAGCGCCGCAGGCGGTGGTCTATGTCGCCGGCGCCGTGCCGCAAGGATCGGGTACGGCAAACCTGCAGCCGCTCGGCATCGCCGGTCAAGCCGTCCACCTCGCGCTCACATCTACGTCGGCACGTGGCCAATCGAAGCCCGATACCAGCGTAACGCTCTTCGACCAAGGGCTCGTGCAAGTGCTCGAAGCCGCCGTCACGGGCTTGGCGCCAAAGCAAACATACGTCCTCGCGTTGGCGACGCGACCCGACGGAACGGGTACTATCGAACCACTGACGCGATTCACGACCAATCCCGCCGGAAGCGCCGTCGTCAATGCGATCGGCCCGATTCGCCAAGTCGTGCGGATGCAACAGGGTGTGCCGCGACGCTACCTCGTCATTCTCCGCAACGAATCCGGGAGAGCGACGGGTGCTCCGGTGCAAGTCCAAGTCATCGGCCGTCAATAAGGCGGCGGTGTGACTTAACGCGTTGGTGCTTCGGCTGCGTCGATGGCGGTGGCCGCCATCCACGCGAAGGTCGGCAACCAATGCAGCTCGCTGTAGTGCCCTCTAACCGCGCGATCCGCGCTTGCTTCGTAAAGCCGTCGCGCGCTTTTGAGCAGCGTCGAATCGGTTAGCGCTTGCGCCATTGAAGCTAGCGTCGCGGCGCGCGACAAATTGAGACCGTGCAGATGCACGATCTGCCCGTCAGCTACGTTCGGCACGTGAGCGACCGAAAACAGCGGCGATAGCAGCGAGGGCGCCGGCACGAATTGCTCCCACCAGGCTGCAAACTTCTCGCGAGCGAGTACGCGGCGCATCAGATCAGCTTCGGCGAGCCCCGGCGAAAGAAAGTCGTTCCCGCTGCGTTCCCGCGCCGCCGGCCACTCCCGCTCGGCGCCGAACCATGCATGCGCGCGCCGCTCGATCGCGTGCCTTAGCGTCGCAAACTTTAGCGCGCCGCACGCATCGTGCATCAAGCCCAACGCGAAGGCGGTGTTGGAGTGAACGCCGTGACGGACGGGCAGCGGCAGGACATCGAGCCAGCGCAGCGTGGCATCGGCGATCACAGCGCCCATCCCGCGCAGCGCCGCCGCGCAACCGCGAGCCGCGATAACCGCGGAAGTTTGCGCCGACGAGGCCAAGAGTAAAGCCCACGCCCAGCCGTAGGGCCGTTCGTAGGCGTTGCGCAGACGTAGGTACTCCGTTTCGGCTCCGATGTTTGCCGCGCTAAGATGACGCGTAAGCACATGCGCCAAGTCCGCATCTCCCCGTTCGGCCAGCTGTAGTGCGGTCCAGTGCGAATGCACGCTGGAATGCCAATCGAAGGAGTTGCTGAAAGCGGGGTGCGCGGAAAATGGATCGTGTGGCGGGTCGCCGTTTTCAAAGAGATGCGAATCGTGATATGGGCATCGTGACGTGAGATTTGCGAGCAGTACCGGCGCGATCTGCGGCGCCAGGGCGTCGGCGAGGTGCGTCATCGAAATGGAAAGATCAGCATGAATGCGACGTTGACGCTCAGCAGCGCGACCGCCGTCGGTATCTGCACCTTGATTTGGCCGTACTTATCACGCATCTCCAGCAGTGCGGGCGGCACGAGGTTGAAGTTCGCCGCCATCGGTGTGCAGAGCGTTCCGCAAAACCCCGAGAGCATTGCAATCGCAAAGAGCGGCGCCGGATGCGCGCCCATCCGCTCAACGAGCAGCGGCCAACCGATCGCGGCCGTCATGATCGGAAAGGCCGCAAAGGCGTTTCCCATGACGATCGTAAAGGCGGCCATCCCGAGCGCGTAGGCGATTACTGCGAAGATCCGCGAGTTTTCCGGGACGACATGTTGCGCGATCGCACCTACCTGCGTGCCGACGCCGGCCTTCGTGAAGAGCAATCCCAGGGTGGCGAGCATCTGCGGGAGCAAGGCTGCCCAACCGATCGACTCGAGCAGACGCCGCCCTTCGCTCAGCGTCACCGTTGGTGGTTTTGGGCGCAACAGCGCAAGCGCAACGGCAAGCGCGACGACCGTCGCAACACCGAGACCGACGAGCGTCGACGACTCCGGCGCGAGCAGCAGACGCGCCCGTATAACGATTCGGCCGGCTCCCAGTGAGACGAGTACCGTTACCGCCGGAATCGTCAGCGCCGGAATAAAAAGCGCATTGCCTTTACGCGCCGCGCTCGCAGCGCGCTGCGCTTCGCTTGTAGTACGCACATCTCCGGAACCGGTTAGACCGAACCCCGCGATGAGCGCCATGCCGATTACCGCAACGCCGAGCAGCCATGCCGGCAGCCTTGGAATGAAGCTGCCATAGCAAAGCGACGCGCCAAGCAAACACCAGAAAGCGGCGTTTGTCCAGCGCTTTCGATGCGTGCGGTCGAGCGCAATCTCAACGCCGACAAGGAAGAAAAATGCTCCAAGCAGCCAGTAGATCCATTCGGCGGTGATCATTGCGTTCTCGATTGATGGCTCGCACCGGCAATTGTGGCGAGGCGACCGTCGAGGCGAAGCAGCCGGAAGCCATGAATGACGAATGCAGCAATCGCCGTCGGGATGGCCCAGACCGCGATCTCGAGCGGATCGAGTTTGAGATGGTAGCTCGCGTTGACGTAGCCGGTAATCAGCAAAACCGAACCGACCGCCACGAAACAATCCTCGCCAAAGAAGGCGCCCACCGTATCGGCTGCCGCGGCGTGCGCTTTAATCGTCTCCGTCAGGCACTCCGGCGTTTGGCCGTACGCGCGCATCGCCGCGCCTTCGGCCATGGGATAGATCACGGGACGCACCATCTGCGCCGTCCCGCCGATGCTCGTGAGCCCCAGTGCGGCCGCAAGCTGACGAACGAAGAGATAGAGCAGTAGGAGACGCCCCGCAGTAAGCGCTGCCGCGTGCGAGATTAACATCTTCGCACGCTGCTGCAGGCCATAGCGCTCCAAGAGCCCGATGACCGGCAGCACGATGAAGGCGATGCTTATCGAGCGGCTTGCGGCAAAGCCGGTGCCGAAAGCCTCGAGCACGTGCAGTGGGCTCAAGCCGCCAAGGAGCGCGGAAGTGACCCCTGCGACCGTCACGACAAGCAATGGATTAAACCGTAACGCGAAGCCGATGACGACCACCAGCACGCCTAGCAAAACGATCATCAAAGCGGCTAGCTTCCGTGTGCGAGCTAAAAATGCTGCCGTTACGTCGAGCATTTGCGGTGAAAGCGGGACGGCCGGTCCGGCGGAAGGTCGCATCGAATCAAGCCGAACCATGCACCTTACGCCCTGCCGCGGATTCCGAATCGGCGTCGATCTGGGCGGTACGAAGATCGAGATCATCGCGCTGAAAGCCGATGGCTCGGAGGTGATCCGGCGGCGGATCTCAACACCAGCCCCGGATTATGAGGCGACGGTCGACGCTTTGTGCCGTCTCGTGTCGGCCGTCGAAGGCGAGCTGGGAAAGCGCGCTACCGTCGGCATCGGGACGCCGGGCGCCGTCGAACCGTCGACGGGCCTGCTAAAAAATTCCAACAGCACGATGCTCAACGGCAAGCCGCTCAAGAACGATATCGAATCGCGGCTCGACCGCGAGGTCCGAATCGCCAACGACGCCAACTGTTTTGCACTCTCTGAAGCGATCGACGGATCGGGAGCCGGCTATCGCAGCGTGTTTGGAGTGATTCTCGGCACGGGCGTCGGCGGCGGCATTGTTATCGACCGGGGTTTTCTCGTCGGCCGCAACGCAAGTGCCGGTGAGTGGGGCCATAATCCGCTGCCCTGGCGAACGATCGATGAAGAGCCGGGGCCGCTTTGCTATTGCGGCAATCGTGGCTGCATCGAAACCTTCTTGTCGGGGCCCGGACTTGCCAACGACTTGGAAAGAACGAGCCAAAGGGTGCTGGCGCCGCAAGCAATCGCAGCAGCTGCAGCGTCGGGCGACGGTGACGCGACGGCTGCACTCACACGCTACAAAGATCGGCTGGCACGCGGGCTCGCCTCCGTCGTCAACGTCGTCGATCCCGACATAATCGTTTTAGGCGGTGGCCTATCCAATATTTCGATGCTCTATGACGACGTGCCGCCGCTCATGCTCCGGCACATCTTTTCGAAGCCTGCAAACGTCACCGTCGGACGCCCGCTCCACGGCGATTCGAGTGGGGTGCGGGGCGCCGCGTGGCTCTGGTCCCCAAAGGAGTAAGGCCTGCAACTTTCTTCGGTTTTGAGGCGGCAGCCCCCGTACGGGGTGTCGTGGCGCGACGGTGTCGCCCTCGTCTACTTGCGCGCGGGCCGCGTCTTTGCGACCAGCGACCCCGAGGAACGCAAACGCCTATTCAAGGAGCACTTACTAAACTTTGTGCCGCTTGCCGGCCACATCGTCAATGTGCTCCAGGAGCGCAAAGGACATCGCGCACCGCGGATCCGATTCATATCTGAGCTCGAGGATAGTTTGAGCGCCGACGACGCCGAAACAACACGGCGGACGATCATCAATTGGGGCCGCTACGCCGAGCTATTCAGCTACGACGATCGAACCCGAACCTTTATCTTAGGCGCGTCGCCGGATCTCGCCAAGCGATAGACTCACGTGGACGCAGTTGCTTTCTTGCGGGGTGTCAACGTCGGCGGACATCGGCGGTTGCGTCCCAGCCTGCTCGCCAAGCAACTTGCCGGCTACGACGTCGTCAATCTCGGCGCGACGGGGCTTCTCGTGGCCCGCAATCTGCGTTCGCGTTCGGCGTTCCGAGCGGAACTGCTTCGCAAGTTACCGTTCGAGGCCGAGCTTGCCCTCTGCGATGGTCGCGAACTGCTGGAGTTGCAGGCCGAAGATCCCTTCGGTTCGCAGGCCCCCAAAGCGGACGTCGTTCGATTCGTGAGCGTTTTGGTCGGACCGGCAGGACGCCGATTGCCGCCCATGCCGCGCGACATTCCGTCCGCGAGTGAATGGTACGTGCGCATCATCGGGCGGCACAAGCGATTCGTTTACGGCGTATATCGCCGTCACATGAAAACGATTGGATATCTGGGACGGATCGACCACGCGCTAGGGGCGCGGGTTACGACGCGCAACTGGAACACGATTCTCGCCGTCATCCGCATTCTGGAGAATGACCGCCAGACGACTAGCTAAAACTCGTATGGGGCGGTGGCGACTCCAGACGGATTTTCGAACCCATTGGCGATGACGTATCGGAACTTTGTCGAGGGATAAGCAAATCGGTCGACCTGGTTAGCGTTCTGGTATTCGCCGGCAAAGAGGGCCTTGCTGCCATGGTTTAGGGCGAAATTGAACGGCTCTCCGCCGCCAGGCATCGGGATAGTCTGAGACGGCTCCGTTTGCCCCGGTGGGAAGATCAGAATTTCGGATGGGCTGAGTTGCTGCGCCACCAGAATGTTGCCGGCTGGATCAACCTGGATGCCGCCTCCACTGCTAAAGACGAGATTCAGGTTGGTACCCGTTTTCTTACCGGGCTTGTACTCGTTGACTGCGCTACCATTGTTAACGTCGTACATCACGTAGAGGTTCTGCTTACCGTCGAGCGCTACCGAAAGAGGAGCGCCGCCGCCAAAATCCGAGAGGCGGTACTCCTTAGAAACGTTTCCTTTGGGATAGACGGTCACCCAACCATTGCTGAGACCGTTGAAGTTCGCGATGTAGATAGTCCCGTCTTTTGCGACGACCGAGTCGGTTGGCGAAGAAAGGTCGGTCGTGTAGCTTTTGGTCGGCGAGGTCGCGCCGGGTGCGTAGACTTGCACAATCCAGTTCCCGCTGATTTTACCCTCGTCGGCTACGTAGAGATTACCTTTTCTATCGGTCGTGAGGCCCCCGGGACCGAGGATCCCGCTCGTAATCGTTGCGATCGGCTGTTGATTCTTGCCACGCTGATCGAAAACGTCGATCGCACCGGCGCCGAGGTTAGACACGTATACCAACTGCGAAGCTCGCTTAACATCGTACGACGGACTGCCGTGCGCGGGCGTAGCGGTACGCGCAAAGACGGTGCCGGGCTTCGTGCTATAGGCGCCGAGCGGGTACGTGTTCACATTGAGCGATGCAGCGGCAGGCTGCTGAGGGGAAGCGCCTCCTACGGCGCAACCCGCAAGAAGAGCCGCTGCCGTTCCGGCGGCTAGAGTGCGGAATTGCTTGGTCGTCATAACCTAGCGTTTTTCGACGTTTGCGCGAGGGCGTCCCGCAAGCGTTTTAAGCTTTCTTCATACTTTGCCGGAAAGTCATTGGCATCAGCATGAACTACGCCAGATACCCCGAGACAAAGCAACGTAGCACGCGCCTACCGGCTGTCAACTTACGCGCCGTCGCAGCAATTTTCGGCGCGTTCATTTTGGCCTTTGTGTTATTCGATCTCAATGCAATGCGCGGTGGGCTGAACTCGACAAACGCCGGGTTACAGCTCGCGAATGCCCAGCTTCGGCTCACGAACGAACAGCTGAAGTTTACCAATGCTCAGCTTCGACACGCCAACCAGCAGCTGGCCACGACCAATCGCCGGCTCCGTCTTACCAATAATCAGTTAGGCTCGACGAGCACGAAACTCAATGGATTGTCCACCACGAATCGATCGCTCGGCATAACCAAGGCCGAGCTGCAAGCAATGGCGGGCGAGCTGGCCGCGATGCGCAATAGTCTGCAGCAGATGACGCAGAAGATCGTCCACGCGAAGCTTCTGTTTTAGCGTCTACGACTCAGAGCTGCGGAATAGTTGGTCGAAGCCCACGATGCGGAGCACGCGCCGAATGGCCACGCACCAGATGAGAAAAGTATAAACCTGGCACATGCCATCGGCGGCTTAGTGCAGCGTGAGCGTTACGTCCCTGGTCGTGCCGGAATGAAGAACGCGAAGGTTCACGAGCGTTCCGGGAGCTTCGGTCACGATGCCGACCAGGTCGGCGCGCGAAAGGTCGGCGGCACTCTTCTCGTCGATCGCGACGATACGATCGCCGGCGACGATCCCTGCGGTTGCCGCAGCCGATCCCGGCTTTACCAGAATGACGTCGAATGCGCCGGGTTCGTTCTTCGCAAAGCCGAGCCCCGAGCGATTAGGAGGAATCGGCGTCGCTCGTAGCGCCGGCGCGAGATAGAGCATCTGCCGCGCGTAGTCGAAGGTCGGAACGAATCGCGAGAGGATCGAGAAGCCCACGTTCCCGGCTTGCGTCGAAGCGGAGAACGCACCCGTCTTCATCTTCGTAAAGTTGGCTTCGATGCCGTGCAAAGGTTGACCGCCGATAGCAAAAGTTCGGAGCGTCACGAGCCGGCCGGTGTTGGTGCCGCCCGTGCCGTGACCGATGATGAGCGTTCCGCCGGCGTAGCGTGCATCGAGTCCCGTTCGTTCGAGGAACGGGCCGTAGAGAATGAGATCGCCCGCGTTCCCGGTATCGACGCCGAAGAGTCCTGCGTTTCCATCAGCCGCGGCGTCGACCATCGGTACGTCCGGATCGCTCTCGAACGTGATTGGAACCGCCGCCCCGCGGGGATTGCGAAACGCCGAAAGCGGGGTCAGCGTCACGGTACGGTCGCCGTAATCCAAACGCACGGCGAATCGTTCGAAGAACTCCATACCGAGGATGCCGGCCAGTGGCGTTCGCTTTCCACGCTCGTAAAATGCGTAAGGGTACGGAATAACGAGGAACGGCTGGTCGAGCAACTCCGCGCTGCCGATGCGGACGCTGCGTACGCGAGTGTAGGCCGTCGATATGGTGCCCGCGCCCGAGCCGCCGCTCTCGCCGGCGCCCGCCGGCGTAAGTCCCAAACTCTTCGCGGCCAGCGCCGTAAGGATTGCGTGGCCGCCGGTGTCGAGGATAAACGGCATCTCCGGCCGCCCGTTGATCGACGCCCAGACCATCAGCTGGCGGCCTTCCAGCATCATGGGCACTGTGGTCGACGTCGCGCCGCCGAGCATCCGAATCGCCTCTCGCGCTACGGGCTTCGAAAAATCCGCGCTCCGCACGTCGCGCCGCAGTTCGTAGCGTGTCACCGTAAAAGTATAATTATCGGCGGGATCTTTTGCGGTTCCCGAAGCGATTGAAAACGGCAGCACCACGCCGTCGACCGTTCGGTAATCGGCATAGGTAACCACAGACCGCTCGAGCGGAGCCCGCTGCGTTACGCTCGCGAGCAAGTTGGTTTGCGCGTCGATAGCGAGCTCGGCCGCGCTACCGCGGTTCGGCTGAACGCCAATCACGACTTGGGAACGCCCGTTTGCAACGCGTGTTCCGAGGCAGGCAAACGATGCCGGAGACCGCGGATCGAAGTATCCTCGGCGAGCCAGATAGGCGTTCGTGACCGACTGCTCGCGCGCGTATGGCGAATCGTATGGATGGACACCGCCTGAAATGTCTTGCGCCCAGATCGTTGAGCCGTCGTAGATCTCCGCATTGAATCCCATGACCGCGATCTGAAACCGTCGCGCATACCGGCCCCCAAGCAGATCGTCGTCGAATCGCGCCGATCCGCGAAGACCCGAAACCGTTGCCATTCCGTACGCGGTGATCTGGGTTATACCGTTCCAGTGAGCGCCGCCGATGGCCGCGCGCATCCGGCTCAACGCTAATGCAGGGTTACATTGCGGCACGGAGTTTCCCACACTCTCGCACGGTATAGTGACTGCCACTAGAGCGAGCAACCACGACGAAACTAACGCTTGCAGGCGCCACATACCGCCATTCATAGCACGCCCCGGCGTTGCCGGCTTGTACGTTTGTAACTTCTTAGCGGATGCCGAAGGCTCTGCGATACGCCGAAGGCGCCATCCCGGCAAACCGTTTGAACTGCCGGCAGAAATGGCTCTGATCGAAATAGCCGCAGGACGCGGCGATACCGGCGACACTCTCCTCGGAGGCCGTCAACAGCTTGGCGGCGGCCGCGAGGCGATTCCTCGCGGCGTCGTTGCGCGGCGACTCGCCATACGCGCGTTTGAACGCGCGGTGAAGTGCGACGCGGTGCATACCCAGTTCCGATGCAAGCACACTCACCGTTCGCGGCCGAACGCCGTCACGCAACGCTTGCCGCGCTCGCGCCATTTGGTACGAGGGTTCTTCGGTTTCCGCTCGCATGCGAACGAACGCTGCGATGGCAGCGATCGCATCAAGAAGGCTCCGACCCGCAGCGGGCATGGCCGCTAAGAAGCGGTGTTCCAAGATCTCGACTTCGCTGCCGTAGGCCGCGAAGAACTCGTGCGGGAGATCGCCAGAGAAATACTCGATGTTCAACGTCACCATCGATTGGTCGTGGACGCAGTCCGCGTGGACTTCACCGGCCGGGTGAAAGACGAGCATGCTGCGGTGAAGATGACGCGGCGCTTCCCGTGAGTGCTCCGTGTAGCGACCCTCGATGACGAATGAAACGTACGCACGCTCGTGCACGTGCGCTTCCATCAGCATGCCGGGCTCGTAGGCCGTCTGCGAAATTGCCACCTCGCCGAGTTGCTGTGAGAAGAGCGTCTTGCCGAGCACGACCGTTGTTGTACGGCGTCGCGAGGTTCGCGCCTGCCGGGACGCCAATATGGCGAGGAATCGTCGAAAAAGAGGAGTTCATGCAAAGAGCGCTCGCCATCGCGGTGTTGATTGCCGTCGCCTTCGCTGCCGCGAGTTCCGTCGCGCAAGCCGGGGTAAGAAAAGTGCAAGTCTCTATTTGCGCGGGAAGCGATTGCCACACCACCGGATCGCAACATAACTTCACCCACCCCGGCTGGGTGCGAGTTCCGACGGGCCTCCCGTCCGCGTTTGTGGTAAAGTCGCTCACGCATGCGTGTGCGGCGTTTTGCAATAACGCCGTCTATTGGCCGAAGATTGAGCTCGCGGAGGGTCGTGACGGAACGTACTTCCTACTGAACGCTCATCACAACGGTTCCCTCGACAGTTCCTCGATCGCGCGCAGGAACGTCTATACGTTGGATATCTGGGTTCACTACTAGTGCGGGAGGTTCGCACTTGGAGTGGGAGCGCCGAACCAAGTAGTTAGCGCGTCAGTAAGGTGTAGCTGGTTTAGGTCTCCCACCCAGGCGACATATCCGTCGGGGCGAATCAGGACGGCCGTCGGAGCGGCAACCGTTCCGAGTGCCGGAAGTTCCCACGCGCCGGCGTATTTGGCATCGATCGACGCAACCCGATCCGCCCATCGAGTGATGTCGATGCTGCCGGGCTCACCGAGGTTGAGTAGCACCGGGCGGGCTTTGTGCAGTAGCGTGAAGACTCGCAGCGGTCCATTGGCGGTGACCAGATCCAGATCGGGCATGCGCCGTCCGAGCAGCGGGTGTCCGTCGCCGAGATCGTAACGAATGTCCAAACCAGACATCATCGCGGCGAAGCGCCTGCGAGGCTCGTCCATACCGAGGAGCTCGGAAACGGTGTCGCGTAAGGCTTCGATTCGGTCGTCTAGGCGGCGAAGAAGCGCGACTTGCGCCAGCGTGTTGCGCAACACCCGGGCCGCGACCGGGTGACGTTCGGCATGGTAGGTATCGAGAAGGCTTTCCGGCGACGTCCCGTTGACGACTTGGGCCAGCTTCCATCCGAGATTCACGGCATCTTGCACACCGGTGTTCAATCCCTGTCCGCCCACCGGGTTATGCACGTGTGCAGCATCGCCGGCTAGTAGTACCCGCCGGTCGCGATAGGCTGAGGCTTGTCGCGCCATGTCGGTGAACCTGGAGATTGAGGTTGCACTGTAGATCCCGTAATCGGTCCCGTATACGGCGATAAGTGCGTCGCTAAGCTCGCGCAGAGTTGGTTCATCCGCGCCGAGCTGGCGTTCGGTCACCATGACTCGCACCGGACCTTCATTCCCCAGCCTGCTAAAGCCGTGGATGCCGATTGCGTCATGGCGAACGCCCCATTCCGGCTCCTCGGTCACCTCGACCTCGGCGATGAGGCTACTGGTTGTTGGATCCCATCCGGAAAAGTCGATGCCGGCCACTTTACGGATGAGACTGCGTCCACCGTCGCATCCAACGAGATATTCCGCCCATACCGACTGGCCGTCCGACAGCTCGGCTGCGACGCCGTTATCGTCTTGTGCGAACGCCGTCACCTCACGTCCGCGATAGATCGGCACGCCCAGCTCGTTGGCCCAGCCGGCCAGTACGCGCTCGATGCGTTCTTGCAACAAGGCGAGTCCGTAGTTGTACCTTGTTGGAAAGTCGCTCATATCCAAGCGAATCCACGCAAAGCCCGCGACCTGTGCTACCTGTCCCTCCGAGAGGAACCGATCGGCGATTCCGCGCTGATCGAGGACCTCGATGGTGCGTGAGTGCAGACCGCCCGCACGGGCGCCAACGAGATCCTGGCTCGCGCGCCGCTCGATGATCGCAACGTCAACGCCCGCCAACGCCAACTCAGCCGCCAACATCAGTCCTGTCGGACCGCCTCCGGCGATCACTACTTCATGCTCGAACATCGCCAGATTGTACGGCCCAACCCCCGGCTTGTCGCAAGCCCCGGGTCGTGCGCTATAATAGAAGTGGAGAGGAAACCGCGTAGCATGGATGAGACGCCAGTCACGACGCCGGGATTCGTCGGCAAACGGCGCCGCGACAGCGGTACTCTGCCCCCCGGCCAATACCTCACGAAAGACTTTCCCGTCTTGTCCGCCGGACCTACCCCCTCGATTTCACTGAGTGCTTGGGAGTTTTCGATCGCCGCCGAAAACGGAGCGACGCGAACGTGGAGCTGGTCGCAGTTTCGCGAATTGCCCAGCGAAGGGATAACGACCGACATTCACTGCGTTACACGCTGGTCAAAGCTCGGCACGCATTGGGAAGGCGTCTCGCTCGATACCCTCCTGCGTGACGTTGAGACGTCTGCCGGCTTTGCGATGGCTCACTCCTACGGCGGCTACAGCACCAACGTGCCCCTAGCGGACCTGCGTAGCGGCAAAGCCTGGATCGCGTTTCGCTTCGACGGAAGGGATCTCGAGCCAGAGCACGGCGGACCGGCACGTCTCCTCGTTCCGCACTTGTATTTTTGGAAGAGTGCGAAATGGGTGCGCGGTCTCACGCTTATGCCACAGGACGAGCCCGGATTTTGGGAGGAGCGCGGTTACAATATGTATGGAGATCCGTGGCGGGAACAGCGGTACACGGGCGACTGAGCTGGCACGTCGCGAAGGTCGTCGATCGCCGCAAGGAGACCGAAACGGCGACCACGCTGGTGCTCGACGTTCCGGGTTGGCCGGGTCACGAGGCAGGACAGCACGTCGACGTGCGTTTGCGCGCGGCCGACGGTTATACCGCCGTGCGGTCCTATTCGATCGCCAGCGCCCCGAATGGCGAAAGACTGGAGATCACCATCGAGCTGATGCTAGACGGCGAAGTCTCACCATATCTCGTCGAGACGATCTCATTGGGGAGTCCGCTTGAGATTCTCGGCCCGATTGGAGGATGGTTCATCTGGGCGCCCGACCAGACGGAACCGGTGCAGCTGATCGCCGGTGGATCGGGAATCGTCCCGCTCATGGCAATGATTCGGACCGGAAAGCGCGCCGGCGCTCTCGCGCCGTTTCGCCTCATTTATTCCGTTCGCTCGCCGGAAGCGATTTACTACGCGGGCGAACTGCAGCAACTCCAAGCCGAGGATAGCGGCGTCGGCGTAACGTTTAACTATACGAGAACCACTCCGGCCGACTGGCCGTCTCAGCCGCAACGCATCGGCGCGGCCGTCATCGAGGCCGGCGCTTTCGCCTCTTCTCAAAATCCAATCGCGTACGTCTGCGGAGCGACCGGCTTCGTCGAGGTGGCAGCGCAGCTGCTCACGCAGGCGGGCTATGATGCATCGCGCGTCAGGACGGAACGGTTTGGTCCCACGGGCGTAGGCGGCGCCGGTGCTCTCCCGGTGGATAGCCGGTGATTCGCTTGAAGATCCGCGTCATGTGACTTTGATCGGCAAACCCGGCTTCCGCTCCGATCTCGGTGAGCGATTCATCCGATTCCGTAAGCCGTCGGGCAACGTACGCAACGCGCGCTGCGAGTATCGCCTCCGAGATCGTGTGCCCCCGAAAACGGCGAAAAGCACGGCACAGATGGGTCGCGTGTACGCCGATGCTCGACGCCAGCGATGCAAGCTCCAGCGGCTGTCGAAAACGATCGCGCACCGCGACGTCGACCGCCGGAAGCCACAGCGGCTCGCGAAACTCTTCGACCGAACGCTTGGCGACGTGCGCGCAAAGCTCGTACACCAGCGCTTCAACCGTGGATTCGACGGCGTCGGGGCGCGCGAGGAACTCGCGATATATCCGAAGCACCAGCCACACCGGATCGCCTCCCGTAAGTTCGAAAACGTGAGCGCGAGTGCCGCCAAGTCCGACGATCACCTCTTCCCATTTGGGCAAGAGGTCGACCGCAAAGAACCGGCACGGCTCCAATATGCGGTCCTGGTGGAGTGTACCGGCCGAATGAAAGACGAGCGTGTAGGGCTCGTAGCGAAGGTCGAAGCCCTCGCCGCGCTCGGCGTACGCCCCATCGATAAGCAGACTGAAATAGGGTGCTTCGTGTTGATGCAAGGCGACCGATTTGGGCGCCGTGTGTCGAACTTCGGTGAGAAAGGCGCCACACGTCTCCCACGTGTTGATCTCACCAGTATAGTATCCCGGAGGGAAGCTACGCATTGCGCATCGTGGTTAAAAAGCGCTGCGGCGCAGCGGCAAAAATCTTCGCGTGTTCGGGCATGCAGAAGTAATACGTTGTTCCTTTATACGACTGCGCTGGCGACCGCTTGGGATCAACCTCCATCCAGCAAACAGGGCAAATCGCATCGCCGGCTTGCGCGACCGGCGCCTTGAGGTAAGCGATGTTGTTTGCCGTCATCCAGCTGTTGCTCTGATACTCCATGTCGTAGGCGGTAAGGCGCGCTGTTTCTTTCCCGCAGTAGCGTGCAACGACGTGCAGTGCGAGATCGATTCCCGCTGACAGACCGGCCGAGGTCGCGACATTGCCGCCGTCGACGAATCTGACTCCGCGAACGACGCTTACATTGGGATAATGCATGGCTAACGTCGTGAGCGCGCTATGGTGCGTCGTCGCTGCGTACCCGTCGAGCAGCCCCGCTTCCGCCAATATCAGCGCACCGGTGCAAACCGACATGATGAGATCGGCGTTGCGGGCCGAAGCTGACAACCACTGCTTCACGGCCGCGGTAGGACCCGACTGCGCCGGAACGACGATGACTTTGGGGGCAGGCGCATTCGCAAGCGTGTAGTTCGGCACGATGCTTAGGCCGCCGCCGGCGACCACGGGCGCGGTCGTTTCCGCAACGGTGTAGAGATTGAACGCGGGCTGCGCGCGTCCGACGACGCGCGCGTCCATGAAAACCTCCCACGGACCGGCGAAGTCGATCGGTACCGCGCCGTCGGCGAGCAAAAACGCCACCGGCACGCCATCTGGAGGCATGGCCAGCGGTACGACGGGGGACTCCGCTGGGGCCGTCGATGCTTCTACCCTCAGCGGAGCGCTCGCGGTGATGAGACCAAGGGCGGCGGCTTGCGACAAGAGATCCGAGCGTTTCATGCTCCGAGCGTACCGCGGCCCGCTTCCCGCGTCTTGTACGCGATTAGCGCTTTAGGCAATCGCTTCGCAGAACACCGCGAGGTCGATGTTGCCGCCGGAGATGACTGCGACGATCGGACCCTCGCCGGCCTTGCCACTGAGCGCAGCAGCGACCGGCAGCGCGCCTGCGCCTTCAGCGATTACGCGTGAACGCTCCGCAAGAACCCGCATGGCGCGGCGCGTTTCGTCGAGCGTCACGACGATCGATCCGTCGACGATGCCGCGCATTCGCTCCCACATTCGCGGGAAGATGCTCTTGCCGCCCGAGCCGTCCACGAACGTCGGCTGCCACTCCTCGAAGGCTGACGCCTTTCCGACTTGCAGCGAGCGCGCGTAGGGCGCCGCGGTTTCGGGCTCCGCGACGAAGATTCGCACGTTCGGCTTCTTTGCGCGCACAGCCGACGCAACGCCGGTAACCAGTCCGCCCCCGCCGATCGCGGTGATAACGGTCGCCGCCTCCGGCAGATCTTCGACGATCTCGAGGCCGGCGGTGGCATTGCCCGCGATGAAGTTGTCGTCGTCGAACGGATGAACGAACGTTCCCTCGACCCCGGGAAAGGTACGGCGTTCGAGAGCTTCCCAACACGCATCCCACGAGGCCTTGACGATGTTCGCACCGAGCTCGCGCATGCGCGCCATTTTGGTCTCGGGCGCGAGGTCGATTGCGACGACCGTGCATGGCACGCCGGCTTTGCGGGCTGCGTAGGCGACGCCCTGACCGGCGTTACCCGCGCTGATCGTCCAGACTCCGAGCGCCCGCTTTTGGGCATCGAGCATCGCGACCGCGTTGGCGGCTCCGCGCAACTTGAACGAGTTTATCGGCTGGAGGTTCTCCATTTTGAGGAAGATCCTCGGCCCGGTTGTCCCTTGTAACTCGAGCAACGGCGTGCGCGCAATCGTGCCTGCAATGCGCCCGCGCGCTGCGAGTATCGCCTCAAGGGTTATCGGCGCCACCGCAGGCAGCATCGGATCGATCATCACCTATCTCCGCAATCTCACGAACGTTGACTTTTCACATGCCGTTCTAGTTTAGCTTGGCCAAAGTGTATAGGTCAATCGTATCGCTGGGCGTTGCTCCTTCGGAGCTTTAGCGGTAAGATTTCGTTTGTTTACACCGATATGAGCGAGCGAAGAAAGATAAAGGTGCGAGGTGTAGTTCAGGGTGTTTTCTTTCGTGAAACCGTCCGCCGAATCGCGTCGCGCTACGATATCTGCGGCTTCGTGCGCAACGTGGGCTCCGACGCCGTGGAGATTGAAGCCGAAGGCGAGCCCGAAACGCTCGACGCATTCATCGCCGATGTGCTTGCCCATCCACCACCCGCGGCCAGCATCGAAGACGTGCAATCAAGCACGGTTCCAGCGGTAGGGGGAGTAAGTTTTATCGGCGCGGCCTCCACGTAACCGAACCCGAAATCGGCTCACCGAGCCTTATCGTAGATAGGACAAGCTTTCTCAAACTGAAGCAATCCGCGCTCGCCGCCGGGCAGGCTTGCAAAGAGTTGGATCGTCGCCGCCGCTACGAACGCGAGGACGCCGAAGAGCAAAACGGGGGTGAAGTCGAGTCGCACACTCTGATAACGCCCGTAGCAGCCGCGGCGGATGAGGAAAGAGGTACAGTGGAAGGGCAAGCTCGTTTGTTTGGTGTAGGGTCATTCATGAACGCTTGCTTGCCTCGATCCGTTGCCCTGGCGCTGTTTGCGGTGGTGTCGGCAGGTTGTGCCGGCGCCAACCTCGCCACCGGCGAGTCCGCTGTGACGCCTTCGGCGCCATTCGCGCATGGTAGCGGCGGCTGGATTTCGCCTGAAGCGAAGAGCGCCAAGGAGCTGCTCTACGTTGCCGATCCGACCGGCTCGCCATCATACTCCGGCGTCATCGACGTCTTTTCATTGCACGGCCTACAGGCTAAGCTCATCGGTCAGCTTCAGGATGACAACTTCCCAGATGGAATGACGACCGACGCGGCCGGAAATCTCTACGTAACCGATATGGGCGTAGCGACGGAGGGCCCCGCCGTCGGCGACATCAAGATCTATCCCAAGGGCTCGAGCAGTTACTCGCGGGAAATCGTCTCAGCGTCATGGATCCCGTTCGACATCGCCGTTCGCAACGGCAGCTTGTACGTCGCAAACATCGCGCCGCTCGCATCGTTCTCGCCGGGTTCGGTCTCGGTCTACCGGCCGAACGAGAGCGAGCCTGCACGCGTCCTGCGATTCCCCAACTTTCAGGTGTATGGCATCACACTGCACAAACAGACGAGCACGATCTACGTGTCGTATGCGACGGAGCGGAGCAACGACGGCGCGATCAATGAGTTTGTCCGCGCGCGCGGCAAACCCAAGAACCTCGGGGTGTCGTATCCGTCTCCGTGGGGCATTCTGGAGGACGGCTCGGATCATCTGCTCGCGTGCAGCGGAAACGGAACGATCGACGTCTACGCTGAGGCCACCGGCAAGCTCGTTAAGCAGATTTCCGTTCCAAGCGGTGCGCTATGGGAAGCCTTCAACCAATCCCGTTCCGAGCTCTTCGTTACGAATTTCCAAGAGATAGAGATTTACCGCTATCCCGCCGGAAAGCTGATCGGCTCGATCAACGATTGGGGCGGCCAGTCGAACTATCCAACCGGCCTCGCACACTGGCCTCCTCCACAATAGGACCTGGGTAGCGACGTCAAACGACGCGAGAAAGTTGATGGCCATAGACGACGCGCGCCGGCCTAACGGACCGCTAAGTCGGCACCGGCGGCGGTTTCGATAAGCGTAGCAACGACACGCGGGTTGGAGACGTAGATCGCGTGAGCGCCGGGAACCTCCATCGGCGTCGCGCCGGCGCGTTCGCACATGAAGCGTTGCGCGGCAATCGGGATCATCTTGTCATCGGTGACGAGTAGGTACCAACTCGGCTTGGTCCGCCACGCCGGTTCGGTGATCTGCCCGGCCAGCGCATCAATCCCCCATGGTACCTGTGAAATGGCCATAAACTCGGCAGTGCTTGGATCCGCATCGGCGGCGAACGAGGCTGCAAATTTCGTTTTATCGAGAAAAAGGTACCCGTCCTTTGGCGGGAGGATCGGCGGAACCGGCGCACCGGGCGGCGGATTTGCGAGCAATGTGTTCACCGATTCACCCTTGTCCGGCGCAAACGCGGTAACGTAGACGAGCCTCTCGACTTTCGGATGAGTGCCGGCCTCGGTAATGACCGCGCCTCCATACGAATGAGCGACCAACACGACAGGACCCGTTTGTTCGTCTATGGCGAGCCTTGTGATGGCGGCGTCGCCTTGAAGCGAAGTCGTCGGATTTTGAACGACGCTTACGTTGTACCCGTCTTTCTTAAGGATGTCGTAGACACCGCGCCAGCCGGAGCCGTCGGCGAAACCGCCGTGAACGAGAACGACCGTGTTAATTCTCTCAGATGCCGAATTTGCCATTGCCAATCTCCGAATATATGGAAGTCAAAGGGTAATCTTATCGAATTTACGATGCGGGAGCGAACGTTAACCGACGAGGTAACGCCGACCTGGCGAGCGGACGGCCACCAGCATACGACACTATTGACGAAAGGCTACCCATGAACGCATACGCATTCCCTTCACTCGCCGCGATGGGCTTGGCGTTCGCAACCGGAACGGTGGTTGGGGTTGCGTTTAGCCTCGTGAAGCTGCCGTCGCCCGCGCCGCCGTTTCTTGGGCTCATCGGGCTCATCGGCATGTTCGCCGGTCAACGACTTTGGCCGATGTTGCAATACTTTGTCTCGCAGAAGCATTAGCGCGCAACCAGCGCGGCCGCGAACCCACAGAGTGCACCCCCGCCCACCAGCGCCGACTCGGGCACCCTCCACAAGTAGAGAATTACGAGAGCCCCGATGAGCACGACCAAACCGAAGACGTCGTGAATTGTGCTGCGGGCGACCAAGAACGACGTACCAAGCAGTACGCCGACGACCGCGACGGTGATGCCGCGGATGAATCCTTGCAACCGGCCGCTGCTGCGATAGCGGCGCAAAAGCGGCGTTCCGAGCAGCACGAAAATCAGCGAAGGCGTAAAGATTCCCAGCGTCGCGGCGATAGCACCCGCCAAGCGACCGTTCAGGTATCCCACGAACGTGGCCATGACTACCACGGGGCCTGGAGTTACGATTCCAATGGCAACGGCATCCAAGAACGCCTGATCCGACAACCAATGATATTGGTCGACGACATACGCTTTTAGGAATGGCACGATGACGAGCCCGCTACCGAATACGAGTAAGCCCGTCTTGAAGAAGAACCAGAAGATCTTCGGCACCGCGACGCTCTGATACATTGCTGCGACGATCGGTGCGATCGATCGAAGCCGGATCTCCCTCGGCTCGCGCGCTGCGGCGGGTTCGGCGCGGGCCGCCGTCGGCCGGTAGAACAGGAAGATCCCCAAGGCGCCCGCTGTGAGAAAGAGCGCGATCAGTTCTCGTTGCACCACGATCGTGATGGCACAGGCGAGACCGGCAAACGCATAAGCCATCCACTCCTGTCGCAGCGTCTTGCGGCCGAGGTCCCAACACGACTTAACGATGATCGCGATGACAACCGGGCCCACGCCGTAAAAGATCGCTCGAAGCTGCCAGGTCGAGCCGAAGCGTACGTAGAGCGCCGCGACCCCGAGGACGATCAAGAACGGTGCAGCTGCAAATGCGACCGCAATGCAAAATGCCCCGAAAACGCCGTGCTTGACGTACCCGCAATAGACGGCCAACTGATACGCGAGCGGCCCCGGGCATGCGGTCGCGATTGCGAGCCCTTCATCGTACTCGCGCGCGTCGATCCAGCCGTACTTTTCCACGAGGTCGCGGCGCATGTAGTTCGCAAGCCCGACCGGGCCGCCGAAGCCGGTTAGCCCCAGCCGAAGGAAATACGCAACGAACGCTGCGAGTGAAGGAGGTCGCGTCACTTCGAGATCTCCACCGACGATCATCCTCTGTTAGTAAAAGTGCCCTACATCTATAAGTGCGACCTGCTTTTTAAAGGGGAGTGCCAACGGTCGGCCACACTATACGCGCGGTGTGGCCTGCACTGATCTCGCCGAACTTCAAGGTGCTCGCGGTGGGCACTCATCCGCGCTAGGCCGCACCATGGAAGTCGCAGTCGGTATTGGAGAGGGAATCACCGCCCCCGCTTTTTTGAGCATACCGAAGAAAGCCACGGGTTTGGTTCTATTCGCTCACGGCAGCGGAAGCAGCCGTAAGAGCCCGCGCAATCGCTTCGTAGCCGAGGTCCTCAATAAAGGAGACGTCGGCACCCTGTTGTTCGATCTGTTGACTCCACAAGAGGACGCTATCGACCGTCAGACTGCCGAACTGCGCTTCAACATTGGCTTGCTCGCCGCGCGTGTGGTCGCGGCATCCCGTTGGGTGCGACGGCAGCCGTCGCTCGAGAGCGTACCCCTTGGTTACTTTGGTGCGAGCACCGGGGCCGCGGCCGCGCTCGTAGCCGCGGCAATCTTACCGGATGAGGTCGCTGCCATCGTTTCGCGTGGCGGGCGACCCGATTTGGCAGGCCAATATCTACGCGAGGTTCGTGCGCCCACGCTTCTGATCGTTGGCGGGGCAGATCAGGTGGTTATCGGACTCAATCGTCAGGCATCGGCAGCAATGAACGTCGAGCGAAACCTCACGATCGTTCCACAAGCCACGCATTTGTTCGAGGAGCCTGGCGCGCTTGAAGAAGTGGCGCGTCTTTCGCTCGCGTGGTTCCAGCGCCACCTTAGCGCCTAGCGGTTCGACTACCGCGTTCGAAGAGCCGCGCGAAGACTGCGCCGAACAGAAATCCGCCGACGTGTGCCAAATAGGCCACACCGGTTGACTCTTGAGGCGCGATCGATCCGGCGTTCCATAATTGCAATAGGAACCAGAAGCCGATGAGGATCACCGCCGGTATGTACGTGACCCTGACAAACACGAAGATCACCAAAATGGTGCGAATGTTGTCGCGCGGGAACGTCACTAAGAATGCGCCCATCACGGCGGCGATTGCGCCGCTCGCGCCGAGGTTGGGCACGGTGGAATGCGGCGCGAAGGCAACCTGCGCTGCCGCTGCGGCAAAGCCGCCCAACACATAGAAGATCGCGTAGCGCGCCGGGCCCATGGCGTCTTCGATTTCGGGCCCGAACGCCCAGAGGAAGACCATGTTTCCGATGATGTGCGACCAGCTGGCATGCATGAACATCGCGGTCAAAATGGTGACCAAATCCTCGCCCGCAGCGACGTGCGCCGGAATCATGGCCCATTTCAGCACGAATGCGTCGCCGTTGGTCAGCTCTACGATGAAGACGACAAAATTGACGACGATGAGCGCGAGCGTGACAATGGGAAAGTTCGTGGGTCGCCGCGATACGTCGGTCAGGGGGATCATGGACGCTTAGTGGCCTAGTACGACGTCGTTTGGCCGACCTCGATCAGGTAGCCATCGGGATCCCGAATGTAACAGCGAATTTCAGATTCGTGGACTTTGGGTTCCGTCAAGAAGTGCGCGCCGCGGGACCGCCAAAGGTTATAACATGCATGAATGTCGGCGACCCGTAGGTTCATCGCGATGCTGAGAAGATCGGGCTCCGCAGGGGGGCCGGCTGTTACGGTCGGCTTGTCGTCGGTCGGGCCTCCGCCCCTATTGATGATGAGCCACGTATTCGCGAGACGGAGCACCGAGGGTTCACCTTCGACGATCACTTGCGCATCGAAGACTCGATGGTAGAATGCGCGCGCATGCGCCACGTCTTTCACAATGAGCAGCGTTGTGACCACGAAACCCTTCGCCGGAAGCGGGGCATTCGGCTCGAGAAGCGGCGGGTTTGCCGCATCGTAGTCCATAAAATCTCCTCGCAGGTTACGTTTTGTACAATCCGGTAATACTAGCCGAGCCGAGAATGTGACCACGTATGGCGAGGTCAAGATTCTCGACGTAAGCCGATCGCGAAAGTTTTAGCGTGGTGTCGAGCGCATAGACGGTGAATACGTAATGGTGCAGCTTGCCGGGCGGCGGACACGGGCCGTCGTAGCCGCGATTCGACTTGCCAAAATAGATCGCCCAATCGTTAAGCACTTCGGCGCCGTACTTGCTCTTTTTCGTGCCGGCGTTTTCGGGTAGGCTCGTGGTCGTCGGCGAGACGTTATACATTCCCCAGTGCCAGAAAATCGCGGTCGTATCGAGCGTCAGCACCGCAAAACTCTTCGTCTTCTTGGGGACGCCGGTCCAGCTCAGTTGGGGCGATTGATTGCCGCCGGAGCACCCTGAATGGTCGTACACCATGCTTGCCGGCACAAAATGGTTATTCTTGAAGGTCGTGCTGCTGATGCGCAATGGCGGCGTCGCGTTGGGATGTATCGTCAGCGTCGTGCCCGTGGCGTTCTCCGGAATTGATGGTCCCGAGCAGCCCCATAGGAAGAGCACGGCCGCCGCCGCTCGCAGAAACCAAGCCGAGAATCTCATGCTCAAATCCTCCGACGAGGATAGGGTAGTTCGGCTCGGTCCTGTTCCATCCTAGCGTGAATGTTGACCAAAGTGAGCTGCGGATTCTCAGCCGGCGTTGGGCAACGCGTGCGATCATAGAAGCTTAACCGCGCCGACAAAGGAACGGACGTGCGCTTTTCGATGATTGCCGCGCTGGCCTCGTTTGCCGCATTAACTGCATGCAGCGAAGCAACGAGCTCGCTCCCAGGGACGTCGCCCGCGGCGTGCGCTCGGAATGTCCGGCAAGCCCTTTCCGCTCTGCCGCGAAGCCCCTCCGCCATGCTGGCGCTTGCAACGGCCGCGCCGCAGCCCGCCACGGCCGCACGGCTAGGGCTCTGGCCGCGCCGAGGTCCATCCGTCCGCGTCTGCGGCGATGTGGGAAAAGGGTTTGCGCGCTGCCAAGCGTGGCTGCGTACCGATGTTCGAGGCGAGATGCAGCGAGGCGGCCCCGCAGGCTACGCACCGAGCGACTTGCAGACGGCATACGACCTGACCTCCGACAGCAAGAATAAGGGCGGCGGGGAGACGGTCGCAGTCGTCGATGCGTATGACGACCCGAACGCAGCCTCAGATCTGCGCGCCTATCGTGCGCGATTCGGCCTGCCGGCGTGCACGGTTTCCAATGGATGCTTTTCCAAGCAGCAGTTTACCTCGCAAACGAACGCGGGATGGGCCTCAGAAGAATCGGTTGACGTCGATATGGTCTCTGCCATCTGTCCGAACTGCAAGATTCTCTTGGTCGAAGCGGCGTCCGCAAGCATCGTCGACTTCAGCACCGCCGAAAGATACGCCAGGGCTCACGCCGACTACGTCAGCAACAGCTGGGGCGGAAACGAGGGAACGACAACGTACGACCAAGACTTTACGGTTAGCTGCGGAGCAGTCATGGCGGCCACCGGCGACCGAGGCTACAACGCCACCGCTCAATGGCCGGCCATTCTTCCGGGCGTCATCGCCGTGGGCGGAACGAGTTTGACGTCGGTCAGCCCGCGCGTCGAAACCGCATGGTCGGGCGCGGGTAGCGGCTGCAGCAAAATTTACGCCAAGCCGAGCTTTCAGAGCGGCCTGAACACCGGCTGTTCGATGCGCGCGCAGGCCGACGTCTCGGCCGATGCCGATCCTGCTACCGGTGTCGCGGTTTACGATACATTCGACCGGAGCGGTTGGCTCGTGTTTGGCGGAACGTCGGTTGCCGCAGCTATCGTCACGTCAATCTTCGCGCTTGAAGGAAAAACCGGCGTGGATTCTCCGGGAGCCCTTTACTCGCGCTCCTCAGACTTTAACGACATCACCTCCGGAAGCAATGGTCCGTGCGGGGTACCACTCTGTACCGCCGCTGCGGGCTGGAACGGTCCGACTGGACTAGGAACGCCCAAAGGCATCGGCGCACTCTGACGCTGACGACCGTGGCACGTTTCATCAACATCTGGTCCGACGTTATTTGACCGTTTTGTTATCTCGGCTCAGTTTGGGCCGAAGAAGCAGCACGAGAGCTGCAAGCCGATCTGCGTTGGCTTCCCTTCGAGCTTCATCCTGAGACGCCGCCGGAAGGAGCACCGAAGCCCTTTCAGCCGGAGGAGTGGCCGCAAGTTCGCGCGCGCCTTGAGCGTTTGGCTCGCGAGGTTGGGCTTCCAATCGACCCGCCCAAACGAAATGTGAACTCGCGTTTCGCGCTCGAGACGGCCGAGCTCGTGCGCGTCGAGAAGGGTGATGACGCGGCCGGCAACTTTTATCACGACGTGTCGCGGGCTTTCTTCACCGAACAGGCCGACATCTCGAAGCCCGAGATCATCGTCCCAATCGCGCAGCGTCTGGGCATCGCTGCTTCAGACGTGGAAGCCGCCTGGCGCGAGCGACGGTTTTCTCCTGCAGTCGATGCGTTCATCCAAGAGGCCCTCATGGCCGGCGTCACCGGCGTCCCGGCGATGGGATGGCCGCATCGGCGCGCGATCGTCGGGATGATGCCCGCGGCCGATCTCGTGCACCGCCTTTCGACGATCTAAGCAATCGCCGCGCTTTCGAAGTAACGCCCGCGATCGAGATCGGCGAGAAGGCCTCGATGCGTCGGGCGCCAGCCAAGCAGTTCCTGCGTTCTCACGCTTGACGCAGGGATGTCCATTGAAACGAACCGCGCGAAGAAGCCAAAATGGTCGGCGGCCTCTTCGGCAGATTTCGAAACCACGGGCACGTTCAAATGACGCCCGATGAGCTCGGCAATCGTTCGAAATGGCACCCCCTCGTCGCCGACGGCGTGATACCGCGCTCCCGCGGCACCCAGCTCGAGCGCCAGTCGGAAGAGATGCGCCGCGTCGAGGCGGTGCACGGCAGCCCAGCGGTTGAGCCCATCACCGACGTAGGCCGAGACACCCTTTTCGCGCGCGATACCGATGAGAGTTGGAACGAATCCGTGATCGCCGTCGCCATGTACCGAGGGTGGGAAGCGCACCGCCGCGGCGCGGACGCCCTGAGAGACCATTGCGAGCGCCGTTTCTTCGGATCTGCGGGGAAGGGACGCAACTAAACTTGGATCGGGCACATCCTCTTCCGTGACTACGCGTCCCGGTGCGACAAGCGCGGTGCCCGATGTAACGAGCAAGGGACGATCGGATCCCGCGAAGGTTTCGCCGAGCGCCAAAATCGCGAGCTCGTCCGCCTTTGCCGCAGCCGCGTAATTTGCCCAATCGTGGATGAATGCAGTATGGATGACGGCGTCCGACGCGGCCGCTCCGCGACGCAAACTTTCTAGATCGTCGAGCGAGCCGCGGTGGACTTCAGCGCCTGCGGCGCTAAGCGACCTCGCGGAATCATCGGAGCGCGCGAGGCCGAGCACTCGATGGCCTGCGCCGATCAGTTCTCCGACGGTGGCGGAGCCGATAAAACCGGTCGCCCCAGTGACGAAAACGCGCATGGAAGACCTCCCGTGATGACAGTTGCTGCCATCAGTATATACCTGATGTCAACCACTGTCATCATGCGGTATAATGGCTGCCATGGGGCGATGGAAACCCGATGCACGCAGCCGCCTCGAGCAGGCGGCGCTCGAGCTCTATAGCGAGCGCGGATTTGCGCAAACCACGGTGGCGGAGATCGCCGAGCGAGCGGGGCTGACCGAGCGAACGTTTTTTCGGCACTTTGCCGACAAGCGCGAGGTGCTTTTCTCGGGCGGAAGCGTGTGGAGAGAGCGGATCGTAAATGCGCTTGACAACGCGCCTGCTTCCTTGCCTCCAGTTGATGCGGTAGGCGTGGCCATCGAGGCGGGCGCCATGCTGCTTGAGGATCGCCGCGCTTTCGCTCGCCGGCGGCAGGCTATCATTTCCGCTAACGCCGAGCTTCAGGAGCGCGAGCGCATTAAACTCGCGTCCCTGGCCTCGGCGCTCGCGGATGGATTGCGCCGACGAGGTGTCGTCGATCCAGCCGCGTCTCTGGCCGCTGAGATGGGAATTGCGGTTTTTAGGATCGCGTTCGAGCGCTGGATCAACGAGGCGAATCAGCCCAATCTTTCTCGGATCGTCAGCGAGTTGCTCGACGAGCTGAAACTAGTGACTGCGGGAAAATGACGATCTCGATCTAAATCGGCGCGAGAATGTTGCCGGAGCGCTCCTTCGCTAACGACCGGACGCCGTTGACGACCAGGCGCTGGAAGTGCTCCGTGTTCTTATGAGAGTCCAGCGCCGCCTGATCACGATAGACTTCCCAGAGCGCAAAGATGCCTGGATGCTCCGGGCTTCGCCCGACGTCGAACGCGATAATGCCGGCCTCGCCTCGCGATTTTTCGCGAAGCTCTCGAAACATCGCGGCCGCTCTATCGCCGTCATCGGGAGCGAATGTGAAATGAACCATTTGGATGATCATGCTACGTGCCGCCGCTTCGTACCGAGTGGAACGTCGCGCGAACGTCTTCGCAGAAGAGCTGCGGCTGTTCCCACGCCGCAAAGTGGCCGCCCACGTCGTGCTTCTTGTAGTAGACGAGCTTTGGATACGCTTTTTCCGCCCAGCTCCGCGGCGCACAATAGATTTCGTGCGCAAAAGCGCTGACGCCGGTTGGAACGGTGACGCCTTTGACGTCGAAGAAGTCACCCTTATTCTCCCAATACAGGCGCGCCGACGAGATCGCCGTCTTCGTCAACCAGTACATCGTAATGTTGTCGAGCACGTCGTCACGCGTCAGCCCGCCGGGGTTTCCGGCAAAGGCCGGTGCGATCATCTCGTAGCTGTCCTTATCGTGATCGAGAATCCAGGCCGCCAAGCCGATCGGCGAGTCCATTAATGCGTAGAGCGTCTGCGGGCGGTTGCTCATTTCGGCGGCATAGCCGACATGATGCGCGTAGAAATCGCTGAGCTGTTCGAACGCGTGCAGCTCTTCGCCCGAAAGGCCGGCCGGCGCTGGGCGGCCCAACTTGGCTGCTGCATAGACGTCGGCGGGTACGGTGCCCGGCATGTTCGTATGAATGGCCAACACGTGTGCCGGCGCTTGCAAAGCGAGAAGCTGAGTAATGGTCGCACCCCAGTCGCCGCCTTGCGCTCCGAATTTTGCGTAGCCGAGCCGCTCCATCAGCACGACCCATGCTCTTGCCATGCGCACAGGGTCCCAGCCCAGCGTTGCCGGCTCGGGTGAATATGCGTAGCCGGGCATCGACGGGATGACCAGGTGGAAGGCGTCGGATGCGCTCGCGCCATGTGCCGTCGGATTAGTGAGCGGGTCGATGATCTTCGTCTGCTCGATGACCGAGCCGGGCCATCCGTGCGTGATGATCAGCGGCAACGCATTGTCATGCTTGGAGCGAATGTGCATGAAATGAATATCCTGCCCGTCGATCTCCGTCACGAATTGCGGTATCGCGTTCAGCTTCGCCTCGCATTTGCGCCAATCGTAATCGGTCGCCCAATACTCTGCGAGGGCCTGAGTGGTGGCCAACTGCACGCCCTGCGAGTCATCGGCAACGAGTTCCCGTTTGGGCCAACGCGTTGCCTTAACGCGCCGGCGGAGCTCTCCGAGCTCTGCTTCGGGAACGTTGAGTTTGGGCAAGATGCGGATCGCCGTCGTTCCGCCGGCCGTTGGTTCTTGCACTTGCGTCATATTTCCATCCCTCTGAAGAAGCGTGTGGGTTGTGTCTCTAGTTGGCGCCCCGCGCGCTCACTTGGAAGACCGTACCGACGCCTTTCCCGCCCCAGAACGTCGTGCCGTACAGCGTCTTCCCAGCCGGCCCGAGAAGGAGGCCTCCGCGAGGAAACTGACCGTCTCTCGGAGATCCCGCGAACGTATGGACGGTGCTCTCGACGAAGCCTTTGCCCTTCCTCTCCAGCTTGAACACGCCGCCGTTACCGGTCGCCCCAAGACCATTCTGCGACGTCGTTCCGTAAAACGCTCGCGGTGGATTGAAGGTTAGCTGAGAATTTGGAAACCACAATCCGCTACGCGTAAAGTGATAGAGGACCTTAAGTTTGCGCGTCCGCAGGTTGAACGAGAAGAGCGTGCCGCAGCCGCCGTCGACGCACGCACTCCCGCCACTGAGACCGGCAGAGGCATACAACGTTCCCGAACCATCCGAGACGGGCGCGTTTGGAAACGCTCCGTCATCGGTACCTTTGAAGTCGTAGAGGACGGTTTCCGTGTACCCGCTCGCCGACGGCGTTAGCATGAAGATCGTGCCGCAGCCGCCGCCGAGACACTCCGGCGCCGAGCCCGTTCCGCCTTGCGACGTCGTTCCATAGATCACGCGGGACGAATCGACCAAGAGTGGGGATCTCGGGTCGATACCGGTCGATCCATTGAATTGATAGAGAATCCGTTCGGTGAAGCCCGCGGCGGACGGCGTAAAGCGAAAAATACTTCCATACGACGACGCGAAGCTGAGGTTCGTTCCGTAGAGCGAGCCGTCGGGCGTAAGCGTTAACGAACCGGATGGGTTTTCAAGGCCGCCGAATTGATACAAGGTCGTTTCACAAAAGGTATTGCCACATGGCACGAGACGGAAAAGAACCGGGCTTATCATGTAGCCAAAAGATGTAATGCCGTAAAGCGCTCCCCCGCGGTCGAGCACGAGGCTCTGCGGCCCGCCTCCGTCGCCATGATTCTGAAAGTTGTATGCGGTGCTTTCTTTGAAGCGGCCGACTTCCGGCGTCAACTTGAAAACGAGCCCGCAGCCGGGATAAACGTCGTGGCAACCACCGGTTCCACCGAAGAGCGTTGCGCCGTACATTTCGCCGCGATCCCCCGCGGCCAACGCCGCGACCGGCAGCCCACCCCGGAGCCATCGAGGAAAGCTGTAGACGAGACGCTCCACCTTTTGTTCGATGTCGGATGTCGGGCTTGCAGAATGCTGCCGATATTGCGGCGCAGCGTCCAAAACCTCGGATGGAACGAACGACGTTGCCTGGGGCTGGGCGCAGGCGGACAGCGTCGCTGCGAGCGCAGAGATCATCACAGGGCAGCGCCGAATCTCGCCTCGCACGTGTTTGCGCCTCCGCCATCCCTTTCTACGGTAGTACCGGCTACGAATCCCTCTTGGCCGCTACCACACAACGCCTTCGATTATCGTCTGTACGGTACGAGTTGGTAGACACTCGTAGGTTGCCCCGCTACAATGCCTGCGCAGGACCCTGTTTTTGCCTAGAACGCTTGAAGAAAGGAACACGGTATGTACGATCGCCGCCGCTTTCTATCGAATGCCGCAACGAGATTCACGTGTCGCCTAGCCTCGGAACGCACACGTCGTTTGCATCGCTCAAGCAGATCGATGCCGGCCTTCTGAACGTCGAATACGCCGACGCTGACGTCGGCCTCGCAACTGGTTCTCCGTGTTTCTGCTCCATGGCTGGCCTGCAGGTACCAGCACCGAATCTTCGATGGCATCGGCCATAACGTACCGCAAGAGGCGCCACAAGCATTCGCTCAGGCCGTCATCGACGTCGATCGTTTGTAGTCGTTGGCGTCGTCCGCCGCCCGTGGTAGATCCCATAAGACGACTTCGCCGACGCCGCTGAGTTTCAGGCGCGTGACGCCGGCGAGCCGGATGGCATCGCCGGCGGTAAGTTCGGTGGAGTCGATCGCGGCGTTCTGCGGATCGAACGCGGCAACCTCAACGTCGCCGTCGGCGACGAAGAGAAAGCCGAGACGGCCCGGTTCAAACGTGTGCCGTAGCTCTTCTCCCTCCAGGCGCGACACCAAAAGCATCGCGTCCTGCGTCAACGTGACCGATGCCTCTTGGCCGGCGTGGCCCGATGCGATGACCAGCCATTTATTTCTTCGCTCTTCGGCATCGAAGTCGACCTGCCCGTACGTCGGCGGGCCGCCAATTTCACCGGGCAGCACCCACATCTGCAGAAAGTGAAGCCGCTGCGCCGACGAGTGGTTATACTCGGAGTGGCGAACGCCACTCCCGGCGCTCATGTACTGAACGCCTCCAGGTCCGACAACGCCGTGGTTGCCCATGCTATCGCGGTGCTCGAGCTCTCCCGAGAGCACGTAAGTGACGATCTCCATGTCACGATGCGGGTGCGTCGGAAAACCGGCGCCGGGCGCCACGCGATCGTCATTAACGACGCGCAGGGCACTCCAGTTGACGTTTCGCGGGTCGAAATACTCCGCAAAGCTGAACGAATGGCTGGTTAGCAACCATCCGTGATCGTACGTTGCACGCTCGGCTGCGCGCTGAACGTCGAAAACCGGCTGCGTCTCTCCGGTCATAGCCTCAATACGATACCACTTTGCCTTGGTGAAGGCTACCGGCGCTACACGATCCGAAGGTCGACCAGCCGCGCTAAGGATTCGTATTGAGAACCGCGCGCGCGTGCGAGCCGCCGTCGTGACGCTGGGTGACGTTGAAATCGTCGGTCAAGGACCATACGATGTAGAGGCCGCGTCCGCGCTCGCTGAGGAGATCGGTGGGCAGCTTGGGGACGAGCGTGAAGCCGGGTCCGCGATCGAGGACGTGCAGGACCGGAGTTGGATCGCTCCAGTCGAACATGATTTCAATTGGTCCCGGGGCATAGCGCACGACGTTCCCGAGCAGCTCGCCGAATACGAGCTCCGCGGTGTCCAGACAGTCCGCGCGTAAACCTCCGTCACGTAACGCTGCGACGAACGAATGGCGAGCGCCACGCGCGGCGATGACGTCATCCGTATCGAAAGCCCAGCGGCGCGAGCGCGGGTTCGCGATCGCGTAGCTGCTTCGTTCCGCAGTGCTTTCGAGACGCAATGTGAGGACGACGACGTCGTCCGCATTCCCATTCTGCAGGACCGCACGGTAGAGCGCGTCGGCAGGGTTCGAACTGTCGGCAATTTCGGGACGTGCCGTCGCTCGAACGAGGCGGTCGAGGCCGCCGATAACGTCGTGTTCGGCTTCGACCAAACCGTCCGAATAGAAAACGACGAGGCTGGACTCGGGCAACACCGTACTCGCCGCCGTTTCGCCGCGGACTCGCAAGCCGAGCGGCAGTCCGCTGTTGTCGAGCGTCGTAACGGCGCCGCTGCGGTCTCGAACCAACGGCGAGGGATGTCCGGCCGAGGCGTAGGAGAGCGTGCGCGCAACCGGATCGAAGACACCCACGAAAGCCGTCACAAAGGTCTCCGGGTACTCGGTTTTCAACGTGCGATCGGCGGCATCCAGCATGGCGACCGGATCGGCGTAAACTTGTGCGACGCCGCGAATCACCTGGCGCATCGAGGACATGATAACCGCTGCGGAAAGGCCGCTTCCGGCGACGTCTCCAATCGAAACCACGATCCGTCCGTCGTTGAGACGCAGCGCGTCGTACCAATCGCCACCGAGCAGCTCGCGATCGTTGGCCGGCACGTAGATTCCGCTGAAGCGGACGCCGGCGACCTGCGGAAGCGAGCTCGGCAGCGCGGCTCGCTGAAACTCCGCCGCAATTTCGCGCTCTCGTTCGTAGAGTCGCGCGTTCTCGATCGCGACGGCCGCTCGTTTCGTCAACTCCTCGAACAACGGCAGATCTTCTTCCGCGTAGCGGCGAGGCGTCTTGGCCCAATAGGCGACCAGCGACCCAATCGTTCGACCGCGCGTCCGTAACGGAATCGTCACCGTCGATCGCGGCGCAAGCGCTCGAATAGTCTCGAGCAGGTCGGGAGCTGCGGCTTTTTTGATCCGCTCGTCGGTGACGTCGGGCAAAATGACCGGTCGATTTTTCCGGAGGATCGCGGCGATAGCCGGTTCCACGTCCGCATCGTGATTGTATCGGCCGAGCAGCCGCTTCACGAGCAGCATTTTGCGGGGATCGGCGTGGATCGCGGCAACGGTTTTCAGCCGCTCATATTCGTCGAACAGATCGATCGCTGCCCAGTCTCCGAACTCGGGCACGATGATCGCCAGGAGTCGCTCCAGCGTCGTCTGCAAATCGAGCGACTCGGCAAGCACTTCGCCGGCTTTCGCAATGAATGCAAACTGCTGGCCCTGCCGCTTGTAGTCGTCGATGTCCGTGCAGATCGCAAGCCAGCCGCCGCGTCTGTTCGCCGATTCCAGCGGCGAGACCGCAACGTGAAACCACCGCGCAATCCCGTCGGCGCGCAGCAATCGCAGCTCGATGGCAAATGCCTTGCGGCTTGCGATACCATCGCTGCGCGCATGACGACACAACCGGCGATCGCTACGGTGAATCGCTGCGGTCCACTGCCGCTCGAGTTGATCCGAGCTTGCCCTCGCCGGCCGCCGCCGGCCTATATACTCGTACCACCGTTGGTTGAACCGTTTGATTCGACCGGTGTTCGTCGTCGTCCACGCAATTTGTGGAATAGCATCAATCTCGGAGGCACGAAGGTACATATCTTGGCTTGCACCCGTCAGGTTGCCCGGCGGTGGAGTGGATTCCTCGTGCTTGCAGTGATTTGCATAATAATCCGGCGAGTGATGACTTGGGTCATACCCGACTGCGCAGAACGCCGAGGCAGTCTTACCTTTGGTATTTACGTGAGGAACATCTTTGCACGATCTGGACGACTCGATCGGCGTAGTTCAGGGATCGAAGGTCGCGCCGACCGTGGCACCATGCGACGTTCGATAGGTATGGTTAAGCCTGCCACCCGGAAACGTGTATTGAACTGCGCCCTTGGAGGTTGAGCCGAGCAGCAGCTTTCCGTTGGGACTGAGGACGATCTCATTTACGCCGGTCGTGGCGATTTGAAGTCCGGTCGGGTAGCCCGCCTCAGTAAACTCCTCTACGCCTTCGCCTTGGTTCGCGACAAGCAGATTGCCGGCCGCGTCGATAGCAATACCCGCAGGATTTCCGCCCCAAAAGATCGGGAGTTGCTTCGCGCCGTTCTGTTGAGCGTCCGGAAACTCGATCACGGTTCCGGTCGTGCCGAGGACCATCGTGCCGAAGAGATTGCCCTGCGCGTCACAAGCGAGAAAGAAGAAAAAACCGCTCGTGTAGCTGAGCGTTCCGGTGGCATGAGTGCTTCCGTTTGCGTACACCGAAATGTCGCCGCCGCCGCCGTGGGAGCCCAGGATGTTCGCGACGTAAACGGTGCCGTCGGGGCAGAGCGTTACGCCTTCGGGCTGCTTTTTACCGTCGTTCAGAACCTTGAACGGCGAATCGGAGCCGCGTTTGAACTCCAGCACGTTGCTTGCGCCGCGGTTTGCGACGTAGAGCGTGCCGCTCGCGTCGGCGAAGAGCCCCTGCGGATAGCTTACGCCGTTGGTAATCTCTCCGATGCGCTTTCCGCCGAGTTGAAAGGCGCTGATGCTATTGTCATTCTCTTGCGAAACGTAGACGAGCGCTTTTCGGAGATCGGGCGCAGCGGGACGCTGGGCCGGCTGCATCGGGGCATGCGTGGGAACGCCGCCCACCGAGCACGCCGAAAGGCAGAGCGGCAACAACAGGACAGGCAGCTTTCCGATCTTCATCTTCCGCACCTCGATTCCGAAAGTACCGATACCTTTTCGTGTTCCGTGAATGTCAGCCTACGCGGGAAGAGCCGGCAGAATCGGCGGGCGGCTGCGTGCGGCCTCGCGCCGGGGGTGCCGGTGATTCCGCTCCCCCATCGCCCCTGGCGACCCAACTCCGTGAGTAACTTCGTGGAGCGGCTACCCCTAACAGACGTACGCTGGAGTCACCAACCGACGCTACCGAAAGGAATCCAACGTCATGCGCCACCTCATCCGCTCCTTGGTGCCGTTCGCC
>JBARKF010000270.1:0-1894 GCA_049800655.1 Candidatus Cybelea sp.
CTCGCGGGTGTGTTCGGGCTGAGCGGCAACGCGACGAAGCAGGACGGTGGGCGCACCTTTTGGCAGACCGCGCATCATAAGTACCTTTACCGTGTCGAAAAGGGTAGCACTTACATTCGCTACTCGACCGGCGCCGGTTGGGGTACGCCCGACGGCATCGGCGCCTTCTAGTCATCGCTGTCGGTGCGGTGGCTTGTAATGCCATTCCGCCCACAATCTTCCGGCCCCTTGCAGCTTCTAGAATCCACAGAAGTGGAAGTAGTATGAATCGCCGGAAGTCGTGGTGAACGTGACTGACGACGCTCCAACCGAGGTAAAAGACGTCGTCGCCAACACCGTTGCGGTCGTTGCGTTAACCCCGTCAACTTCAACGGGACCCGTTGCGAAGGCGGCCGCATTCGTCAGCGGTATTGTCGTCGCGCCACCTATCGCAACAGCACTGCCGTAGACGCAGTGGAATGTTGAAGATGCGGCAGCGCCTGAGGTGGTGTAAGTCGGCGCGACATAGCCCTGGCACCACTGTTCGAAGAGGTCGTGAGCACCGCAAATTGGTTCGTAAGGCGGAGCCGGTGATGGCTCAGGTGTTGGAAGGCCATCATTAACCACTCCCTTCGTCGTCAGATCACCGCCCACGATGATGCCGTTCAGCACCGTGCCCGAAGTGGTCGAGCAGGCGATTCTTAGCACAGGCTCATCGCCATTATTCCAAAAGTCGACAAGGTCGCTGTCGCCCGTATCACCGCAAGATGGAGCAGTGGCCTGGAAAATGTACGGAGCCTCGCCGGTTACTATCGGGCTCTCGCTGTTCGTGATTAGCAACGGCGTTGAGGTAGCGATGGGAACGGGTGCATAGGGCAACGCCGAGTAGAGGATGCCTGTCAGTGCAGAGCCGCTGCCCGTGTATGCGCCAGTAATGTTAAGGTTTCCATTGCACGATAAGTAGGCGGTTCCCGGAGTCGTCAGAGAACGTGTTGTTCGCCCATTTCATCAGCAGGTTGCTGTCTGACGAGCCGCAGCTTGAGCTGGTGGCTTCAAACGCCCAAGGCGCGCCCGTGCCGCTCGGTGTACCGCTGTTGGTAACTAAGAACGGCGTCGACGTCGCAAGGGGGAAGTAACTCGGCGGATCTGCAGGATGCGCAGAAATTATTGGGAGTGTCGAGTTCGTCGATGCCTCGGCTCCCAAGAGCGCGGGCTCCGCTTGGCCAAAGCAGGTAACCGATCCCGAAATAGTGCTTGAGTTGCCAGCCCACGAAAGCATGAACTCTCCGGGAAAATGCGAGACGTCGCCTGTCCAAACAGAGTTAGTACCCGGATTTGCGATGGTTCCGTTCGTGCCGAAGCTTGTATTGGTTGTATAGACGCCATTCCGCGAATCGGCTGCGCCTCTAATAGTCACAGTCGCGTCTCCGCTGCTAGTGAACAGAACCGAGCAAATCTTCGAACTGCCCGGACTAAAGGGCGCGCTGGATCCGGCCAAGGACGATGAGGCGAAGGTCTTGGTAACGAGTGGAACAGAGGCCCGCCCTACCAGCGGCAAGGCGAGAAGCGCGATGGCAGAGAGTATCCCAAGAGTGTTGCACAGCTTCAGCAAGCCCGATGGCGCTCACCCCCAAGCCGGCCTGATTGACGTGGATGGCACCCTATACGGGACGACAAATGAGGGCGGCACATACGGTTACGGAACCGTCCCCGCGTTGAAGCCGTAACGCCGCACATTCCGCAGCGATTCTAGGCCGGTTAGCGCGATGCGGCCTCGCGAGCGCGGCCGCGCAAGCGGATTTAGCGCGGATCAAGCCTGCTTAGGGGCTGACGGCGACCCCGTTTGCTCCCCCGTTGATTTGCTCATACTTTGTCGGTACCGTACTCGCCGTGAGCGGGTAGGGCATCGAGTACA
>JBARKF010000271.1:0-35619 GCA_049800655.1 Candidatus Cybelea sp.
GGCGCCGGCCAGCACTGCTTGCCATCCGCTCAACATCGCGGCGCCGCCACCGCCCGCAAAGAGCTCGCGATAGACCGAGAGCGCGGTGGCAAAGCCCGGCGAACGAAACAGCACCCAGCCCAGCGAGACGATCGTAAACGTAAGCGCGATGCGCGCGAGGGCGACGATGCCCCGCGACTCCGTGCGCCCGTGGCCGATGCCGAGCAGCCGTTCCGCGCAGAGCGCGACGCCGTGATAGCCGCCCCACGCCACAAAAGTCCACTGCGCGCCATGCCAAAGGCCGCCCAGTAGCATCGTCAGCATGAGATTGCGCACGGTAGCGGGCGTTCCGTGGCGACTGCCGCCGAGCGGAATGTAAACATAATCGCGCAACCAGGTCGAGAGCGTGATATGCCAACGGTGCCAAAAATCCGTGACGCTCGTCGCGAGGTACGGCATCGCAAAATTCTCCGGGAAAACGAAACCGAAGAGCCGCGCGCAGCCGATTGCGATATCGCTGTAGCCGGAGAAATCGAAATAGATCTGCATCCCGAAGGCGAAGACTGCGCTCCACGCGGCCGGCGCTCCAGGGTGCGCCCCGACGGCGCCAAAATACGCATTGGCCGCCGGCGCGAACTGATCGGCGATAGCCATCTTCTTGAAGAGACCAAAACCCACGCGCGCGAGGCCGTAACTTACGTCGTCCGCCCTCGGCGGTCGCCACGAATACAGCTCGCCGAAGAAAAGCCAGGCTCGCACGATCGGCCCGGCGAGCAGCTGCGGGAAAAACGCGAGGTAGAGCGCATAGTCGAGCGGCTTGCGGATCGCACTCATCCGCCCGCGATAGACGTCGACGAGATATGAAATGCTCTGGAACGTGTGAAAGCTAATTCCGATCGGAACGAAGAGGTTGACCAGCCACGGATTTCCATGCATGCCGAGCAGCGCGGTCACGGTGCCGCTCGCAAAGTTTGTGTACTTGAAGCTCCCCAGAAAGGCCAGATTCGCCGCGATGCCCAGGCCCAGTAGTAAACGTGGTTTGCGACTTGCTCCGCGACCACGCTCGAGCGCGATTGCGATAAGGAAATCGCTCGCGGTGAGGATCCACAAAAAGAGAACGTACCACGCGTTCCAGCGCGCGTAGAAATAGTAGCTTGCAATCAGCAGTACGTAGCGTCCCGCGCGCCGTGGCAAGCCGTAGAAAAGTGCGGCGACGATCGCGACGAAGAGCCAGAACTCGTACGACTGAAAGCGCAGCGGAATGCCGATGCCCACGATGGCGTTAAGCCACGAGAACCGATGATGTTTTATCGGCGGCGGCGTGGCTTCGTGGTGCGCGAGCATCGGCGCGGCCGGCCACGGCTCCCGGTCGGCGAGCACCGCGGCGACGTCGCGTCCGAGCTGCCGGCTAAAGCGCAGGCTGCCTTCGCGGTCGAGATGATCTTCGTCGGCAAATAGATCGGGACGCTCGAGCGCCAGGTACGGTGCGGCCGGCAGCAGGCGCGCATTCTGGTCGCGCGCGATTGCCGTCAGCGAGCCGCTCGGCGTTTCGTTCGCCGAGCGGTGCACCGGGCGGGTCGGAATGCGAACGAAGATCACGGGGACGCCGGCGGCGCGATAGGCGGCGGCGATCGGCTCGAGCCACTCGCGGCGGTAGCGAGCGTACGAAGGACTCGGCTTTGGAACAACCAGCACCTGCGTCGCAATTGCCTGGCGTTGGTCGTTGGAGAGCCCGGGTGGATATGCGATCGTGTTTGCACCGAAGTTCACGCTCAGACCGGCGAGCGACTCGCTACGGGGATGCGACCCGAGCGGATCGTACGTGGGCGCAGGGGGATGTACCAGCGTCGCGATGCGCGCGACCGGATCCGCGGCGAAAGCCTGAAAGTCGTCGCGCAGCTCGGCGCCGCGCCAAAAGAGATCGACGGCGTACTCGCCTCGTTCCCGCGGATCGGAGAAGGAGCCCGCCAGTTTTGGAATATCGGTTAGACGGGTTTGGAAGACGATGTAGCGCAGGTCAATCGGACGATCGTCGCCGTCGCGACTTCCTATCGCGCTATCGTCATCGGCATAGGTGTCGACGGGAATGACGACCGCACGCACCCGGTCGGCATGCGGATCGAACGCACGCACGAAGAACGGCCAGCAGCGCGGCGTCGTTCCCGGAATACCACCGTTGAGAAAGCGCAACGTATCGCTCGCTGCGCTTGCCGCAGCCGGATCGAGCCCTGAGTATATCCGCGAGTCACCGAGCACCAAGACGTCCGTGCGACGGTCGCTCGGAAAGGTGCGGAATCGTTCGATCGCGGACTCAAAGCTGCCGGTGGTCGAGCTCGGGTCGAGCAACGTGCGATAAAAGCCGGTGCGAAAAGCTCCGAAGTCGACGAGTGCGAAGATTCCGAAAGCGACCGCAACGAGAAGAGCGGCCGTCCTCTTTTCCCTCGCGTGGGACGCTGGCTGCACCGCAACCTCCCTTGTTCGAGAATGGGTCCGAAGCCTCTACGAGATGTTAGCCGCAAAATCGTGAAAAATCCGTTTCAGCATCGCCAAGGAGCACCCGTCGCGCTCATCACCGTGACGGTCATGCTCGGGCTGATCATGGCGATCATCGACAGTACGATCGTCAACGTCGCGATCAGCACGATCGGTGGGAACCTTGGAGCCACCGTCGACGAGGTCGCTTGGGTCGCCACCGGGTACATCCTTGCAAACGTCGTCGTGATGCCGCTCAACGGCTGGCTCACTGCACTGCTGGGACGCAAGCGCTTCTACGCCATATCGCTCGCGCTTTTTACGGTCGCCTCGTTTCTCTGTGGGACGGCTCGCTCGATCTGGGTGCTGGTCTTCTATCGCGTCATTCAAGGAATCGGCGGCGGTGCGCTGCAGCCGACGGCGCAAGCGATTCTCTTCGAAACCTTCCCCGTCGAAAAACGGGGCGCCGCGATGGCAATCTTCGGTATGGGTGCGATGGTCGGACCGGCGATCGGGCCGACGCTCGGCGGCTGGATCGTTGACAACGCCAGCTGGCCGCTGATCTTCTACATCAACATCCCCATCGGTATCGTCGCTTTCCTGATGACGCTGGCGTTCATCCCCAACCCGAAGTACATCGCCAAGCCGAAGGGCGGCATCGACTGGATCGGCCTGGGCTTGCTCACCGCTGGCCTGGCGTCACTACAGTTCGTGCTCGAGCAGGGTGAGCGCGACGACTGGTTCCAGTCGCAGACGATTGTGCTCTTAACCGTGATATCGGCCGTAGCGCTGGTCACTTTCGTGATGAAGACCTTGCGCGACAAGCATCCCATCGTCGATCTCACCGTCTTTCGGTTTCGATCGTTCTCAGTCGGCTCGTTCTTGGGCATTATCATGGGCTTTGGGCTCTTTGGCACGGCGCTCATCTTGCCGCTCTTCTTTCAGACAACGCTGGGCTTTACGGCCTTCGACACCGGCATGGCGCTGATGCCGGGTGCGTTATCAACGGCGGTTTCCATGCTGATCATCGGTCGTCTGCTCAATCATATCGACGGGCGCTATTCGATCGTCTTCGGCACGCTGCTCTTTGCGTGGTCGACGTGGCTGCTCGGGGGTCTTACGGTGCAGGCCGGATATTGGGACGTCTTCTGGCCGCGCCTCATTCAAGGCTTCGCACTCGGCTTTCTCTTCGTACCGCTTACGACGATCTCGCTGGGCGACGTCCCGGTTCCCGAGCTCGCCAACGCGACCGGCGTCTTCACCTTACTTCGGCAGCTTGGAGGCAGCTTGGGCATCGCGATCCTTACGACGATGCTCACACACCAGACCGCGGTCGCCTGGAACGTCTTAGCTTCGGGCGTCACGCAGACGCACGGCTACAGCGTCGGCCAGCTCACGCAGATGGTTGCGCAGCAGTCGGCGATGATCGCTTACAACTATCTTTTCCGCATGACGGCGCTCGTCTTCGTGCTCTCGACACCGCTCATCTTCCTGATCAAGCCGACGAAGCGCCCCGCATTGGTCGCGGTCGCTGCCGAGTAAGATCGTCATCGATCGCCGCGACGAGCTCATCGATTCGCTTCATCAGCATTTCGTGACGGCGCTTGAGGTCGGCGTCGTGCGAGGCTACCCACGCTTCGTGCGTATCGCCAATTAGGAGATCTCCGCGATACGCGCGCGCAGCGCTGCGATAGTGCGCGTAGGCCGCGCGTAGATCGCCGCGGGCATACCGCTCGTCGCCGTCGTTGGCATGCCGTAGGAAGCGATGGACGTCGACAATCACGTTGTCGAGGTCGATGGCCAGCTCTTCGCCTGCGCGGAAGTAGGCCTCGACCTGCTCGAACCCGACGATCTGCGCGATCGCTTTCCGAATGTTCGAGCAGGCCGTCCGCAGACTTTGAGCGGCTAGGTGCCGCTCGGCGCGCGGCCAGAAAATTTCCGCGAGTTCCGCACGCGAAACGCTGCCGTTCGGCTGCAGCGCGATGTACTTGAAAATTTGAGCGTCACGTCGCCGAACCCACTCGATCGGCTGGCGCTCGATTTCGGCCGAGAACCACCCAAAGCAACGCACCTGCATCGGCATAGCCGGTTGGACTCGGCGTCCGTAGCGATCGTAGAGGCGGCTACGCGAGAGCGCGCGCAACGGCCGATAGCCGCTCGGCGTATGAATGACGAACAAGCCTTGCTCTTCAAGCGCTTGCAGCTGTACGCGGTCGGCGAAATGCGAGCCGCTCATGAGCTTTAAGACGAGATCGGCGTCGCTTTCGGCGACGTGCGCCAGCGCACCGGCGACGAATTCGTTGAACAGGTGGCCGCGGCGCAGTCGCCAGTGCTCGAAGGCTTGCGCGAGGGCGACGCCATCCTCGGCGGCCTTGCGGAGCGCACCGCCTACAACTTGCGGCCAACCGTCGGTAGCGTCAAGCATTCGCAGAACGTCGGCGTGCGCGAACCGTACGCCCAATGTTTCGGCGAGATGCCGAACGTCGTCTGAATCGAAGGCGAGTCGCTCGGCATCGCAGAGCACGGCGCTGCCTTGCGAGACGAAGCGGCCGGCGTTGAGCGCTGCGCGCGAGCGGCAGGCGATCAGCAGCGAAACGTCATCGGGCAGATCGTCGACGAGGCGCAGGATCGACGCAATGCCGGCGGCGGCGGGCAGATCCTCACAATCGAGCACGAGTTCGAGCGGTGCCCGTGCCTGCAGCGCGCGGAGCACGTCGTCGTGCGAGCCGAGCTTCGGTTCGACGCCAAGCGCTCGCGTAATGCTGCCCCAAAGTGCCTCGGCGCCGGCGTCGTACGGAAGCGCGCAATAGCTTCCGTTCACCGCGCGGTGGCGTAAGTAGCCCAGTAAGGCCATCGTTTTGCCGAAGCCCGGCGGGGCGATAAGAAACCGCACCGGAACCGCGGCAAAGCGCCCTAACCATTCCTCGAGCCGCTGGCGCCGGACGATCGATGGACCAAGTCGCTGCATCGGTGTCCTCAACCCGTCAACTCCCGCGCCAGCGGGTTGAAGACCCGGGAGCGCCAGCGCACTTCATAGTTCAAGCGCCGAACGAGATTGCGGAACTTTACCGCCGGCGGCTGCGCGCGCACGACGCGCTCGGTCAGATCGTGGTCTTGGCCCAGCTCCAGGTTTAGGCGCCTCAAGGTCGTTTCGGCCGCAGGGGGGTGCGCCCCGGCAAAGCGGAGCAGTCGCGGGTAGACTGGCGTGAAATAACGCACCACGTCGAAACTATCGAGTTCTTCCTCGCGCAGCACGTTCCCCGGTGCGCCGAGGGATGAATAGTGACGCCCTTTCTCGGCGTGCCGGCGGGGTTCGAGCGTATGGCCGTAGTGTGCGTACCGGTAGGGCAGCGCCACTCGCCCGCCGCGAAGGCCGCTCAAACGCTCGTGCACCGCACCTTCCCATCGCAGCTCGGGACGATAGCGAAAGAACATCATCCGGCGCTCGATCGACGTATAGTAGTCGAACGATCCGAAGAAATGCCACGTGTAGCCGTCGACGAAATCGTAACGTGCCGGAACGCGATCGAGCCGCGCCGCGATCGTGCGGATGCCGGGCCAGTGCACTTCATCGGCATCGATGAAGGCAACCCATTCACCCGCGCCATGCTCGTGATGGAGACGCAGGCAGCAGTTGCGCGCAGCGGCAAAGTCCGTGAACGGCGTGCGGTCGACGATTAACCGTCCTTCCCGCCCGAACACGCTCGCGGCCAGCGCGCCCGCGTGCGGCGATGGTTCCGGCCCGTTGTCGTTGACGATCAGCGTGGCGGCCGCATCGGAGATCGACGCAAGCATCGCGCTCAAGAACGGTTCTTCGCGCGCGCCCAAGATGAGATGCGCCGCTACCCGCCCTTCGACTACGCGCCCTGCTGGCGCTCCGGTCAGGATGACACCATGAGGAGGGCTTCGAAGTCGGCGCCATGCCGCCTTTGCGCTTAGCCGTCGACGCGCGAGTGATTGCCGAAGATACTCGCGGCATCGGGCGTTATGCGCGCGCGGTGCTGCGCCGGCTCGCTGCGCGTGACGATGTGGCGCTGACGCTGCTTGCCGACGGGCCGTTTCCGCAACGGCAGCGCGCGGCGTACGCCCGTGCGCTCGGAAGCGAAGCGTTTGCGGTGAGCGCGCGGGCCGGCCATGAGCTCGATGCCATCTGGCATCCCGCGAACGGCACGTTCTTTGTTTCGAGACTGCCAAGCGTCGTAACGATACACGATGCCGTCCCTTTCCGCTATCCGGATCCCGATCCGAAACGCCGCGACCACGCGCAGCGGCCGTTTCTTCGCTCGGCGCGGAGCGCCGCGCGGGTTATCGCCGTATCCGCGTTTGGACGCGATGAAGTGCATGCGTTGCTCGGCGTACCGCTCGATCGGATCGACGTCGTCCCGCACGGCGTCGACGCGTCGTTCGAGCCCGGGAAGCCCGAGCCGTTACCACCGAAGCTAAGCGAGCGTCCCTTCTTACTCTTCGTGGGCGACCCAATCGGCGAACCGAGAAAAAACTTTCCCTTGCTGTACGAAGCATTTCGCCAAGCATGGCCGCGCGGCGACGGACCGCTGCTCGCGATCGCCGGGGCGCGCGCACCGCAGCTCCCGGGCGTGATTCACGCGGGCAATCTGGGCGACGATCTTATCGCCGGCGGCCAGGAATCGTTGCGCGCCTGTTATCGCGGCGCGCTCGCCCTCGCACTCGCCTCGTATCACGAAACGTTCGGCATGCCGATGCTCGAAGCAATGGCATGCGGAACGCCGGTCGTAGCTTCGGGCGCGAGCGTGCTGCCCGAAGTCGGCGGCGACGCCGCACTCTACGTGCCGCCCGACGACGCCGATGCGTGGGCTGCAGCGTTGCGACGCGTCGTGGACGACGCGGCGCTGCGCGAACGGTTACGCGTCGCTGGATTGCAGCAGGCGAAGCGCTTCGATTGGGAGCGCAGCGTCGAGCAGCATGTGGCAATCTTTCGCGAAGTCGTGCGGTGATCGGGCTCGGCGTCGACGCGTGGAACTTGCCCGGCGATCGGCGCGGGATCGGCCGGTATCTGCGAGAGATTCTCCGCGTCTGGTGGGAACGCGACCGCGATCGGGTCGAGGTAACGCTGATCGTTCCGGAATGGCACACCTGGACGGTGCGACAACGGTACTTGCGCGAAGTCGAAGGCCGGCCGTATCGCGTGGTATCGCGGCGTTTCCACGGACGAGCGGACCTCGACGCTCTCTGGTTTCCGTTTAACGGCTGCAGTTGGACGAACTTTACCCTGCCCGCGACCGCGACGTTGCACGATGCCTCGAATTTTGTGGTTCCGAACTATGCGCCGGCGACGCAAACCATTTTTCGCGCGGCCGCGCAGCGATGCCGCGCGTTGATTACGGACTCGCGTTTCGCGCAGCGGGAACTCGCGCGCGAGTTGGAGATTTCACCCAATCGCTTGGTGCCGATTCCGCTGGGCGTCAATGCGCCGCGACGCCCCGTTTCCGTTGCGCTCGGTGTCGCGGCATTTGGGCCGTACCTGCTTTACGTCGGGACGGCCGAGTATCGCAAGGGATTCGACGTGCTGCTGGCGGCGATGGCGCGGGTCGCGCGCGAACGGCCGGAGCTGAGGCTGGTCGCGACGACGCAGCTCGACGGATGGGAGCTGCCGCCCGGCGTACGCGTCACCGGAGTCGGGCACGTTGACGACGACACGCTCGCCGCGCTCTATCGGGGCAGCGTTGCGCTGGTCTTTCCCTCGCGGCATGAGGGTTTCGGGCTTCCGGTCCTCGAGGCGATGAGCTACGGCACGCCGGTCATCGCGTCGAGCGCGTCCGCCGTTCCCGAGGCGGGCGGGGATGCGGCCTGCTACGTGCCGCCTGGCGACGATGCGGCGCTTGCGACCGCGATTCTACGCGTCGCCGGGGACCCGGTCTATTCGGCCGACCTGCGCCGGCGCGGACGCGCCCACGCGGCGGCCTTCACGTGGGAGAAGACCGCATCGTTAACGCTGGCAACCATCGAAGGAACGCTGCCGTGATTGCGTTGGCAACAGGCTTACTCGTACGTGACGAGCGACTCCTGATGGTGGCATCGCGCTACGCGAATCATCCGCAACCGCTATGGAACCTCCCCGGAGGACGGCAACAGCCCGGCGAGCTGCTCGCCGAGACCGTGGCCCGCGAAGTCTTCGAAGAGACGCGACTGCACGTCAAGGCGGACGACGTTGCCTACGTCAGCGAGAGTTACGACGGCGCGACGCACTATTTGAACGTGACCTTTAATGTCATCCTTTTACAGGGCGCTCGATCCGCTCGGGACGACAGGGGGGAGGACGACCACGTTGCGGCGGTCGAGTGGGTGCCGATTTCAGAAGTGGAGGAACGAATCGTCGTGGCAGTCGTGCGCGAGCCGTTGCTCGCCTATCTGCGCGGCGACCTCTCGGGGCGATATGCCGGATTCCACCGCGCCGGAATTACGATCGAGTGGCCTCAAGGTTCGCGGTGACGCCCGCGCGCCAGCGCTCATGATCGAGCGAGTGAAGGATCACGTCGACGGGTTTGCCCTGAACGGTCGCTCCGCGCGCAAGGGTTCCAGACTCTTCAAACCCGTTGTGACGCAGGACGGCACGCGACGACGTGTTCTCGGGTAAACAGTAGGCGCGTATCTCGCGCAAACGTGCGCGCGTGAATCCCTCTTCGACGAGCGCCCCGACGGCCTCCGTTGCGATGCCTTGGCCCCGAAACGCGCGCACGACGCTATACCCAACCTCGGCACTCGACCGATTCGTGTCGCCGATGCGTAACGAGACCCAGCCGAGCACATCGTCGTTGCCGTCTGCGTAATAGAGAAGCCACTCGAACCGCCCCACCACTCCGGCGCCGAAGCGTTTCGGTCGCGCGCCAACCACACGCAGGAACTGTGTCCGGTCGACGTCGGGCAGGTCCTGATAATCCCGGAGATCCGGCGCCTGGAGCACTTCCCAGAGCACGCCGGCATTGGCCGAGGTAACCGGTGCCATTCGCAAGCGCACCGTACGGATCGTTCTCATTGCGCGCACTCACTTCGCTTCGCTGCACGCGGGTCTTGTTGAACCGGCGGGTGCGCGTGATGAAACCGACGATGGATTTCGCGGCAGCATACGCCGGTACGGCGCCGGCCTGGGTCGACTTCGACGCGACCGTCGAGTCCGCGCCACGGTTCTTCTACGGCTCGCGCTCGCATGCGATGCACGAGGCCTTCGACGTGCAGAGCAGCGCCGGCCGGCTCGAGGTTGTCGACAACATCAGCATCGCGACCCGCTGCCCGGTTCAAGCGGGCGACCGCGTCGAGATACGGGGCGAACTCGTGCACGATCCTGGGCGCTTACCTGTTGTCCACTGGACGCATCACGACCCGGCGCATCGCCACGCGGACGGATTCATTCGCTGGCACGGCCGTCTGTACGCATAGACCACTGAGGCGCTCGCTGCAATAACTCGGGAATGGTAACGAAACGGTAACCATCGCGTTTGAGCGCTTGGATGATTAGCCGCGTCGCTTCGACGTCGGCGCTTCGATCGCAGACGCGTGCCGACGCTCGGCCGCGTGAACAGACGATCCCTTCGTTACCGTCGTGCAAGACGACGATCGAACCGTCGGCGACATAGCGCAGCACACGATTCGCGATGACCCTTGCCGGCGGGTACTCCCAATCGTTCGCGAGTGGCACCGACCACATGACCGGAGTGTACCCAAGTTTACGCACCTCAGCTAGCACGAGCCAATCGCGCGCGCCGAACGGCGGCCGCATGATTCGGGTGTGCACGCCGGTCGCAGCGAAGATTGCCTGGTCGGTTCGTTGCAGCGTCCGGCGCAGGCGGGTTCCGTCGTAGAGCAGCAGGTGCCCGTGGCTCCAGGTGTGATTTCCGATCGCATTCCCGAGCTGAACCTCGCGCCGAGCGACCCGCGGATATGCCTGCACCGCGCGACCCACAACGAAGAACGTCGCGCGCACGTGCTCGGCCCGCAACACCGCCAGAATCTCATCGGTATACGGCGGATTTGGACCGTCGTCGTAGGTGAGTGCGACGACGCGCTCGTTCTTCGGACCGCTGACGAGCGTTTTGCCGAAGAGTTGATTCGATGGGTTCTCGACGACCTTGTATCCCTCAAAAGCGAGGACGCCGAGCAACGCGATCAGCGCGGCGGCGCGAAGAGCGAAGCGGTGATTCACCCCTAACCGTGTGTCCGGCGAATGCGCGCTTGCGCAACTTGAACGTTGTGCCGAAACTCGTCGGGTCCGAAATCGCGAAAGTCGCTCACGATTTGTTGATATTGGCGATCTCCGGCTTGCTCGCTCTGGATGTGCACGAGATCCTTTGGGATGCCCTTAGAGAGATCGATCTCATACTGTTGGCGGGCTTTCACCGCCCAATAGTCGGGGTTGGTGAAGGTTACCGTCCGTGCGCCCTGCCGGTAATCGGCAAGCTGCTTCACGTAGACCGTATAGTGCGCGTCCGCGTTTGGAAGCGGCGGCTTATTTGGGAGCTGCCAAATTCCGTCTTGATCGAGTTTGCCGAAGAAAAAGCTTACGTCGTAAACCCGCGCCGGCGGCGCGTTCACCGTAATCTCGTGTCCGTCGAAGCCACGAATCCGGTAACGGAAGGTTGAAACGCCCTCGATATCGGACATGCTGTACTCTTCTTCGTAGATCGGCGCCTTGGGGTAGCGTATGTTGAGCCGGGCGTAGAGTTGACTTGGCGCTCTCTGCGCGTGAAGTGCCGGCCCGAAGCGTCCCATCTCGCCCGTTCCATAGATACGCCAGCCGAGAAACAGCATGACCACCGCCAGCACTACGATGAAGATCTCGATCGGGAATCGCCGCATGACGAGCGCCTACTTTACCCGCGGTTGCGCTTCCTGGTCGAGCACGCGGTTCACCAGCGCGTCGGCCAAGGCGTTTTGCTTGCGCGGAACGTGTCGGATTTCGACCTCGGCGAAGTCGCGCAGCAGCCGGCGGGCACGAGCGTACAACGGCTGTAGGCCCGAGTGCTTCACGCGGTACTCACCGCCGAGCTGCTTCACCACCAACTCCGAATCCAACCGAACGCCGAGCCGCCGGATGCCGCGTTTCGCGGCTGCTTCGAGTCCCAAAACGAGCGCGGTCCACTCGGCAACGTTGTTCGTCGCAACGCCAAGGTAAGCGCCGATCTCCTCGATAAGCTCGCCGCCGGGATCGAGCAGCACCGCGGCGCTCGCGGCGGGCCCGGGATTCCCGCGCGAGCCGCCATCCGCAAAGAGCATTGCATCCATTTCCGTGCGGTTCGCCGGTTCCAAGGCATAGACCGCCCGGCCCCTGGGTAACATCACGAGCATGATGCACGTTTCAATTCTTCGCGCCGCCGCGACGGCGGTCGCCATTGGGATGCTCGCAGCCCCGCCCCAGTTCACCGCGGCCGCACAGACCTCGACATTCTACGGCATAACGGTCCACGTCTCGTCCGACAACATCAAGGTCCAGGATCCAAAGACGAAGCAGACCTTGAGCTTCTTGATCCTGCCGAAGTTCGATCAAGTCTTCTCTGCCGACGGCAAGACGACGTACCAGATGGGCAAGATCAAAGCGGGCCAGTATGTGGGCATCATCTACGATCAGTCCGCGCTGGGAGCCCGCCACGCGGACAAGATCTACCTGATGAACAACGCGAACCAGAGGATCGGCGCGCAATAGCCGATCCTCTCGCTCATTCGTACCCCTTGTCATCTGAGCGGAGCGAGCCGGGCTGCGCTCGGCTCGCGCAGTCGAAGGGCGGCCGCGCCCGCCTTGGCCGTATTATCCGCCCCGATCTACCAACTTTTCCGCGGCTTCCGAGGCGAAACGGAGTGAAGTCCGCTTCTTATCCACAGAACTGTGGCGTTACGACTGCTATGCTAGACTAGCTATCAACGTCGGAGGTGTTATGCGTTCGTACCGTTTCGCGTTTGCAATTTTCGTTCTCGGCGGCATTCTCGCCGGATGTTCCGGCCCGGGAGCTTCGCTGCAGCCGCCGGTCGCGCCGGCAAACGCTAAAGTCCCCGCGCATGGGGCGGTTGGAGCGTCGTGGGTCCTTCCGCAGGCTAAGCGTCAGGATCTCCTCTACATCTCCGATCTAGACGCGCAGGCGGTCTTCATTTATACGTACGGCCACGGCTACAAACTGGTCGGGGAACTGACGGGCTTCTTTAACCCCGAAGGGCTCTGCGTCGATAAAACGGGCGACGTTTACGTTACGAACGACACGAGCTACGGCGTGCACCAGATCACCGAGTACGCTCACGGCGGCACGTCGCCGATCCGCACGCTGAACGATCCCGACGGCCGGGTCAACGGTTGTTCCGTCGATCCGAAGTCGGGCGATCTCGCGGTCGCCAACGAGTGGGGCGCCAGCGACGGGATCGGCAACGTCACCGTCTATCCGCACGCCAGCGGTTCGCCGACATCGTATTCCAATCCAAACATCTATTATTACTATTTCTGCGGATACGACAACAAAGGTAATCTGTTCGTCGACGGCGAGACGCAGGGCAGCGTCTTCGGGCTCGGCGAGTTGGCGAAGGGCGGCAAGAGCCTCAACTTCATCAGCATAGACGAGACGATCTACTTACCGGGCGGCGTGCAATGGGATGGCAAATACCTCGCGGTCGGCGATCAGGTCGCGGTCAAGCACAACTTCACGAGCACCGTCTACGATTTTGCGATTAAGGGAAGCGCCGCCACCACGGTCAACACGATGGTGCTTACCGGTTCGAAGCAAGTCTCACAGTTCTGGATTCCGCTCGTCGACAGCTCACGAAAGCACCGCGACGGCACGCGCTTGATCGGGCCGAACGAGTACGGCGGAAACACGCTGATATGGGACTATCCGTCGGGTGGCAGCGCGATCCTGACGATCGGCGGTGAAAACTACCCGATCGGTGCAACGGTGAGCCTCGCGCATTAGGATCGGTTGAAGCCGAGTCGCGCTTCCTCCAAAATGGAGGAACGATAGCAACGCTCCACGCGATTTATGTCGTTTATGACGACCTCGGCAGCAACGCCCCAGCGATCGGTCAGGCCAAGGAACAAAGCGCTCCGCGCGCTCGCACCGGCCTCATCGCGACGACGCTGTGCGGTTGCGGCTCCATTGACAAGGCAGGCCGTCCTTCGAATGCGGTGCTGCGCCGAAGTTTCTCCTGAGCGAGCGCAGTGTTGGCATTAGCGTGGGGGTGGCGGGGGTTGGGCCGCGCAGCCGGGCGCGCTGATCGAGGTGACGAGGTTGTTCTTCGACTTGAGCTCCTTCCCGTAGCAAATCGATGGGCTCTTCGATTGATAGGTGTAAAGCTGTAATGAAGCCCCGTTCTTCACGCCGATCCAATTGAAGCTCTTGTCGAAAATCATCTGGTCTCTGCTGTCCACGGTGTTCGAGATTTGCAGCCCACCACGCTGGACGTTATAGCCTTGATAGACTTTGATCGGCAACTTGAAGCCGGTGCTCGTCGGCAAGATCGGATAGCCTATTGAGAGAGGATAGTCGTACGATTCCGAGACCGTCTTTTTCATCGAACCGTTTTGCGTGGTCGTGGTCGTGTCAAAACGCGTCGTCTGCGCAGCGCGTTGCACGTAACTCTTCGCGGTGTAGTTGAAGCTCATGCCGTTAACGAAGCGCGCAGTGGTCGTCAGCGTCGTCTGGATTGTCCCGGACGACGTGTTGACGTAACCCGAAATGACGTAGTGCGTACGACTGGTGGTCGTAACCGTGCCGCGTTCCGTTGGGCCGCCAAAGAGTCCGGTGCCGCCCGTCTCGACGATCGCGTTGCGGACGTCAGGCTCGATTTTCGAGGGCAGCGTGTCGGTCGTGACCGCACCACTGGTCGTCGTTTGGTTCGGATCGAGGTAGAGCAGCAGATCGCCCGCGCCGCTAAAGTAATTAAAGGCGCGGATCACCCGCACGTCGATCGTTTGCGCCAATCCGTTCGAGAGCACCCCCGCAAAGGGCGTGAGGTCAACGCGCGACGGCACGAACTCCAGCGTCTGCACGCCTGGAATCGGGAACCAGAGATACGGGTCCATACCGCCGGTGTAAATCCATGGATAGATCGGCGCGAGTCCGGCGGCCTGGCCATCGATGCTGACCATGCCCTCGCGGAAGGGTGTGTTGCGGCAAAATCCGAGCTCCTGCTTCGAATGACGCCAGACATCGCTCGGTGCGCACATGAACCACTGCTCTTCTTTATTCTGTGACTGTAGGTACAGGTCAAGATAAGCGCGTTCGATGTTCTTTGGAAGCGTCGTTTGGATCTCCATCTTGTTTTGCGGCAGCGTCGCGACACCGCCCAGCGGTGGATTGTAGGGGATGCCGATTACTTGATCGGGGACGCGCGGCGCCGGATACTTCTTGTCGGGCGGATAGAACTGCAAGTACGCGGTGCCGATCTGGTAGCCGGGGTAAGTCGGCGGGCAGTAACAGTTCCATAGCTCGACTTGACCTTGCGAGCTCTGGTTGAAGAGCGCCGAGAGATCGGTCGCATCGCGTTCGACGTGCCAATGCGGGCCAAGCGTCGGCGAAGGTTCGGCGGTGCTGCCGAAATAGACGACCGCGCCATCTACCCAGATGATGCCGGTGCGATCGTATTGCACGCCCTTGGTGACACGGACGTCGAAGTTGAAGACGACCTTTGCCCACGGTCCGGGGCATTGCGTGGGCGGTTTGTAGTCGAACGTCTTGTTGCTGAAATTCTTGAAGACGTAGTGATCGAAGAGCTTCGCGACGCACGGCTTCGTATCGGGACGCGGAACCGGCATGTCGGCCGTAACGGTGTTGGCATGTCCGATATGGCCGAAGGGCATCGCGCGCGTCGACGCCCTCGGCCCGGAGGCCGACTCGCCCGAGGCGATCTCCCCGGCAGCGTTTTGCTGCAAGGCAAGCGGCGACGACGCCGGTAAGCCGCCCAAACTGCTGCGGCATCCGGCAAGCAACAACGCGACGATGAGAGTAGCAGCGGTGACAGGGAACACGTGCTGGCGGTTCATCGGCGAAGCTCCTCGAAGTAGCGAAAAACGATGTATTGGTCTTCAAACGCGTCAAGCCTTCGTCGCCCGGAATGAAACTGACCGCTCGGCTCGCGCTCGTCGTCATCTCAACCGCCGTCTATCTCGGGCTGTCGGTGGTTGGCCTCGGCGGCCTCGCCGCATTCCTTTCACATTCGGCGCTCATCGCGCTAGCCGCAATCTTCTTCATTCTTTCGATCGCGGCGGTCTTTGCCGGGGGTAACGTCAGCCCCGGCGTGCGCGAGGATCGCGGAAATCGCTGGGTGGTCGTCGCGGTGGTCGCGATCGGCCTGGTCTCCGCTTACCTTCCCGCGTGGAGCGACCGAGTCGGCTTTTGGACGATCGACGGTGAGGCAACACGCTGGATCGGCGTCGCGATCGTGGCGGTCGGCGGCATCCTTCGCATCGCCCCGGTTTTCATACTGGGGAACCGCTTTAGCGGGCTCGTGGCCATTCAGCCTGAGCACACGCTGGTCACCGCGGGACTCTACGGCGTCATCCGCCACCCGAGTTATCTGGGGCTTCTGCTCAGCGCCTTCGGCTGGGCGCTCGCCTTTCGTTCCGGCCTCGGGGTGCTGCTCGCAGCGATTCTGATTCCGATCATCATCGTGCGCATGAACTCAGAAGAACAGCTACTCGCCTCGCAGTTCGGTGTCGAGTATGCGGCCTATCGCGCGCGCACGTCGCGCCTTATTCCCGGCGTGTACTGACGGTGGCTGGGCCGACAGGGCGCTAACTGGTTCTTAGGCGTTCGGCCAGCCGATCCGGCAGGGTGTCCAGCAAGTCGTGGATGCGGGCCAGCACGCCATCGTTCTGCGCGCTCGCTACGCCCAGGGCATTTGCTACGCCATGCGCGACTTGCATGATCGCCTCGGATTCATCCGGCGCGTACGATTCAGAACAACGCTTCGGACCCAGGACCAGCACGCCATGCATGCGCCCCCTCGATACCATCGGATACGCCCACTCGCCTTCGATTGACGTGCCTTCTACCGTGGTGAGGTCAACGGGCTTGTGCGTCGCCCGCAGTGTGACCATCGCGGGATCGTCACCTTCATCGGTGACGAAGCGCACGTGCGATGCGTCGGCGTGTTTTTCGAGCAGCGCTACGGTGCGCTCCATTAAGACCTGCGGATCGGTGAAGAAGCCGGCCTCGTGTGCGAACGTGCGTAACGCGTCTTCATCTTCGTGGCGCTTGCGAAAGAATACCGTGTCGAGAATGCGCTCCACGCGCCCGTGAACCAGCCGAATCGACATGCCCAGCGCGATGGCGACTGCACCGTTGACGGCCAAGCTCGCGGTGTGACTCGCGCCCTCGAGCCAACCGCCCATCGCCCACTCTATCAGCATGAACGCGCCGACGATAATGAGAGAAACGCCGGAAAAAACCGCGGCGCGGTTGAGTATGAACTCCGCCGAGAGCACGCGTCGAGCGAGAACGGCATATGTCAGCCCGGCCGGCATGACGAAGAATCCCACGTCCACTGCAATTAGGGCAGCGCGCCACAGCGCCTGCGGAGCATCCGGCCAGACGACGCGGAGCGTCACGATGAAAGCCAGCGTAAAGCAGACGACAGCGATCGGCACGGCAGTCCAGATCAGGATGCTGCGCTCCCGCCCGGCGCCCGGAATTGTGAACAACAGCAGCAAGGCGCAGCCTACGAGGTTCGCCGAAAACAGCAGCTCCGATGTAATTTCGGAGTGACCAAAGAGCCATGGGGTCCCCGCGACGATTGAAACGTCTGCTGCCATGAAGAGAACGAATTGCAGCGCCGCAGACGCTAACAGTACCCAGCTGACGATGCGCTGCACCCTTCCGGGTGCTCCGAAGGTAGCGGCGTACGCCACGAGCAGCACGACCTGAAACGAATTGAGCGCGTAATTGATCGTATCGGCGACAAAGCTTAGCTGTACCCAAGGCGTCCACAAAGACCCGTGCGAGAGCTGATTGCTCAGCGCCCAGCTCAGCAATAACAGTCCGAGGATGTGTGCGCGCCGGCTATTCGCGCTTGAGAAAATGATGGCCGCGAAAAGAAGCATCCATGGGATGCTGAAGTCAATGAGCCACTCTTCGGGCAGTAACCGCGCGTGCGGTGGAACGACTATATTCACTGGTGTGTCGCGGCCGTTTCGAACCACAAAATATGTGACGGGTTCGCCGGTCGGCTGAATGCAACAATACTCCCATCGCTCCGCGGGTGACGCGGCACGAAGATCGACCACATCGCCGGAGCGAAGTCCCGCACGCGCCGCCCCCGAGTCTGGGCGCACGGACACTGTTCCTTGCCCAGCTGCCGTCGGGAAAACCGATGTCCCCGTTCCATTGGTGTGAACGATAAACATGTTGTAGGCCCATAGAACCATGCCGGCGAGACAGAGCACCATGAGCCAGGGTGGCGAGTGCGATTGAGGGCGCACGACCGCCCACCCTTCGGCGAGCGCTCGAAGGCGCCATGCCGAGGGCACGCCGCTGCGGCCGCGAAAGATCCCAGACGCCGTGGCGACCACGAGCGAGAAGCATGCAACGGCTCGGGATCAATCCCCGGCACGAACTGCCGGATGAACGGCTTCAATAAAGAGCGGTGGACGTGCGACAAGCCGGGCAATCCACTCCGTCCGATCAAGTATCCGCCGTACGCCTACGTGCCGCGGACTGAGATAAAGCCGTATCTCGATATGGCAAGCCGGTACGTCTTGGCCGATGAGATGTATGCTTCGAATTTCGATGCCGGCAGCTTTGGCTCACTTCAGTACATCATCAAGGCTCAAGACAACACGACCGGTTATCCTTCAAGTCTACCCCGCTGCGGTGGCGGTCCGCACCACTGGATCAAGGATTAGTCATCTCGCCATACGCAAAGAGGGGTAACGTCTCTCCCCCCACTAACGTAAAACAGCGCCGCAGAGCCGCTCTCCGGAATGCTGCCGCGGGACGGCGCGAGAGCCGCACCGAACTTCCACTGCTCTACGTTTCAGATTAGGTCAGCAACGACGTGTACGTTTACGATTACCGGAAGCAGACGCTCGTGGGAACGCTCACCGGCTTCAATCTGCCGGCAGAGCGGGTCTGGAAATACCCGGCGGGCGGAGATCCCGCGAAAGTTTTCTGGCCCGGTTCGGGCGGTCCAGAAGCGCAAACGGTTAGCTTCCCTCGGTGACGGTGAAAAGCGGAATTGTAGCGGCGGCTTTTCTGTGCTCCGTCGTAGGATGCGCGCCGTTTCGCTCGCTGCCGCTATCCAGCCCGTTCGGCGCGGTGGGCGAGAGCCGCTTGCGTGTCGGCTCCGTCGAGCTGCATCGCTGTCCGTTTGAGGGCGGCTACTATTGTGGGGCGCTGCGCGTCGCACTCGACCCGGCCGGCCGCGTGCCCGGAACCATCGACATCGCCATCGCGTGGCTGCCTCGAGCAAACCGGACGGCGCGCAACGAAGGCACCATCGTTGCCGTCGAAGGTGGCCCCGGCTATCCCTCGATCGGGTCGCGTTCGTACTATCACGCGCTCTATGCGCCGCTGCTCGAAACGCGAAACTTGTTGCTCGTTGACAATCGAGGAACCGGAGCCGCCAGCGCAATTGTTTGTAACCCTTTGCAGCGCGCGCCGGTGATGATGCTGCAAGCGGTTACGCGCTGCGGCCACAAGCTCGGACACCGGTCGGATCTCTATGGCACCGCGATCGCGGCCGACGACATGGCCAAGGTTCTCGTCGCGATGCGCATCCCCAAAGTCGATATGTACGGCGATTCGTACGGCTCGTTCTTCGTGCAGGCTTTTGCCGGGCGCCATCCCGAGCAGGTGCGATCGCTCGTGCTCGACGGCGCGTATCAAGTGATCGGCGGCAATCCCTGGTATCCGAGCGAGGGGCCGACGATGCGGTCGGCATTCGATATTGCGTGCCAGCGTTCTCCGGTTTGTGCGTCGCGGCGCGGCGCGACGCACGACCGCATCAAAGCGTTGCTCGCGAAGCTGCGCGCAGAGCACGTGGGCGTCAGGGCATCGGACGTCGCGTTTATCATGGATTCAGCGGGGCTCGATCCGCTGACATACCGCGACCTCGATGCTGCCGCGCGCGCCTACGTTCTTAACGACGATCGCGAGCCGCTGCGGCGCCTCGCCGACGAAGCATATGCCGAGGAAGAAGGCGCCGGAGGTCATGCACGCGCGTACAGTCAGGGTTTGTTCGTAGCCGCGAGTTGCTCGGACAACCCGCAAGCGTACGACATGCGCTTACAGCCGCCCGCGCGCACGATCGGGTGGCACCACGCGCTCGAACGAAAGCGCGAGGAACATCCGACGATCTACGCACCTTTTACGCTCGACGAGTTCCTCGGCATGCCGCTCGATTACGCCTACGTTCCGCTGTGCACGACCTGGCCGGTTGCGTCACTCCAGCATCCGGCCGGGCACCCCGTGCCACCCCATACGAAGTTCCCGCGCGTACCCGTGCTGGTTTTGAACGGCGACCTCGACACGACCACGACGCCGGCCGAAGGCGCGCGCGCGGTGCAGCTTTTTCCGCGCGCGACGCAGGTAATCGTCGCCAATACCGGTCACGTCACCGCACTCGATGATTTCTACGGGTGCGCATCGGCGATCGTGCGACGGTTCACGCTGACGCAGCACGTTGACGCGGGCTGTGCCGCGCACGTCCCGGCGCTCCATCTCGTGCCATCGTTCGCGCGCACGCTCGACGAGGTGGAACCCGCAACGCCGCTTCGCGGTAACCAAGCGACGACGGCGGAACTCCGGGCGGCTGCGGCGGCGACGCTTGCCGCGGCCGACGTCCTCGCGCGATCCTACGCGTTCAGCTTGAGCGCGAGTTTGGGTTTACGCGGCGGCTCCTACACCGCGCAGCCCAAAAATGGTGGAACGCGCGTGCTGCTTTCGGCGATTCGTTGGACGAAGGATCTGGCGGTTAGCGGTTCGGCCAACCTCGACGCGCGAACCGCGCGAGCCGAGGCGGTGCTGACGTTAGCTGACGGCGCCACCGGCTCGCTCGATGCCGAGTGGACGACGAGCGGCAGAAACGCCGTCGCCGTGATTCATGGAACGCTCGACGGTCGCGTTACGCGCGCCTCGATGCCCGCTCCTTAGCAGTGTCCGTCTCTGTTCAAGGACGCCTCAGGAATCGCAGGTAGAACGCTGCAAACACCAAGATGATTCCAATGTTCGCTATCAGCCGTTCCCAGAATCGGTTTCTGAAGAGCATGAAATCTACACCAACGATGATGGCCGCCATCGCTAGCACGTAAAGCACGATAGCTACTTGTCTGCTCATTTCAGTTAAGGCTTCGGACTTGCCATGAGTGACGGAATGAGGTTTTCGTTGAAGACGGTTATGCTATCGGATCGATTGTTGGAAAGAAATAACGTCGGCTCGCGACCGTACGAGAAGTCGCGTGGAAATTTGCCCACCGGGATTGACCCCACGATGCGGGCGGTATGATTGTCCATAACGACGATACGCCCGGCTGTCGTTCCTCCCGAGCCGAAGCGATTGGTGATACCTATCAAAACGTAGCGGGCATCACGCGTCACAGCGACTGGAACGGGATTAGAGCCCACGGCGACGTCGTTCATCCTGGAGGACTTCGCATCGTTTACCAGCTTTGCGAGATCGAAAAGGCTGACCGAACCGGATGCGCGATTTGTCACCCATGCCAGGCGCCCACCGGGAACCAGCGCCATTCTTACACTGCTGCATTGTGACGCGGCGAACCGTAAATTTGCGCCAGAGGCTCGTTCGGCAGTGGCAACGTCCAAAGAGAATATAGCTCCGGGAGGAAATCGCCTGGGATCGCGGGGAGCTGCGCCCTCTGCTCTGCAACTCCGCGGATATGCTAGTCGTTGGCTCGCCCGCTCGATTGTCCCATAAAGCGTTTTGCCGTCGCCCGAGAACAGCGTCGTAATTGGAGCGTCTCCCACGTCGATATCTCCGACGATCGCGCTTTCGGGACCGGCGGCCTCGGCCTTTAAGAGGTCGACCACTGTAAGCGTCCCGGCTTGTTCTTCACTAACAAAGGCATAGCGGCCGTCGGGCGTGACGCTCACGTAAACCGCGCCGGCGTCATCGTCCTCGATATCTCCGCGTTCCGCTTTAACGTAGGTGATGGCATTGCTAGTGTCTTCCGAGAATCGGTCCGTGCGCAAAAGTGCGATATATGAGTCGTCGGCGACGATGAGGAGCTTTCCGTCGGGCGTTAGCGCCAAGCCAGTTGGTTGTGGTGACAACGGAATCGTATGAGTATAGACGAAGCGTCCGGCGGTGCACTTGAGCACCGCTATCCCTGGTACCTGTACCGGGGTTTCCGGATTTATGGACACAAATGCCGTGGTGGAGTCGGGCAGTTCCCTCACGCCAAAAGGGCGCCCTGGAACCGTCACGGTATACGATGCCTGAGCGGCGAGACACGCCGCATCAGCGCGAGCACTCCAAGGAGTGGTGCCTGTGCACAGGTAGATGGTGAGCGCGAAGGCCGCGGCGACCGCGATATTTCGAAGGCGCGATAAACTCATTTCGCTCATATTCTCATTTTACCAATTTCACCGCTTCAAACTTTCCATCTGCTTTGCTCCTCGCTCGCTGAACGCAACAGCCTTTGGCATCATTCGCTGCCGCGCCCCACGGCTCCGGTCGAAGCCACAGGCAGCTCCCTCACTCAGGGCGGATAAGCTCTTCTACCATCCTTTGGTAATCATTCAGGAAGCGGCGCGTGAGCGCGTAATTTTCAGTTTCCTCGTAGCGCACTTCGCGCATTCCATCAGCGTCGAGTAGTACAATCTTGCTGCGCGGATAAGCCAGCAAGATCGGTGAATGGGTGGCGATGATGAATTGCGAATCGTCCTCAACCAAACTATGAATCGACGCAAGTGCGGTCATCTGGCGGCTAGGTGATAACGCAGCTTCCGGCTCGTCAAACAGATATAAGCCTTGGCCGCGCAGTTTATGGTTAAGTATGGTTAGGAATGCTTCGCCGTGGGAACGGCTATGCAGCGATTTATATTCGTAGCCTCCTAAATAGCCGACTTCATCAGCATAGGTCGCAACGTTGTAAAAGCTCTCCGCGCGCAAGAAAAAGTAGTCGCGCGGCTTTCCAAGGCTTTGCCGAATACGTAGGTGATCATGTAGAGTGGAGACCGTTTCGGCGGTTTTGAACTGCATATTCCGCGTTCCGCCTTCGGACCCGAATCCCATCGCCAGGGCGATCGCTTCCAAAAGAGTAGACTTTCCACTGCCGTTCTCACCGATAAGAAACGTTACGTCGCGATGAAAAGTCAATCCATCGAGTGCGCGCACGGCGGGAATGCTGAATGGATAAGCATCAGGCCGAGCGATCTGCTCGCGATCCAGGCGTACTTCACGAAGATAGGGCTTGGCTCGTGGTTCCTCCATCTTGGCGTTCTCAAGACGTTCGGCCAAGGGCGATTCTCTCCTCATCTGGGCGGCCCCAAGCGTTCCAAGGGTAAAACGATCGTCCTTCGGGACGTTTTTGTCTTTCTTTTTCCCGTCGAGCAAACTACGACGGTTCAGGTTTCTGCGGATATGGGTCGGAGCTGGATCACACTAATTGAGATCACCGCCGTAAAGGTAGGGGGCTGAACTCCGAAGCCTCATCGGTTCGTCGCGGCACCGCCGAAACACGGCTTCGCGATAGTGGGCAGAGATCGTCCTGGGTGCTACGATAGGGTTGTAGACGCAGTGACACCGGAAAGGAGTTCAAGGATGTCTCAATCCACTCATCAGCCACGCGTTGCAGTCGTGGGAATGATCGCGGTCGGCATGGCCCTCGCCATCTCCAGCTTCAGTATCGTGCGGGCCGAGCTCGTCAATCCTGACAAAAGCAAGACCTACACTTGCAGCAGCGGCACGGCGTGCATACAAGGGAAGTCTAGCGGCAGCAGCACGTGGGGCGTCTATGGCGTCGGCGCAATCGCCGATGGCGTTCACGGTGTCACCAGTTCTACTAATGGGAACTCGGGTACATCGGGGATCAGCACCGGGATGAGCGGCTCGGCCCACGGCGTATATGGCCGCTCTTCAAACGGTCAGGGCGTCTATGGAACGTCATCAAGCGACAACGGCGTCGAAGGCCATTCTACCGGGAGCGGAGCCTCCGGCGTCGCCGGTATCCAGCGTGGGATGTCATCGGGCAGCGGGGATGGCGTGTATGCAGAATCGGCCGACACGACGAACTTCTACGAGGCGCTCGAGGCGAAGGCTGACAGCTCGAATACGTACATCTTTGAAGGGTATAATGCCTCGACCAACGGTCTTTGCACGATCGACTACAACGCGACATTAGCATGCACGGGCGGCGCCGTTGTCAAGAACCTGCGTACTCGGCATAGGAACGCTGACGGTCAACACGTTCTCGCGTATGCGGCGGAGTCGGCGACGGCAACGATCGAAGATGTCGGAACGGCGCGGATGTACCGCGGAATCGCAAACGTGGCGATCAATCCCGCCTTTGCTTCAGTGATGGACCGCAAGTGGTACTACGTCTTCCTCACGCCGCTCGGCGATACGCGAGGGCTCTACGTGAGCATGAAGACGGCGTCGGCGTTCCAAGTGCGCGAAACCGAGCACGGACGCTCAAGCTTGGAATTCGACTATCGCATCGTGGCTCATCCGCTCGATGCCGAGAACGACCGCTTACCACTCGCTCCCGCCATGCGACGGCCGAGGCCGACGCATCCGGCGCGATAGCAACTCTTGACGGGACCCACCTTACAAAAGGAGGCCCGGCGTATGCCGGACCCCCTCTTTTTTCGGTTGGTTGTTTTGGCCCTGCGGCGCCTATTATTCGATAGCGATCCCGAGATGTAAAATGCTGCCGCTGCCGTTGGTGCAACCGCTTGGGGTGAACGAAATGCAGTAGATGTCGTCGTACTTCACCGAGCCCGGCTGCTTCGGAACCTTCCCTTTATAGTTGATGTACTGGTAGGTTGGGTCACCTGGATCCGGATAGAAGTAATCGTGGAACTTCTTGTCACGCTTGCCGTTCTTGGCTTTGACGATTTCCCCCACGTTGTACAGTGGCGAGGTGTCGTCTGAAGTTTCCACGTATGGTCCGGTGTCGCCCTTAGTGACGTAGAAGCAGAAGTTGTACTGGCTTCCGCACTGAAGACCCGTTAGCATTTTGACCCCGGGCATCGGGCGAGTCACGAATTTGTGGCCTTGACTCATCGCCTGGACCTGCGCGCCCGACGACGGTGTGCCCGGCGCCGAGCCGGTACCGCCGGAGCACGCTGAGAGTGCTAGGCCTGCCGCGACCGCGGCGCTAGCACCGAGTAGGCTTAAACGCACCTTTGGAACTCCTTTCTACAGTAAGTCCTTAGGAGGCACGCCCGTCATACGGCGGGTCGCCCCTAAAAGATGCGAGCCCATGCTTGCACTCCCCTGCCGAAAAAGGAAAATTTAGGCAGCCGCCGGGCAGCTTTGTGTCAGCGTAGCCTCAGTAGTTCACCGCACCGATCGGCTCATTAAAGGTGGTAATGGCTATTTTGCGACTTGGACCGCAGCAAGCGGCAGGTAAAACGAACCGGTGAGGGTCGCGATCGGGTAACCGCCGGCCGGATACTTATAGACGGTGGTGTCGTCGTTGCCGGCATCAGGACAGAAGACGATGGTCTTCGCAATCCAGGTCTGCACGCAATCAGCTGACCCACTAAGCGAAACGGCTCCTTCGAAGGTCGCCGTAGTTCCGCTCACCGTGTACTGATAGATCGCACGGGCGTCCTGATCGCCAATGGTCAAGTATTTGCCGTCCCACTGCACGGCGCCCGGGAACTCGACGTTGTTGCTTGTCGTGATCGGTTCGAACCCGCTGCTTCCCTTCGGAAGCTCGACGAGCCCGAAGGCACCGCTGTCGTTAAAGCCGTCGAGGAAGAGATTCCCGCGGTCGTCGTAGCCTTCGAAGAACGCTTCGCTCAACCCCGAACTATAGACTCGACCCTTTCCGCGGGCGTGGCGAAAGATAATGATACCGCCGCTGGAGAGATCTGACGCTGCAATGTCGCCGGTCGCCCGGTCGATGGCGCAGCCCCCGCCGCCCCCTTTGAGCACCCTGATCGGGCTGCTGCCGCCAACCGTGAACTCGGCGAGCTCGCTCGAAGCTACCCAGAACGTGCCCTTTCCGTTCCTGGTGCACAAACCTCCCGAAAAGGGGAGCGATCCGATCGATACGTCGCCCTTCGGATAATCGAATTCAAGAATCGTGCCGTTGCCGTAGCCGAAGTTGGCAACATACTGGTAGAAGCCGCTTTTCATGCTCCTTCTCGGCTGTGACCTGACGAGATGGTGCGCACTGAGGTTCGGGTGGGCCGCAGTAATCAGAACGCCCTCCAACATAACCGCTCTTCCGATGTGTGCGATGCCCGCCGTGCCTGCCGACGCGCCCGACGGCGCGAGAGTAGATCCACCGTTATTACTGCACGCTGCGAGGATGGCAGCGCCGGTTGTAATGGTTAAAGCGTACTTGGCAAGATTTGAGATTTTCATTCGAATAAAGTGCTCCGTTCTTTATTTTGAGACTTGCACCGCAGTGAGCGGTTCACTAAACGAACCGGTGAGGGTCGCAATCGGGTAACCGCCGTCTGGATACTTATAGACCGTGGCGTCGACGTTGCCGGCATCCGGGCAGAAGACGAGGTTCTTCGCAATCCAGGTCTGGTCGCAATCGGAAGACCCGCTAAGCGAAACGGTACCCTTCAACGTTGCCATCGTTCCGCTGACGGCATATCGATAGATTACGTGGCTTTCTTGATCGCCGATGGTCAGGTATTTGCCGTCCCACTGCACGGCGCCGGGGAACTCGACGCTGTTGCTCAGCGTGATCGTTTCGAAGGTGCTGCTCCCTTTCGGGAGCTCGATGAGCCCGAAGGCACCGCTGTTGTTGAAGCCGTCGACGAATAGGTTGCCCTGGTTGTCATAGCCGTCGAAGAACGACTCGATCAACCCCGGGCCATAGACCTTACCTTTACCGCGGGCGTGGCGAAAGATGATAACATCGCCGCTGGAGAGCTCGGACGTCGCAATGTCGTCGGTCGCTGCATCAACGGCACAATCCCGCCGCCCGGTTTGAGCACCCTGATCGGGCTCCTCCCCCCGACCTTGAACTCTGCGAGTTCGTTCGACGCCGCTACCCAGAACGAGCCCTTTCCGTTCCTGGTGCACTCGCCTAGAGCCCCAAAGCCGAACGACCCGATGGACGCGTCGCCCTTCGGATAATCGAATTCAAGAATCGTGCCGCTGCCAAAGTCGCCAATATATTGGAAGAAGCCGCTTTCCATGCTCTTTGTCGGGTGAGGCCTGACCGGCTGATGCGCGCTGAGGTTCGGGTAAGCCGCAGTGATCAGAACGCCGTTCCACATCGCCGCTCTTCCGATGTGCCCGATGGCCGCCACGCCGGGCGACGCGCCGGCCGGCTCGAGAGAGGATCCGCCGTTATTGCTGCAGGCCACAAGCAAAGCTGCGCCAGTGGCAATCGCTAAAACACATTTGGCACGACTTGAGATTTTCATTAGCAGAGAGTGCTCCATTCTTTATTACTTTGCTGCTTGCACCGCGCCGTTCGGTGCCACGGCCAGTGTCCTTCGGTCATATTCCGTAGAAAAGCGGACTATTTCGCTGCTGCCGTCAGCGGAACGAAAGCGACGTTGAAGGGGAGTGTGTCGCTCCAAGGTTCCGGCGACTGCGCGCAGACCTGGATCGTTAAGGCCTCGTCTATTGCCTGACGCGCGGGTAACAACGACAGCGAGGCTTCAAGTACCCGCCCAAGGAGTTGCCGCGCGTAACGTCGCGGCAGCTCAATTCCTCGGACGCATTAACGTTGCATTGGCTCTTAAGGCTCACTCTTTGGAACGCGGATTGTACGCGACGCCGAACACTTCGCTGGCGGTTACCTCACAGCAGCTGTATTTGTACTTGAGGCTCGTCGGGCTATATGCGTAGATGTCAACGTCGCCGTTTGAAAAATCGCCGGCAGCGAACAGCGTCGAATTCTTGTTCAAGTGACCGGAGGTCGTATCCCCGTGCAGCGCGAGGGGGCCGCCGACGACGCTGCACTTGGGGTTGCATCCCTTATAAACCCAGAGCTCCGGCGTAAAGGCGTCGATGGCGACAAGGTTGCCGTGACTATCGATGTCGAGACCACCGTAGTAGGTGTTCTTAAAGCCCGTTGCCGTTTGACCCGAACCCGAGCAGCTCTTGAAGAACGTCAGCGTCGCGGTGCCAGCGCTGTTCGTCGCCGAAGCCCAGCAGTCACCGTCCTTCGCCATCGCGACACCTACGACTTCGTACATATTAGAGTTCGTGAGGTTCTTCGTGCAACCACCTTGAAGCGTACAGATCGAGATACTGCCGGCGCCGCTGCCGTCAAAAATGTTCGCGACTGCTATTATTCCGGTAGCTGCGTTGTTACTTGCTGCGTCGGTTGGCTGGCCGTAGGAATCGTTGAAGGATCCGAGCTCCGGTCCGCACATTTCGGGGCCTTTGAAAATGGTGACGCTTCTGCTGCCCCCATCGGGGACGATGAGATTGCCAACGCCGTCGACGGCAACCGCACCCGCATATTCGACACCTACCATGCACTTCGGCTGATGATTATGCCGGTTGTTGGCGGGATAGCCGTAGATCGCGCTGCCGGTGGCGACGTAGATGCCTTTGCGGAAAAGGTCCGGTACGGGTGTACTACGCGCCTCCTGCGCGGCCGAACTCACGCCGATCGCCGTTGGAGCATTCGGCGACATGCCCGTGCCGCCGCAACCGGCAAATAGAACTGCTGCCGCCACGATGCTAAATGTCAACCGCAGCTTCAACATGCAACAATAATACCGCCGCAGGCGCCAAAACCACAACGCCACGCCCATACGATTGACCTACACACCTGCAGGCTTGTTGCACGCTTGGCACGCCGAGCAAGCGGGGCCTCTCGTGCGGCTCCCTAACTCTCGTTATTATAGACCCCCAGACTTTTGGCTTTGGAGCGCTGCTCAAGCGTTTGCGCGTCGAAGCTGGCTTATCGCAGGAACAGCTGGCGAAGCGCGCTCGAATTAGCGTGCAATCCGTTGGGGCATACGAGCGCGGCACTGGGCGCGCACCCCACCGCGAAACGTTTGCGCTCATCGCCAAAGCGTTAGACGTCAGCGGTGAGCGCTACCAAGATCTCGCTGCGACCGCAGAAATTGGTCGCGTACGCGGCGTGGCCGAGCGGCCGCGCGCGCCGAGGCACAACCCCCCGCTCCAGCTGACGACGAGGCAGCGCCGGCCAGTCTGGGCAAGGTGGTCAGCGGAGGACCGTCTAACGCTTCTGGGCCATGACCTGTCGATGGCTTTCCCTTGCACTCGCGGGCGCGCTTTCTGCGTGCGCGTCGAATTCATACAGCGTGTCCCCGTCTCTGGGAAGGGGCGCTTTTTCTGAACTTGCCGTGACCGGAGCCGGGAAGATCAAGCACGTGGTCTATATCGTGCAAGAGAACCGCAGCTTCGATGACATGTTCCAGGGCTACCCGGGCGCCGACACCGTTTCGCGCGGGAAGAGCTCGACGGGAAAGATGATCAAGCTCGTGCCAGTGAGTCTGAAGGTGCAGTACGACCTCGATCATTCGGCGCAGGCGATGTTTACCGACTGTCGCGGAACCGGAAAGCTGCCGGGGACGATGTGTCGCATGGACGGCTTCGACAAGGAGCGCGCCTACGGTCCGCCTAGTGTGAAGCATCCGATGTACGTGTACGTTCCGCACGAGGAGTCGAAACCGTACTTCGACATGGCGCACGAGTGGGTGCTGGACGATAGAATGTTTGCGTCACAGCTCGATGAAAGCTTCGTCGCGCATCAATATATCATTGCGGCCCAAGCCCACTCGAGCGTGAACGTACCGTTCGGACCGTGGGGATGTTCGGGCGGCCGCTCCGACCAAGTGCGAAAGATCACCGACTCCCGAACGATCTCGGACAAGACGCAAGAGCCCTGTTTCAATTACATGACGCTCGGCGACGAACTCGACAAGGCCGGCCTGTCGTGGCGCTTTTACACCAGCGCATATGGATCGGGGAGTTTGGGCGGACTGTGGTCGGGATACCAGGCCGTCAAGCACATTGTTGACGGACCCGATTGGGCAAACGTTATCACGCCGCAAAAGCAATTCCTCACCGACGTCGCAAAAGGGAAGCTGGCGGCTTTCACGTGGATCACCCCGCTCTGCGAAGAGTCCGATCACACCGCCTGCGGCGGCGGCCTCGGCCCATCGTGGGTGACCTCCCTCGTCAACGCGATCGGGAAGAGCCGGTTTTGGGACACCACCGCGGTTTTCGTCCAATGGGACGACTGGGGCGGGTTGTATGACCACGTGCCGCCGCCCTATCGTGACTACGATAGCTTAGGATTCCGCGTGCCGCTGCTGGTCATCTCGCCGTACGCGAAAGCGAACTACATTTCGCACGTGCAATACGAAACCGCGAGCGTCCTGCGCTTCGCGGAGGATCTCTTCCAGCTCGATCACCTTACCGCGGCCGACCGGCGCGCCACCTCACCCGCAGGCGACTGCTTTGACTTTTCCCAGAAACCCCGAAAGTTTGTTCCGATCAAAGCGCCGCAAGGTCAAGCGTTCTTCAAAGCGCTGCCCATGGATTATCGCAAGCCGGACGACGGCTAGATCATCCCTTCATCGGCTGCCAGAGCTCGATCTTCGTGCCGTCGGGATCGAGAATCCAGGCGAACTTGCCGTTGGGATCGGAGTCGTCACGGTTGAGGATTGTGACGCCCTTCGCCTTCAGACGAGTGAGAAGAGCGTCGAGGTCATCCACGGCGAAGTCCAGCATAAAGTCGCGCTCCGAAGGCGCGAGGTAACTCTCCCCTTCAGGGAATGCGTTCCAAACCACGACGGGCGGATGCCCCGCCGCGTCGTGGCTGAATGTCGCGCCGCCCCATTGCGCCAGCGAGATGCCCAATACGTCGCGATACCAAGCGGCCAACGCCTCGGGGTTCTTGCTGACGACGAAGACGCCGCCGATGCCCGTGATCCGGCCTGGCGGGTCGGAGCCTTGCACGTTTATTCTCTCCTCACAGTCGACGAGGTTATTTCTTTGCTACCGTCGTGCCGAGCGGGAAGTCGAAGTCGCCCGTAAAGGTCGCAACGATTGAACCGCCGGCCGGGTATTTGAAAACCTCGCCGTCGTTGTTACCTGCATCCGCGCAATAGATGATTCCTTTAACGATCCAGCTCTGCGCGCAGTCGCTGGAGCCCTGAAACGACACGGTACCCTTCAACGTCGCCGTCGTTCCGCTGACCGTGTACTGGTAGATCGAGTTCGTCTCCTGATCGAAAACGGTGAGATACGTCCCGTCCCACTGCACGGAGCCGGGGAAGTCCACCGTGTTGCTCGTGGTGATCGTTTCGAACGTACTGCTGCCCTTCGGCAGCTCGACGAGGCCGAAGACACCTGAGTGATTGAAGCCGTCGGCAAAGAGATTCCCGTTGCCGTCGTAGCCGTCGAAGAACTCTTCGGCCAATGGTGTGGTGTAAGCCGTGCCCGAGCCACTCGCGTTCTTGTAGATCACGACGTCGCCGGAACCCGACCCATCCAAGATTCCCACGGCAAGGTCGCCGGCGGCATCCATGGCGCAGCTGGATGGCATACCGATGGAGTCAGAGAGCGTCTTGAGCGGCTTCTTCGGGACCCGATACTCGTTAATCTCGGTATCGCCCGCGACGATCCAGAAGGTCTTCTTCCCGTATCCATAGAGGACATTCGTGCACCCTTGGCCGCCGACGTTCGTGATCTGCCCGATCTCCTTCACGCTCTTGGGATAGTTGAAGATGCCGGCGAACGTGCCGTAGTCGTTGATAATGTACTCGAAATCCTTCGACTTCGCATGCCGATCAGGGACCAGTGTAGCGTAACGAGGCAGCACGCCTGGTGGGCGCGCTGCCGTTACCAGCCTTCCGTTCACCGAGAGCGTCTTGCCGACGTATTCGTAACTAGTTCCAGCGCTTGACGGGGCGACGGCCGAGCCGCCGCTGCAGGCCGCAAGCGTCACGAGTGCAACCAGAGAGCCGGCGTACTTTAAACCAGGCAAATTCATTAACGTTTTGCTCCTTTTTTAAGCAGAGACGATCGCTATACTTACTCAGGCGGCTCCAAAAGCGTCAGGGCGACTCAGATTCATCAACCTACATTCGAGTGCCTTGACGACGCCGCGATCGCAGCCGAGCTCGCCGGGGCTGAGCCGCGTTGCCGAGGGGGGAAAGGTGGATGGCGGTCGCTCGCTCTTGCAGGCAACGAAAGAAGCACTTCGAACCGCTTAGTCATCACTGCGTTCCGAGAGGTTTAGAATGCCAACTTTCAACAATCGCGTGCTTATGCTGATCGCAGGAGCACTTTTTGCAACGTCGGCGTGTGCTGGAAACACCACCGTTCCCTCCACGTCGCAAGTCTCTGCGTCAGGCCCGAGTTCGATTGTTCCAAACGACACGACCTCGATTCTGAAAAAACTTACGAAAGATATCGAAATCGGATCGACCGTCGATCCGAAGAATGGCGACATGGGCCCGCGCGCAATCGCGCTGGTCAAATCGACGTTCGGGCTCAAGAAAGGGCAGCTGCTCGTTTGCAACTTCGACAACTCAGCGGGCGCCGCCGGGAAAGGTACCACGATCGACGTACTCGATCCCGCCCCGCACTCCAAGCCGGCGACCTATACGCAGAGCACCAAGCTCGAGGGCTGCGACGGGGATGCAATAACCGAGACAAATAATGTATACGGCGCGGGAATGGCCAGCGGTGTCGTTCCGCAGTTCGATCCAATGGGCAAGCTCAGCCAGACTTACGGTACTCCCATCCGTGCTCCGTTTGCAACCACCGATGCGTTCTGCGGTTTGGCTTACGCGCCTGAAAACGTCTATGTCGCCGATTCCAAGACCGGCGCAATTATCAAACTGTCGTTCCTCCCGGTTAGCAGCGGGAAAGCAAAAATGACCGAAGTGATAGCCGGCTTCGGGATTAATAAAGGCTCCGGCTGGAGCGTTTTGGGCCCGTCCGGAATGCAATACGATAACCGAAAAAGCAACAATCTTTGCAACGACACGCTTTATATCGTAGATGGGGTCGATAACACGATCGTCGCCGTTTCGAACGCCAGCAGCCTGCTTCAGAAGGACGAGATCATCGTGCAACCCGGCGGAAAGAAATTCAAATGCACGGACCCGAAAGCCACGTGCGCCAAACTCGTCTATAGCGGCTCTCCGCTCAGTGCCCCCGTGGCCTCGGCACTACTACCGAACGGAAATCTCATCATTGCGAATACTAAAGGTGGCAATAAGCTCGTGGAGCTGACGCCTACGGGGAAAGTTCTTGCCACCAAAACACTCGACACGAGCAAGACTGCTCGCGTCTTCGGGCTCCTTGCGAGTGGCACGGATGATAGCGACACCGTGCTGTTCTATACCGACACCCAAACGAACACGCTCCACGAACTCAAGCAATAGGGAATCTTCGTGGCCAGAAAGAGCACCGGCATACTTGAATAGGCCGGTGCTCTTGATTTTATTTCTTCGCCGCCACCACGCCGAGCGGGAAGTCGAAGCTGCCCGTAAAGGCCGCAACGGCTGAACCGCCGGCCGGGTACTTGAAAACCTCGCCGTCATTGTTACCTGCATCCGCGCAGTAGACCAGGCCCTTAACGATCCAGCTCTGTCCGCAGTCGCCGGAACCAGTGAACGATACCGTGCCCTTCAACGTTGCCTTCGTTCCGCTGACCACATACCGATAGATCGAGTCCGTCAGTTGATCGAGGACGGTGAGGTAGGTGCCGTCCCACTGCACGGAGCCAGGGAACCCTACCGTATTGCTCGTTGCGACCGTTTCGAAGGTGCTGCTGCCCTTCGGGAGCTCGATAAGCTCGAAGTCATTGTTGCTGTTGAAGCCGTCGGCAAAGAGATTCCCCTGGTTGTCGTAGCCGTCGAAGAACTCTTCGGCCAACGGCGTGGTGTAAACGGTCCCCGAGCCGCTCGCGTTTTTGTAGATCACGACGTCGCCGCCGCCCGGCCCAGAGTTATACAAGATCCCGACGGCAAGGTCGCCGCCGGCATCCATGGCGCAGCTGGATGGCGCGCCCACGGAGTCAGAAAGCGTCTTGATCGGCGTCTTGAGGACCTTGTACTCGTTGATCTGGGTATCGCCCGCGACGATCCAGAAGATCTTCTTCCCGTAGCCGTAGCGGACATTCGTGCACCCTTGGCCGCCGGCGGCAGTGATCTGCCCGATCTCCTTATCGCTCTTCGGATAGTCGAAAATGCTGGTGCTATATGCGCCAATGATGTACTCAAATTTCTTCGATTTCGTACCTAGGTCAGGAACAATCATCGCGTAACGCGGCACGGGGTTCATGCGCGCTGCCGTTACCAGCCTCCCGTTCACTGAGAGTGTCTTGCCAATGTATTGGTAATTGAGCGCAGCACTTGACGGCGCGTTGCCCGGGGCGCCGCTGCACGCCGCGCATATCGCGAGTGCAATCAAAGCACACGCATATTTCAGTGAACCAGCCGTATTCATAACAAAACTCCCTTGTGAGTAGACGCGGATCGCTTACTTCCCTAGCTGGCCTTACAAAGTGCTACAGCTTTAGCGTGAATACGGTGCCGGCGTCGGATACGCCGCCGTAGTACGTCGTGCCGTAAAGGCTGCCTTTCACATCGATCAGGCCGGCCTCGGGGTTTAGACCGTCGTGCTGATAGCCGCTGCCAAAGCTATGGAGTACGGTCTCGTCGCCGGTCGTCGTGATGCCATAGATCGTTCCATATCCGCCCGCACCGCCCGCGTTGGTGGTGCCATAGAGCTTTCCGTTGCCGACAATTAGGCCCGTTATCGGATCTCTTCCGTCGGAACTGCCGGAGCCAAAGCTGTGCAGCACGGTCTCATTTTCGCCGTTCGAACCGATGCTGTAGACGGCCCCGTAGTCGTTGGTGCCGCCGCCTGCCGTTCCGTAAAGCGTGCCTTTGAAAAGAAGCAGGGGCGCCTGGGGTTCACGCGCAGCAGGGAGCCCGCCATCGAACGTGTACAGGATTTGCTCTGTGCCGCCGATGCTGATCGCATACATGATGCCGGCAGCGTTTTTCCCGCCGGTCGGAGTCACGCCATAGAGCATGCCGTTTACGACGATCAAACCAGCAATGGGATATCCGCCGTCGGTGCCAAAGCTGTATCCCTCGCTGAAGCTGTGCAACACGTGCTCCGCGCCGCTCAAGCTGACGCCGAAGACGGTTCCGTAGCCGTACGCGCCTCCTTTATGTGTGGTGCCGTAGAGCTTGCCTTTCAGTAGCGTCAGCCCAGCCACGGGCTGCGCTCCGTCGTAGCCGCTGCCGAAACTGTGCAACACGTGTTCTCTGCCTTTTGCGTTAATGCTAAAGACGGTTCCCTGACCGTACGCTCCGCCGTTTTGGGTGGTACCGTAGAGCGTACCGTTCACGTCGAGTAGACCGGCGACCGGATTTGCTCCGTCGGATCCGCCACGGAAACTGTAAAGCAAAACTTTCCAACCGCCGCCGCGGTGCAGGCTGAAAACGGTTCCATCGTCGTACGTGCCGCCATACTGCGTCGTGCCGTAGAGCGTCGGACCGACGGCAACCAGGCCGGCCTGCGGCCACCCTTCGTCCGGATATCCTTGGAAGTTGTAGAGAATGCGGTAACTCTGCGCATCGCTGCGAGTTTGCGGCTGCACTGCCGGCGGTTGCGGATTGAGCTCGCGCGCGGTGCAGCCTGCGAGCGCGGCGAGAAGTGCGCATGCGAATGCGATGTGGCGGCCGGCGTTTAGGGGAATTATTGCTACCACGCTATGACGACTTCTGCCGGTCCCGAACCGCCGCCGCCACGAACCATCGTAACGTTGATCGCGCTCGGTTCGGCAAATGCCGATCCGCCACCGCCACCACCACCGGCGCCAAGGCTGCCGCTGCCGCCGCCACCTCCGCCGTAGTAGCCGCCGCCACCGCCACCGCCGCCGCCCTGTACGCACGACGGACACGAACCACCGCCATTGCCGCCGATGCCGAGAGCGCCATCGGTCCCCGGACCGCTAAACGGCCCGCATGCAATCCAGACGCCACCGGCACCGCCGATTCCGCCGACGTGCGGCGTTCCCGAGCCGCCGCCTTGGCCGCCGGTATA
>JBARKF010000272.1:0-8315 GCA_049800655.1 Candidatus Cybelea sp.
CGCGGCATACGCAAAAGGCGTCAGCAGCGCGATGGCCGCGACGAGCGTGAAGGTGAGCCGGATCATTGTCGTTGAGAACGTACCTTTACCGTGGGGCGTTCGATCGGTCCGAGCAGTTCGGTCAGACGCTTCTCTGAAATGGCGCCTTCTCGCAACAACCGGGCGTGCTTCCCGGAGAGATCGACGATGGTGGATTCGACATTATAGCGCGTCGGTCCATGTTCCACCATGAGATCGGCCGGCGGCAGCATCGACGTGTCCCGGTCTCCGGCGTATCGGGGACCGCCGCGCGGATTCGCGGTCGTTCCGGCAATCGGGCCACACCGATCGAGCACGGCACGCGCGAGCGGATCGTCGGGAACGCGAAAAGCCAGCGTATCCAGTCCGGCCGCGAGCTCGTCGCTGACGAAGGCCGGCTTGCGGACGAGCAGAATGACGGGAGCCGGCAGCAGCCTCTTTGCGGCATGCACCGCGAGCGGGTTGTCGACCGCGTACTCCAGAAACTCCTGTGCCGTCGCGACGTGCATGGTTAGCGGCCGGTTGTCGGGTCTTCCCATTGCGGCATAGACGCGGTCGATCGCTTCGTAGTCATAGGGATCGCACCCGATCAAGTAGCTCGTGTCGTTCGGCAAGATGACGGTGCCACCCGAAAATACGACGCGCGCGACTTTTTCGGCGACATCGTCGTGGTTCGCGGCGTCCGCATCGACGACGCACCCAAAGCGCTCGAGCGGCATCGTTGACGGCGCCTCGGTTACACGCGCAGTCTAGCGCCGGTGCCGATCGCGACGCACGAGAGCGGATCGTCGGCGACGATCGCCGGAACGCCGGTGACCTCCGAGAGCAGCTTCTCGAAACCTCGCAGCAGCGCGCCACCGCCCGTGAGGATGATACCGCGATCGATGATATCGGCGGCGAGTTCCGGCGGGGTCTTTTCGAGAACCGCTTTGACCGATTCGACGATCGCTCCGACCGGCTCGGAGAGCGCCTCGCGTATCTCTTCGCTCGTGATTTTCACGGTCTTCGGCAAGCCGTTGATCAAGTCGCGGCCACGAATTTCCATCGCGAGCTCTTGCTCGAGTTTGTAGGCCGAACCGATTTTGATCTTGATCTCCTCCGCCGTCCGCTCACCGATCATCAGATTGTATACCCGCCGAATGTAGCGCACGATCGCTTCGTCCATCTTATTTCCCGCCACGCGCAGCGATTGCGAGACGACAATACCCCCCAGCGAGATCACCGCGACGTCGACGGTGCCGCCTCCGATGTCGACGACCATGCTACCAGACGGACCGTCGATCGGCAGGCCGGCTCCGATTGCCGCCGCCATCGGTTCCTCGATAATTCCGACGTCGCGCGCGCCGGCGAGCTTGGCCGCATCCTTGACTGCCCGCTCTTCGACGCTGGTAATTTCTGCCGGTACGCAGATGGTGACGTGCGGCTTCGGCTTAAGGATCGCCGACCACCACGATCGATCTTTCATGACCTTTTTGATGAAGTATGAGAGCATCGCTTCGGTTACTTCAAAATCCGCGATGACGCCATCGCGCAGCGGACGAATCGCCTGAATGTGGGCTGGGGTGCGGCCGAGCATTTGGCGCGCCTCTTCACCGACGGCTAAAACGTGTCCGGTGTTCATGTCGCGTGCGACGACCGAAGGCTCGCGCAAAACGATCCCTTTTCCCTTCACATGCACGAGCACGTTGGCCGTGCCGAGGTCGATCCCGATATCCAAAGGTGACTCCTAGTGTCGGACGCGAGCTATCCCGTCGCAGAAACGCGTGGGTACTCGCTCGTCTCGAAAAATCCCGTCGGTTCGACCAACGGCGTCACACCGCTGCTTCGTTGTACTTGACCGCCGAGCTCCGAAAGCAACTCCTCCAAGCGCTCGTAGCCGCGATCGACGTACTCTAGGCCGATGATTTCGGTTTCGCCGACGGCGGCAAGTCCCGCGACGATGAGTCCGGCGCCGGCGCGAATGTCGGGCGCTTCCACCGGCGCGCCGGAGAGCTGCTTCGGGCCTTTGATGACGGCGGCGTTGCTCTCCATCGTGACTTTGACGTCGGCGCCCATGCGCGCGAGCTCGTTGACGTACGAGAAGCGCGCGTTGAAGATCGATTCCTCGACGACGCTCGTGCCCGGACACGTGCAGAGAAAACCGACGACCTGTGGTTGAAGGTCGGTCGGAAATCCAGGATAGGGCGCCGTGAGAATATCGGTGCCGCCGTTGATGCCGTCGGCCTTGACACGAATCCAATCCTCTCCCGTCACCGTATCCGCGCCGCATTCGACGAGTTTATAGGTCAGCGCGCCGAGGTGTTCCGGCCTGCAGTTCTTGACCGTGACGTCGCCGCGCGTCACCGCACCGGCGAGCAGCAGCGTGCCGGTGACGATTCGATCCGCGATGATCTCATACTCGCCGCCGTGCAGCTCGCGGACGCCCTCGATGACGATCGTATCGGTTCCCTGCCCGGCAATTTTTGCTCCCATCGCGCTAAGGAAGTTCGCTAAATCGACCACCTCGGGTTCCATCGCGACGTTGTTCAGTCGCGTCGTTCCCTCGGCCAGCACCGCCGCGAGCATCGCGTTCTTCGTCGCGCCGACGCTCGATATGCGAAACTCGACCTCGGCGCCGCGCAGGCGCGGGCCGCGAGACTGCGCGATCAAGTAGCCGTGCGCGTTATGCACGTCGCATCCTAGCGCGATAAACGCTTGCTCGTGCATATCGGTTGCTCGAGTCCCGAGCACGCAACCCCCCGGTAGCGGCACTTCGGCGCGACCGAAGCGTCCCAAGAGCGCACCAACCACGTCGAACGACGCCGCGAGCTTCCGCACCAGCGCGTACGGCGCTCGATACGAGGCCACATTACTCGCGTCGATCGTTATCGTATTGTCGCCTTCGTAGCGAATCCGCGCCCCAAGGGCTTCGAGCAGCGACCACATGACCGAAACGTCGGTGATCCGCGGAACCCGGTGAAGCGTCACGGTGCCCTTTGCCAGCAGTGAGGCCGCCATGATGGGAAGGGCGGCGTTCTTGGCACCGTGGGTCGTCACGGAACCCTCCAGCCGCGCACCGCCCCGGATCCGGAGGGTCGTCTCGAGACGGTCAAGCATTGCTAGACTCGTTCGCGTAGCTTGGCGACTCGCCTACCGATGGCCGGTTAGCCGAAGCTTTGCGTTGGCGAACTCGATCGTGGCCTGCTCGCGCGCGTATAGCTCGGCGTCGGCCCCGGCGGCCTTCTGCCGCTCCATCGCTTCGCTTAGCTCCCGCCGCGTCTCGGCGACCACGACCTCTTCGAAACGGACCGCCTCATCAACGAGAACCGTGACGCGATCGGGCAGCGCTTGCATGAACCCGTCGCTCGTCGCCAGCTCAAGCCGCGACGTCGCGCCACCCTGGAGAACGTTAGCGCGCAAAACGCCCGGCTTTAACGCGGCCAAAAACGGCGCGTGCTTAGGAAGGATGCCTTCCTCGCCTTCGGTGGTCACCGCGATAACGAGCTCGGCCTCGCCTTCGAAGACGACTTGCGTCGGCGTCACGAGCTTGAACGGGACCGTATTAGCCACGCGCCATGCGCTCCGCGTTCTCCCGCACTTCCTCGATCGTCCCGGCGTAAAAGAACGCGCCTTCCGGCAGATCGTCGACTTTGCCCTCGAGGATCTCCTTGAACGAAGCGATCGTTTCGGGCAGCTTGACGTACTTGCCGGGACGCCCCGTGAACTGTTCGGCAACAAAGAACGGTTGCGAGAAAAAGCGCTGAATGCGGCGCGCGCGCGCGACCGCGACCTTGTCGTCTTCGGACAACTCCTCGACGCCGAGGATCGCGATGATGTCTTGCAGGTCGCGATAACGCTGCAACACTTCCTGTACGCCGCGAGCGACGGTGTAGTGCTCCTCACCGATGATCTGGGGATCGAGAATGCGCGAAGTGGAGGCCAGCGGGTCGACGGCCGGGTAGATGCCCAGCTCCGAGATCGGTCGCGAGAGCGCCGTCGTCGCGTCGAGGTGCGCGAACGTCGTTGCGACGGCGGGGTCGGTGTAGTCGTCGGCCGGAACGTAGACCGCCTGCACCGAGGTAATCGAGCCTTTGCGCGTCGAGGTGATGCGCTCCTCGAGCACGCCCATGTCGGTGCCAAGGGTCGGCTGGTATCCGACGGCGGACGGCATCCGTCCCATCAGCGCCGAGACCTCCGAACCTGCCTGCATGTAGCGGAAAATGTTGTCGATGAAGAGCAGCACGTCGGCGCCGAGCTCGTCGCGGAAGTATTCCGCCATCGTGACCCCCGTCTGCGCGACCCGAAAGCGCACGCCGGGTGGCTCGTCCATCTGTCCGAAGACGAGCGTCGTCTGCGCGAGGACCCCCGATTCTTTCATCTCGAGCCAGAGATCGTTTCCTTCGCGCGTGCGCTCGCCAACGCCGGTGAAGACCGAAAAACCTTTATGTACGTAAGCGATGTTGCGTATGAGCTCTTGAATCAACACGGTCTTGCCGACGCCGGCGCCGCCGAAGAGACCGACCTTTCCACCGCGCGTATACGGCGCCATCAGATCGACGACTTTGATGCCGGTTTCAAAGATGCGCGCCGTTGGTTCTTGATATTTGAGCGCCGGCGCGGGGCGATGAATCGGCCAGCGCGCGGCCGCCTCGACCGGGGCGTTGCTGTCGATCGTTTCGCCGAGGACGTTGAAGATGCGCCCGAGCGTGCCTTTACCCACGGGAACCTCAATCGGGCCGCCGCTGCTGCGAACCGCCGCGCCGCGCACCAGACCGTCGGTCGAGCCCAGCGCCAGACAACGGACTTGATTGTCGCCAAGTTCGTCCTGCACTTCGAGCGTCAGCTCGCGCGCTTCCATCGCCGTTCCGCCGAGATCGGCCGCCTGGCCATTTCCCGCAGCTTGTCCTGAGCCGGTTGAAGGGCGCGAATCTTCATTGACCTGGACCTTCAGTGCGTCGTTGATTTGCGGTAGCGTCTCCGGCGTAAACTCGACGTCGACGACGTTGCCGAGGACTTGAACGACTTTTCCGGTGTCAGTTGGCATTATGGATCTTTCCTTGCGTAAAATGGTTTCTTATTCAAACCGTTGAGTGACGATTTCGGTGCGACGTTTCCCCGTGGGGGCGTCTCGATTTTCGGACAAAACAGGATGTTTTCTTCACAGCTTGCTCTTCCGAAAATCGAGCCGAGTGAGCGGAGGACAGGATGTCCGGAGCGAGCGTCCGCCACGGGGAAATGCCGCACCGAAATCGTCACTCAACACCCAAAGCTTCCGCTCCGGCCACGATCTCCAAGAGTTCTTTCGTGATGGCCGCTTGGCGAGCGTTGTTCATTTGAATGGTGAGCTCGTCGATGAGTTTCGACGCGTTGTCGGTCGCGTTGGTCATTGCGACGAGCTGCGCGGCGAAGAATGCGGCGTCGGTCTCGAGCATCGCCGAGTAGATCGTGAACTCGAGATACTTGGGAAGCAGACGCGAGAGCACGAACTCCGGCGACGGCGCAAACTCTATTTCCCCTTTCGATTCGCCCTTCGACTCGGCTACGCCTCGCTCAGGACTGCGCTCGCGCAGTTTATCCTGAGCGGAGTCGAAGGGCTCGCTTGCCGCTAGGGTATTTTGAATTGGGACGAGTTTGCGGATTTCGGGGCGTTGCGACATCATCGACACGAGCTTTTGCGAGACGAGAACGATTTGCGAGATCGTTCCGGCTTTAAAATCGTCGGCAGCGCGCCGTGCGGCTTCGCGCGCCGTATGCAGTTTCGAATCGCCGCCTAGCGGCCAGCTCGGGTGATCCGGCATCCCCATGCGGCGAACGGCATTGCGCGCTTTGAGGCCGATGGTGTAATAGCGCGCGCCGTTTTGCTCGCGCGCGAACCGCTCGGCCGCGCCGATCACGTTGGAGTTGAACGCTCCCGCAAGGCCTTTGTCGGCGCTGATCAACACGATGCCGGACGGAGCGCCTTCTTTCCCCGGCCTCATGAACGGATGATCGATCGAGGAGACCGCATGGATCAGGTCCGCCAACATCTCTGCAAGCGCATCCGCATAGGGACGCGCGCGTTTCTGTGCGGTCTCAGCACGGCGGATCTTCGCCGCAGCGACCTGCTTCATCGCCTTGGTGATCTGCTGCGTGTTCTTGAGCGACCGGATTCGGTCGCGCAGATCGCGTACCGTCGGCATTAGAAGCTCTTGTTGAACTCCGTCAGCGCCGCGTCGAGCTGCTTGCGCGTCTCGTCCGAGAGCTGCCCGCTTTGCGCGATCGCCGCGGGAATCTCGGGATGTTTGGCGTGCAGAAAGTCGATAAACGCACCGGCCCAGTTCTGCAGGCGCGCCGTCGGAACGTCGTTGACGAATCCTTTGGTAGCGGCGTAGATGATCGCTACTTGATCCTCGGTCGGCTGGGGCTGGTACTGCGGCTGCTTGAGCAGCTCGGTGAGCTTCTCACCGCGCATCAGTTGATTCTGCGTCGCCTTGTCGAGGTCGCTCGAGAGCTTCGCAAATGCCGCGAGGTCGCGATACTGCGCGAGCTCGAGTTTGAGCTGACCAGCGACGGACTTCATCGCCTTGGTTTGGGCTGCACCGCCGACGCGAGAAACCGAGAGGCCGATATCGACGGCAGGCCGGATTCCTTGGAAGAAGAGCTGCGGCGTCAAGTAGATCTGACCGTCGGTAATCGAGATCACGTTGGTGGGGATGTATGCGGAAAAATCGCCCGCCTGTGTTTCGATCACCGGGAGCGCCGTCATCGACCCGCCGCCCATGTCGTCGGAGAGCTTCGCGGCGCGTTCCAGCAGCCGCGAGTGCAGGTAGAAGACGTCGCCCGGGTAGGCTTCGCGTCCGGGCGGCCGGCGCAGGAGGAGCGACATTTCGCGATATGACTGCGCATGCTTAGTGAGATCGTCGTAAACGATCAACACATCTTTCCCGGAATACATCAGCTCTTCGGCCATCGCGCAGCCGGCAAACGGGGCAATCCAGCGAAGCGCCGCGGCTTCCGCCGGGCTGACGGCCACGATCGTGGTGTAGGCCATCGCGCCCTTCTGCTCGAGTATTTGCGCGAGCCCGGCGACCGTCGAATTCTTTTGACCGATCGCAACGTAGACACAGTAGACGTCGCGGCCGCGCTGATTGATGATCGTGTCGACGGCCATCGCCGTCTTGCCGGTGGAGCGGTCGCCGATAATGAGCTCGCGCTGCCCTTTGCCGATCGGAATGAGGGCATCGATTGCGCGGATGCCGGTCTGCAGCGGCTGCTTGACGGGCTGGCGCTGCACGACGGACGGTGCGATGTTCTCGATCGTGCGAAAGCGAGCCGTGCTAATCTCGCCTTTTCCGTCGATCGGTTCGCCGAGCGGGTTGACGATGCGTCCCAGCAGCGCTTCGCCGACCGGCACCGAGGCGATGCGTCCGGTGCGGCGGACGCGAGTACCCTCTTTGATTTCGACGTCGGGCCCCATGATAACGACGCCGACGTTGTCCTCTTCGAGGTTCAGCGCCACGCCCTGGAGTCCGTTGGCAAATTCGACCAGCTCCGACGAGCGCACGCCGCGCAAACCATAGACGCGAGCCAGATTCGCTCCGACTTCGATGACCGTTCCAACCTCGTCTTCTTGGATGCCGGTTTTGAACTGCTCGATCTGTTGTTTGAGAATACCGGCGATTTCGTCAGCGTTTATCATCCGTTTACTTTCTTACGTTGTGTGGGAGAGCTCGCGTGCGAGGCCGTCGAGACGGCCGGAGATCGACGCATCGATTCGGCGATCCCCCATCATGAGGCGCAGACCTCCGATAAGGCTCGGGTCGACCACGTACGTAACCTCGAACCTCTTTGCGTACAGTTGCTCCAGCCGCGCCACGAGCTTGTCGCACTCGGCTGGATCGAGGGGGCGCGCCGTTTCGAGCGTCAACTTTTCGATGCCCCGCATTTCGCGTTCCAACGCGAGGTATTCGGCGACGATCGGGCCCAAGAAGGTTTCGCGGCGCTTACGGACCAGCAGCAGCAACGCGTGTAGTGCGATCGGATGAACCTTCCCATCGAAAGCCTCTGCGAGCACCCGTTCCTTCGAGGGACGGTCGATGACCGGCGATTCAAAGAACTCGTGGATACGCCCCGGCGCGTCGATCATGCCACGGAGAGCCTGCAAGTCGGCGCTCACGCGCTCGACGGCGTCCTGTTCGCGGGCGAGCATGGCGATTGCAATCGCGTAGCGGCGCGCGAGTCTCTGGTTAACCACCAGCGATGCCCTCTAACGAGCCGGCGAAACGATCGACGAGGCGCGCATCGAGCGCCGCGTCGACGCGTTGCACGGCCTCCTGGCG
>JBARKF010000273.1:0-2166 GCA_049800655.1 Candidatus Cybelea sp.
GACCACTCCCCTTACGCAAAAGGTAACTTTTGCTTTGAGCGAGTGATCCGAGGCTGGCGGGACTGTCCCAAGCTTGACTTGCGACGTAAACAGTAATATGTTTATGTCGTATGAGCCGATCGACCAACGCGCAGAAATCCGAGCGGTTGAACGCGGCTCATCGGCTACTCACACGCGGAACTCGCGTTGCAGACGCGGCGGCATTGCTCGCTCGCGAATGTGGAATATCGCTTCGGCATGCGTATCGCTACGTGGAAGAAGCGCAAGCTATCGGACAGGCGGTAGCGGTTCCGTCGCCGTCGCTACCCATTACGTTCAAGATTCCGGGCGAAGTCATCCGACGTCTGCGAGCCTATTCGGCCGCCAGCGGAATCACCTTGAGCGAAGTTGTAACGCGAGCGCTCAAAGCGTTTCTGTCTTCTGCAAGCAGGCATGGCTGAGCGCCGTCGCCGGAAATCACTTGATGTCAGCCATGACTACGTCTTCGATCGTCTACTCGTCACGAAACTGCAGCAAACCTACGAGGTACTCGTTCCCAATCGTGTTCGCACCAAAGACTTTCCACCCGAGCTGGTAGGAGATGACCATGAAGACTGCGGCGATTTACGCCCGGGTTTCCTCGGACAAGCAGAAGGAAGAAAACACGATCGCGAGTCAGACCGCTGCGTTGGTTGAGTTCGCCGCGGCAAACGACTTCAGCGTTCCTCAAGAATGGATCATCGAAGACGAGGGATTTAGCGGCGCGAGTCTCGTTCGACCCGGCCTCGAGAAACTTCGCGATCTCGCGGCGGAAGGGCAAGTCCAGGCGGTACTGGTTCACGCCCCAGATCGATTGAGCCGCAAATATGCCTATCAAGTGCTGCTCATGGAAGAGCTCGCCCGCCACGGCGTGGAAACCGTGTTTATCAAAGCCCCACAGACCGCGACACCCGAGGATCAGCTATTGGTGCAGTTTCAGGGAATGATTGCCGAATACGAGCGCGCGCAGATTCTGGAGCGCTCCCGCCGTGGCAAGCGTCATCGCGCGCTCCACGGTGAGGTCAGCGTCTTGAGCGGCGCACCGTACGGCTATCGTTACGTGCGCAAGAGCGACGAATCTGCCGCATATTACGAGGTTATTGAAGCGGAGGCAGATGTCGTCCGGATGGTCTACGAGTGCTACACCACCGGCGGCATGAGCATTGGCGCCATTACCCGTCTGCTCAACAAGCGAGGTGTTCCCACGCGTAAGCAGACCATGCGGTGGGAGCGTTCGGTGACTTGGGCAATGCTACGTAACCCCGCCTACAAGGGAACGGCTTGCTTCGGCAAGACGCAAGTTGCGCCGCGCCAGCGCATCACGCGCCCTTTGCGTCTGCGGGGCGGTATCGCCCAGCGCAACAGCGCGCAGCATGAGCGCCCGAAGGGCGATTGGATAGAGATCGCCGTGCCAGCCATTGTCGGTGAGGAGACCTTCGCGCTGGCGCGGGAACTGTTGGAGCGCAATAAGATTCACGCGCCACGCCGTACAGTGACGCCGAGCATCGTACAAGGCCTGGTATCGTGCAAGAAATGCGGCTATGCGCTCTCGCGCACGTCGACTCGATCGAGCGCGCGCACGATTTACTACTACCGTTGCATCGGTTCGGATGCCTGGCGCCACCTTGGCGGTCCCGTATGCGACAATCGCCCTGTGCGGCAAGACGTCATCGATGAAGTCGTCTGGACCGAGATCGTCAAACTACTGGGGAGCCCGCAACTCATCCAGGAAGAACTCGAACGCCGTTTGCTCGCCGCGAAAGACGCAGCTCCTACCAAACGCCGAGAAGACGCCTTGCGACGCGAGCTCGCGCGCCTTCAAAAGAGCATGGAGCGACTAACGACAGCATACCAAGAGGATCTTCTATCGCTTGAAGAACTGCGGCGCAGAATGCCGGCGCTCCGGCAGCGAGAAACGGCGAATCGCTCCGAATTGCAATCGATCACCGACCAGGTCGCCAACCGCGCCACATATCTGCGCTTGGCCGAAACGCTGTCAGCGTTTCTTGGTCGGCTGCGTTCGGCGGCAGACACTTTAAGTGTTCCCGAGCGTCAACGGATCGTGCGGCTCCTGGTGAAGGGCGTATTGGTCGCCGATGACACGATCATCATCCGGCACTCCATCCCCATCCCGCACGACCCCAGAAA
>JBARKF010000274.1:0-2570 GCA_049800655.1 Candidatus Cybelea sp.
GTGTACCAGAAGTGGCCACCGACCTGCCGCCGTCGCGCAGCTCCTGCGAGCCGCATCGGAGCTTCATCGAGGCGGAGGCTGCCAAGGGCCGTAACGCGGTCGCAATCTATCAGGGTCTGGTCGAACACCACGGCTACGACCGCGCGTACAACGCGGTCAAACGTTTTGTCGGCAAACTGCGACCAGCTGAACGGAAAGTCAGCTGTCGGTTTGAGACGGATCCCGGGCAAGAGGCGCAGGTTGACTACGGCGAAGGTGCGTTAACGCGGCACCCGCAGACCGGAAAATACCGCCGGACACGGCTGTTCGCGATGAAGCTGAGCAATAGCCGAGGTGCATTTCGGCGGGCCGTCTGGGAATCGTCGAGCGAGACATGGAGCAAGCTGCACGAAGACGCATTTGCGAAGTTCGGTGGCGCGCCACATACGATCCGACTCGACAACCTCAAAGAAGGCGTGCTGCAGCCGGATATCTACGATCCCCAGCTCAATCCACTTTACGCCAAGATGCTGGAGCACTACGGCGTGGTCGCGCTGCCATGCCGGCCGTACGCGCCCGATCTCAAGGGCAAGGTCGAATCGGAGATCGGCTACACACAGAAGACGGCTTTGAAGGAGCGTCGGTTCGAGACCATCGAGGAGCAAAACGCCTATCTCGACCACTGGGACGAACGCTGGGCGATGACGCGCATCCACGGCACGATGAAACGGCAAGTGCGCGCGATGTTCGAAGAGGAGAAGCCGTTCCTCCAGCAACTCCCGCCGACTCGGTTCGAATATTATCGGATCTGCGAACGTACGGTCCATTTCGATGGGCACATCGAAGTCGACGGCGCGTACTACTCTGCGCCACTACGCTACGCCGGCCGTAGAGTTCCGGTTCACGTCGGGCGATTGTGGCTGCGCATTCTTGATCGAGAAACGCATGAGTGTGTGCGCGAACATTCCATCGCGCTCTACAAGGGGCAGCGGCGAACCCACGATGCCGATCGGCCCAAGCAAACGCCGGTACAAGTCGAGCAGCTCGCCGCCCGCATCGGTGGCGCCGGACCCGGGTGCCGAGCCTTTGCGAACAAGCTGGTAGAGGATCGCGGCGCCATTGCGCTACGGGCGCTCTACGGATTGCTCGATCTCCTACGACGCTACGATGCCGGAGCCGTCGATCGCGCCTGCGCCTTTGCGGTCTCCTCGGGCATTTCAAGCTTCAAGTTTCTGCGCACCTATCTTTCGCATCACGCCACTCCGCTCAAACTCAAAAACGAGCACCGCATCATTCCGGAGATCACGACCTACGCCGATCACTTCGCAACGCTAACGCAAGGAGCACCCTCATGACCACCGACGAACTGGACCGCGCCCTTCGGCAACTGCGATTGGGCGGTATGGCCGATACCCTTTCCATCCGATCTCAACAAGCCAGAGCCGACAGCCTGGGGCCACTCGATTTTATCGGCCTGCTCGTTCACGACGAGCTGCAACGCCGGCGCGACCGATTGATCGAGCGACGCATCAAAACCGCCGGCTTTCGCGACCAACGAACGCTCGATGCTTTCGATTGGAAGTTCAACACGCTCGACCGCGCGCTCATCTTTGAACTAGCCAACTGCCGCTTCATCGAACAGCACGAAGACGCTTTGCTGCTCGGCAATGCCGGCGTCGGCAAGAGCCACATCGCCCAAGGCATCGGTATGGCCGCGATTCACGCCGGTTTCCGCGTTCTTTATCGAGAGGCGCACGTGCTCTTCGAGGATTTGCTGCTGGCCAATGCCACCGGCGAACGAACCGACGCGATCGCAACGTACGCCGAGATACCGTTACTCATCATCGACGACCTGGGGATGCGAAAGCTGCCCGCCAACGCCGCCGAAGATCTGCTCGAGATCGTGATGCGCCGCTACGAGCGAACCTCAACCATCTTGACGTCAAACCGCCCGCTCGACGATTGGCCTCAGCTCTTTGGCGACACGCCGGCCGTCGCCGCCTTCCTCGATCGCCTGATGCATCATTCGCACCTCATCGAGATTCGAGGCAAGAGTTACCGGCTTCACGAGCACAGCCTCACGGCACGGAACCGGAAGGCGAACGCCACGGGCTAGGCTAAACTACGACGAACTTTACAACGCTCGGGCTGGTACAGTTTGAAGTGGCCATGCCTGGTACAGTTTGAAGTGGCCGCCGGGGATCTCGACGTCCCCACCGGACTTTGTACGGATAAGTTGGGTGACATTTATGTCACGGAACAGGACGCCCAATCGATTCTCGAATACGCGCACGGGGGCACCAAGCCGATCAAGACCTTGACAGCAGATTATGGCGCTCCCGTTGCGTGCTCCATCGATCCAACCACCGGCAACCTTGCCGTCGCGGATGAGATCGGCTACAGCAGCGTTGGCTGCTGCTCCGGCTTCATTGCCATCTATGCCAATGCGTCGGGCCTTCCGATAAAGTATACAGCTCCGAATATTTATTATTATGACTCTTGCGTCTACGACGACAGGGGAAACCTTTACACCGACGGCAAGAACAGCAGCATGGGAGGCCCGTTCTACGCAGAGCTTCCCAAGGGAAGCT
>JBARKF010000275.1:0-29386 GCA_049800655.1 Candidatus Cybelea sp.
CCGAAAGCCGTCGAACACTTCGATCGGTGTGCCGCCGGGGTTCTTTTCGGTCTTGAGCATGAGCGGGGGAACGGAGCTGATAAGCACGGCCTTGACCACGCGTCCCTGAGGCTCGCCGTACTTCGCGACATAGCGCGCTACCTCGCCGCCACCGGTCGAATGACCAATGTGGATCGCATTTCTCAGGTCGAGATGCTCGACCACGGCCGAGGCGTCGGAGGCATAGTGGTCCATGTCGTTGCCAGTGGCCACCTGAGTGGAGCGACCGTGACCGCGCCTGTCATGTGCGACGACCCGATAGCCGTTGGCGAGGAAAAACAGCATCTGGGCGTCCCAGTCGTCCGACGACAGAGGCCAGCCGTGGTGAAAGACGATGGGTTGGGCATCCTTGGGGCCCCAATCCTTGTAGAAAATCTGGGTGCCGTCTTCGGTCGTAATCATTGGCATATAATTCCCTCCTTTGTTTGGCTGTGTCGTTGTCCGATTGCTGTCGCTGCAGGCAGCGCACTAAGTATTATCAAGACGTCGCGCCGATTGGGGTAAAGCATGGTGTAGCCGCCTTGGTTTCGGCGGGCTCCGCCGAGAATCAATGGCGACACATATTCCTTATCCTATTCGAGCCGATGGCTCGGCGGGAGTGATTGAAAGTTCCCCCCTCTTGGAAAACGAGGAGAGGAATCGTGATATGGCGTTGTGCGATATACGCCTCATAGATCTCGGGAAACGCGACGTGATAAAGGCCAATTTGCAGGGTAAAGGTGATAAGAGAACGCCCCCGTGCAGGATGATTTGCATTGATTCGGCACGATGATCCTGTAACCTAAGATAAAGAACTGGAATATTTCGCCCACATTACCGCCTAGTGACGCAGCATCCCGTAGCAATCGCTTCACGTTATGGCCGCTTCGCATCAGCTGCGTACGTAGGAGCTTCGTCGAACGCCCAAACGCTTCAGTTACTCGTTCGGCCACGAAGCAAGCGCTCGCGCTACCTCGCGCGTTGCGTGGGCGACCAGCTCTACCTGCGTTAGCACCCAGGAGCTCATCTCGTAGGTTTCGACTTCCGCAGAGCTTAGGGCGCCGGCCGCAACGACGGAGGACCGCTGGCTCGGAAGATCGATCGCCCGCGAGGCTTCGATCATTTTGTCCGTATCGCTAGCCGGAAACGCTTCGAACTGCGCGACGCATTGCGCGAAGAGCCCACTTGCTGCGTCAACCGCCGGCTGCAAGAAGGCGAAGGTGAGTCCCGCTTCCACCCGCCGCTGCGCCACGCCCATCAGGTTCGCGACGACGTCGGTGCCGACCGTTGCGAATGTGTCGGCACTTACGATCGCCGCGACGAGTCGATGACGTTGCGCGGGATCGAGACTCTCGCTTGCGCCGATACGCCCGAGATATTCAATGACCTCTCTGCGCAGTCGCTCGATCGCGGCATAGCCCTCCTCCGTTTGCGGAGGCCTGCCCACCGCGGCACTTAGAGCCGTCGAAAGCGAGGCGCTCGCGGCCTGCCCTAACGCGGCGACGCTCTGCCAAGCCACGCCAATCGCCAGCGTAGGCGTCTCGATCAGGTCCGGGTCGAGCGCGTGGGTCGGCTCCTCGCGCGTCGGCCCCGGGACGATCTTGCGCGCCAATGCCGCTAGCTGCGGCGTAAAGGGCAAGAAGATCAATAAATTCACCGTGTTGAAGAACGTGTTGGCGAATGCGAGTTGCGTTGCAACGGTCGGTGCAACGCGTTCGGCGATCAACGCTAAGAACGGAATCAGGAACGTCCATAGCCCCACGCCGAGTACGTTGAAGATCACCTGCACCCCGGCCACGCGCTTGGCCTCGGCCGACTTATCGAGCGAGGCAATGATCGGCATGACCACCGAGCCGATATTGGCGCCCAGCAAGATCGCGATACCACCATCCAGTCCGAGCAAACCGGTGCTGGCGAGCGTCACCGCCATGCCGATGGTCGCAGTCGAGGATTGGACGAGGGCCGTTATAGCAAAGCCCAAGGCAATGCCGACGAGCGGATGCGACGTCGCCGCCATCAGCTCCACGAACGGTTCCCACGACCGAAGCGGAGTCATCGAATCCTTCATCAGCTCCAGACCGACCAAGATCAGGCCGAGGGCGATGACCGCCGAGCCGATGTGGTAGATGCGTTGTCGCTTCGCAAACTTGATCGTCACGAAACCGACGACAACCAGCAGATAAGCCCACGGCCCAATGTTTACTGAAGCGAGATAGGCGGTTGAAGTCGTTCCGACGTTTGAGCCCAGCACGATCGGGATCGCCTGTTCGAGCGTCATGAGATTCGTCGAAACAAAACCGATCGCGATGGCAATCGTTACCGCCGAGGCCTGCAGAATGGCGGTGACGACCACGCCCGTGAGTGCGCCGGAGACGGCGTTCTTCGAGAGGCGTTCGAGAATGTTGCGGATGCTGTCGCCGCCGACGGCCTGCAGCGCGCGCGAAATTCGGTCGACACCGAACAAGAAGAGCGCTAGACCACCCAGCAGACCCGCAACGACGGTGAAGACGTTCACCACGAGCCCTTTGGCGTGGCTCTTTGCTTGTCCTGGCTTAACGAAAAGTAGGGTTCCATCAGCGCCTTCTGATCAAATCGGCAAGCGGTCGTTGTTTGGTCTGGACCGTCTTCACACACCTGCTGTACGGACTTGCTTTTGCCGTATTGGGACAGTAAGTCGTGTTCTGCGAAGGCGGGAACGCTAGCGACTGAACCCCTTAACGGATCAGGAAATTCTCGTATTTCCTAGGACCATGGCGAGTGTTCGGGAACGCTAACGGCACCTATGATTTTGCAATCCCGTACACTCGTCTGCATTGTCGCGGCCTCGCTTGCACTGAGCTCTGCATTCATTGCGGTGCGTGCGAGCGCGCGTGAGGTGATTCCGTTTGCGCCCGTCGATGGCGGCTTAGCACAGATCCAAGCGTCGATCGACGGTGCACCATCTCAGCCGATGTTGGTTGACATGGGTGCGGGCTTGGACGTGATCTCATCGCGCGAAGCGACGAAGTTGCACATTGCCGTTACCGGTTCGTATACTGGGTGGCGCTTGTCAGGTGCGCGTGTCGACACGGCAACCGGAACGGTAACTTCCCTTTCCGTCGGATCTCTCGTCGTGCGCGACGCGGTCGTCGGCGTATGGTCGGGTTTGGACGCAGCTCCCATTGCGGGCTTGATCTCCGCAACAGCGTTTCGCGAGCAACCCGTGACGTTCGATTTTGTGCATGACGAGCTCATCTTGGAGGATCCGCATTCGCTGGAAGAGCGTGCACGGAGCGAACCGCGCGTCCCGTTGCTGCTTGACGATGATCGTGACATCTCGCTGGGAGTATTCGCAAAGTTCAACTTCGCAAGCAAGACGGGCCTCTGCGAAGTCGATACCGGCTCGCAGGGGATATTCATCGATCGGCGTTATGCAGCCGAGCTCGGTGTCAATCTCGCCGCAGTCCCAGCCAAGACGATCGGAAGCAGTGGCATCATCGGGCAGGTGGTGCCGATCGCCAGCGTCGCGCTCGCCGGCGATCGGAGCGCAGCAATTGCCGATCCTCGAGTGATCTTCGGGAACCTCATCTACGATTGTAGCGTCGGAAACGAGTTCTGGCGTAATCGTTCAGTGACGTTCGATATTCCAGATCGCGCGCTCTACATAAGTGCGCCCTACGCGACGGTGACGAATGAGTATAGATTCCGTTTGTAATTGTCGCGATGGGGGTCGGATCTTTAGCTCCAACGTGGTACACTCTTAGATCGTTGTCTGTAGGTTGGCGTTTGCAACATAGAGCAGCGGAGATGTGGTTTTGTACGATCCGCTGCCGCACCTAACGCGCGATGAATAAGACGTGAAGCCATAAATTTCTCCGTTCGCCAAGGGCTCGTTTTCGCGGCTTCGCTTACGAAATGTCTTGAGACTTACCTAAGACTGAGAGCCTCCCCACTTGGATAACTATACGTGGAAATGGTGCTAACCGGAGCGCCCCCGCTCGGGAAGCCCCAAAATCCAACCCCTTGTGCGTAGTTATAGGACAGTGGACCAATGACGGTGCTCCCGTGTATCAGAAATTGCCCATCGCCCGCCGAATCCGTCAGAGTCGTCGCGCTCACCTTATGTCCATGCCTTCCGTTTATAGCAAACCTGTAGATCAAAGCCTCACTAGAACGTGATGCGCCGGCGTCCTCGACGGCGAGATCATTACCATCCCACTGCACGGAACCCGGGCTGTGTATGACCTGGTCCAAAGTGATCGGGGTAAACGTCGAACTCCCCTTGGGCAGTTCTACAAGAACAAACGAGTCGCTTGTACTATATCCATCGAGAAAAAGATTGCCTTCCGGATCGTAGGCGCAATAGAGGCTCGCGCGCATATCCGGATCACTGTACTGACGGGCTAGCCTCCAGCCACGCCTACGTTTATGCGGAAAGATAACCATTAGATTCGAATCTGGATCGGAGACGGCCAAGTTTTCGCTGCTCTTGTCTACAGAGCATCCTCCAGGGCTCTGCGGATTATACAGGGTCGCTTTAGGCTGGCCGCTTCCGTGCGGAAAAATCCAGACGTAGCTTATGCCCTCGGCCCCAGTGACGAAGACATTCCCGAACCTGTCCGAGCAGAGATAGCTGTCGAAAATCCCCAGCGAACCTACCAGTTTGCCGCGCGGATAGGTGAAAACCTGAACCGAGCTAGCGGCGACGTACAGCAGGTTACGCCTAACGGGTCGTCCCATCGCCAGTGACATTTTGGTCATTGTAGGCGCGTTGACGTTGAAAGATGATTGCGACGGCGCTGTGCAGCCGGCAAAGAGCGCCGCTACGCCGACGATAAGCGCTAAGCGACCCAAGTAGCCCATGAGCCATGCCTCCCGGAAGCTGAACGGTCGAACGGCAAGGGGCGTTCGCCGCAGTTCGCCGCAGTCCCACCGTGACAGCGCTTTACAACGCGACGAGCTGTCGCAACGCCTGCCGGCGCCGCGGGTGCGGCACTCTGGCACTGCGCGGATGCACGAGCATTCCGCGAGCGACGAGCGCGAGATCGCGCCGAAGCTGGATTCGTTTACGCTTGCGGAGATCGCAGCTGCGACGGGCTTATCGCTCGCAGCCTGCTCGCGACTCCGGGCTGGGGCGCGGGTGCCGCATCCAAGGCATTGGGAGGCCCTGCTTGAGCTCGTCGAAGGTGCATAGTTAGGAACGAAGCGGTGCGGCGGCGAACGTTCTCAACCGCCCGACCGTTCAGCTTCCGGGAGGCATCGCTTATGAGGACTTTGGCTAGCTTGGCCCTTACGATCGGGGCGGCTGCGCTGTTTGGCGGCTGCGGCGGATCGCAACAAATCGGCCAAACGGCTTCGCAGCAACTGCAAGGGGATGCGGCTTCAACGCCCTTACCCGGCGCGGTGTCGCAGCGTGCGTCGAGGCCGCTTCCGCGCTACCCTCAAAGCAGTCAGCCTTTGTTGTACGTCGCTGACGACGACCACCCATTCGCCGTCGACATCTTTCCGCTCACGGGGCCGAATCAGCAGCAGATCGGCTCGATCTCCAAGGGCGTCCACTACCCGTGGGGATTGAGCGTCGACGCCAACAGTGCAGCACTCTATGTCGCTAACGGGGGATCCGGCACCGTCACTGTCTACCCGTACGGCTCCACAAGCCCGTCGATGAAGTACTCGCATCTGGGCTTAGCGTTATACGCATTAGCCGATTCGACGGGGCACGTCTTCGTATCGGGTTATAACCGCCACGATGTGGGACATGTCTTGGAGTTCAACGCTGGCAGTAACGGTGTGATCGCGCACCAGCAGTTAGGCGCAGAAGCGGATGGAATGGCCGAGGACGGGCAGGGCAACCTCTATGTGGCATACCGGGGCGTCGGTAGGTTTCGGGAAAGCTCCATTGCGGAGTTCGGACCAGGCCTTAAGCATAGGCGGCATCTGGGTATGAAGATCGATGAGCCTCAAGGATTACTCGTTGATAGTGCCGGGAACATCGTCGTTGTTGAGTCGTCGGCCGATCGGATTGACGTGTTTCCGCCCGGAGCGAAGACGCCATCGGTGAGGGTAACGATCTCCGGCATCGGTAATCTCGCGGAGTTGGCGATGCAGAATAACGAAACGACGCTGTGGGTCTCTTCGGAAGGGGGATTCGTGTACTCGATGCCCTACCCGCTCACGGCGAGTACGGTACCGACCGAGTATGAGCAAATCAACGGGGGATCAAACGGGGTCGCCGTCAGCCCCTAAGCGGGCTTGATCCGCACTAAATCCGCTCGCGCCGCGCTCGCGAGGCCGCATCGCGCTAGCCGGTGTCGCGGCTTAGACGCGTCGCAGCTGTGCAGCCCGCCACCGATCGCGCGTGGGGCCGGTGCAGTCGGTAAGCGCGGTCGCAAAATCATGCGGAGCGTCGGACATGAGTTGAGGTAGAGCGTGATCCTAAACGGCGCGATTGGAAATGCTAAACGGCCTCGGACCATCTTCATCGTTCATCCCGCTACCGGTGGACTTTCGAAGCGCGTCCTCCCACTACGCACAGGGTGACATGGGCGCTCCGCTCGACGGATCATAGGGCGTATGCTTCTTCAATCGCTTGGTCTTGCGTCATCGCGGCGCCCGTAGCCATCGCATCGCTCACCGCAGCATCGCCGATGCGATTGCGCAACGCGGCGAGGACGCGATCGCTTTCCTTGCACTGCTCCTGGCTCGGACTGGAACCCGCTGACGCGGTACGCGCGTTAGCAAAGCCCATGATTCGCGCGGCGCAGAGCCATCCCTCAGCGGAATTCCGGTCGCGCAGAGCCGCGAACGCGGCCAGGTGTTGCAGCGCCGGAACCACGATTTCATCGAGCTGCTGCTCGAAGCAAAGCGCCAACGCTTCGTCAACGCATGTCTCGGCCTCGTCATAACGGTCGAGCGCGATGAGATATGCCGCCAACTCGTTGAGCATGAGCGCGAGAGGACGCGCGGCCGCATTAGCTCGGCGCCAGATCGCGGTATTCTCTGCCGCATGCAGAGCGGCCGACTCCGGTTTACCCGCTCGAAACTCGTACAGCGCCAGGTCCCTTCTGGCCGCCACCGCGGGCAAAATCACTCCGAGCGTCTCAAAGATCTGCACCACTTCCGACGAGCGCCGTTCCGCCGCGGCATAGTCCCCCGTGTCGGCATCGACGCGCCCCAGGCAGCGCAGTATGAATGCGACGAGAGGGAGGACGTCGATTTTTCGGGCGCCCGCGAGCGCTTCGTCGAGCAGCGCGACGCCCTGTAAGCGCTGCCCGGTGTAAACGAGCGCGTGACCGGCGAAGCCCTGGGCGTGCGCGGTTCCCATTGGATCGTCGAGCGCGCGGTAATGCGTCAGCGCGATGTTTGCGTATGCCAGCTGTTCCGTATGGTCTCCCAGCACGTACGCCACGGCGGCCTGAGCTAAGCTAAGAACGGCGCGGAGGTCGATCGGCGTTTGCTCGTCGACCTGTTCCGCGGCCGCGAGCAGCCACCGGCGACCTTCGACTGGCGCAAACAATTGCCAAACGATGTTGAGTTCGCTTGCCAGTTCTTGGCCCAGGCGAACGTCATGACGCGCGACAAGTGTCCACACGAGCGCCGCCCGCCAGTTGTCTAGCTCCGAAGCTAGCGATTTACGAAAGACCGAGTCGAGCTCGGCGTCGGCGGCGTGCTCGAGCCGCCGAGCCATTTCCACGTACGCAACCGCATGCCGCCGCGATATCGCTTTCGCCTCGCCGCGAGCCGTGAGCTTTTCGGCCGCGTATTCGCGGAACGATTCGAGCATGTGATACCGCGGTTCACCCGAGTTGCAATCGGCAACTATAAGCGACCTGTCGACGAGCGACGAGAGCACGTCGAGCACGCGCCCCTCTTCATTTTCCTCGTCGCCGCCGACGCGCGCTGCCGTTGCGAGCGTGCAGCTGCCGGCGAACACCGAAAGGCGCTCGAAGAGCCGCCGCTCCGATTCGGAGAGCAGATTGTAACTCCAATCGATCGTGGCTCTCATCGTCTGCTGTCGCGCCGGCGCGGTGCGACCGCGGCCGGTGAGAAGCCCAAAGCGTTCTCCAAGCCGCTCGGTGAGCGCGGTGACCGACAACGAGTTGGCCCGCGCCGCCGCCAACTCGATCGCCAGCGGCATTCCATCGAGGCGCCGGCATAGCTCGGCAACGGGCAGAGCGTTCTCGGTGGTTAACTCGAATTCGTGATTGGCGGCGCGGGCGCGATCGCAAAAGAGCCTGACGGCGCCGTAACCCAGCAGTTGCTCCAGGGTCAGCGCGTGCGGAACCCTCGCCGGCGGTACCGCGAGGCCGTGAAGACGGTACGCGTGCTCCCCCGAAGCGCGCAGCGGTTCGCGACTAGTCGCGAGGATTCTCACACTTTGACATCCGGTCAACAGTGTTTCGGCGATCGTTGCCGCCTCGGCAAGGACGTGCTCGCAGTTGTCGAGGATCAGCAGAACGGCGCGGTTTTCAAGGTTCGCTCGCAGCGTCTGGTTGAGCGAATGGTTCGGCAACTCCTGAACGCCTAACGCCGTCGCAACGGCCCGCGGCACCGATGCAGCATCGGCAGATGTCAGGCCAACGAAACACGGCGAGAATTCCCAGTCGCCGAGTGCGGCTACGGCCTGCAACGCGGCGCGAGTCTTGCCGATGCCGCCCTCTCCCGTAAGGGTGACGAACCGGCGCTCTTTGAGCAACTCTGTTATTGCAGTAGTGTCGGTCTCGCGTCCGACGTAACTCGTCACGGTGATCGGCACCACCGGCGCTCCGGCCTGCGGCCACGGGCCCACCGTAACAGATGCTTTGCGGCGCGCCGCCGCCGTCCGCGCGGCCCGCTGAAAGTCGTGGCGTTGGTCGGCGTCCAGCGCCAACGCACCGGCGAGGAGCTCGAGCGTTTCGCGTTGCGGCGAACGGCGGAAACCTCGTTCCAGCGCGCTGATCCCTTCGATACTCATCCGGGCGCGCTCGGCGAGCGCTTCCTGCGAAAGCCCGGCGGCAAGCCGATAGCGCCGTAGCAGCCGGCCGAATCCAGGCCTCTCGGATCGGAGCTCATCCATGGCTCCGGACGGTTTCGCGGCCCCCGGATGCGCGCCATTGTCAGCTCGAGGCGGCCCCTTCCCGCCAGTATCTCGTTTCGTAGCAGCTCGAGCATCCTCCGGCCCCCAGAGGTTGTACGGCCTACTTGTACGTGTGTACATTACGTCGCCAGTCGCTCTTTGCAACTATTGGGGCTGCGAAGGCACGTGGTTTGCCTTCCATGCACACCGCTACTAAGGAGAAATGGAATGACGAACTCTCGAAAAGCAACTCTGGGACCGCTCCTGTTCGCGCTTGGAATGACAGCGATGCTCCCGATGGGATGCGCCGGTACAGGAACGCCCGGCCTACCGCCGAGCGGCGCCGCCAGAGCCGCGTCGGCGGCAAAGCACGCCCCTGCCGACGACTTTACCTTCACGACGATCAACAACAACACGGACCCCACCTTCAACCAGCTGCTCGGGATCAACGATAAGATGAAGATCTCGGGCTATTATGGGAGTGGTGCAACCGGCCACCCGAATCGGGGCTACACCGTCGCGCCACCGTACGCGCAGGGCAATTTCGTGGCGGAGGACTATCCCGGCTCGGCACAGAGCCAAGTAACCTGCATCGACAATCGGGGAAACACCGGCGGCTTCTGGGTCAACGCGAAGGGCGTGAACCGCGGATTCATCGAGTGGAACGGGGTCTTCACGAGCTACGCGTATCCCAAGGCTCCAAAGAGCACCGTAACGCAAATCCTCGGCCTCAACAGCTCGGGGATCGCCGTGGGATTTTACACCTCGGCGAACGGCGTTAACCACGCGTTCACGCTCGACCAGGGGACGGGAAACTTCACCAAGATCACGCCGCCCGACGCCACGAACGTGACGGCGTCGGCCATCAATAGCAATGGCGACATCGTCGGTTTTTATACCGCGGGCACGAGCACGTTCGGGTTTCTAGATAGAAAAGGCAAGTTTACCACATTTGCCTTCCCGGGTTCGGCGAATACCACTCCGTTCGGCGTAAACGACAGCCTTGCGATCGTGGGATCCTACGTGGACGGGAACGATAAGATGCACGGCTTTCTGCTCACGGACGTCCTCACCAAGGCCAAGTTCACGTCGATCGACGATCCGCAGGGCATCGGAACGACGACGATCAACGGCGTCAACAACTCGCTCGATATGGTGGGCTTTTTCGTCGACAGCGTGGGAAACACTGACGGCATGCTCATCCAGCCCAAGTAAAATTGGAGGCGTAAATGATACGGCCTGCACGACCCTCGCGAACTGAGTTCCTCAAAAGCATCGGCGTGGTCGGCGCAGCAGCTTTGACCGGCGGCGTCAGCGGGTGCAGCAGCATAGGGAGCCTGGTCACACCCAGCGGCGCCGCCGCACCTTTCACATACGGCTCGGCGGCAGCGGCGGGGTTCGAAGTGCTCGTTCAACAGTACAAGACCCCGCACATATTCGACGGGAACTTTTGGTTCGGCGGCACGACGCTGCATACGTGTCTCGACTATCTCGTTGCCGCAGGCGAGACGGATCAGACCTTTCAGGTCTTGCCTGCCGCAATGGGCATATATCAAAGCCTCAGCGGCAACCCCGGATGGTGGAAGGACGATTACGGCTGGTGGGGCGTGGCATTTTCGTTTGCCATCGGTCATCGCCGGCAGCTAGGCTACGAAAGCCATCGGCACGATGAGTTCTTCCGCGACCTGCTTGCGGCAGCGCACTCGTGTTGGCAACAGATGCGGTCCAACTGGCGGGAGACGACCTATAATCGTAGAGTAAGCGGAGGCTTTTCGGACAACGCTGCCTCCGCGGCCGACGTTCGTGGCGGTACATTCAACAATTCTCCTGATGGGACTAATCCGCCGCTCAGTGGGCGCAACTCGGTCACCAACGAGGGATTGTGGATTCTGTCACAGCTTCTCGCGGCGATGAGTCCTGACAATCCGGAGTACGCTCGTAGTGCCGCCGCCGAGAGTGCGTGGTTTGCCTCGTGGCTTGCGCTTCCGAAACGCAACGCGGGACGGATCGGCATCCTCAATAACCTCGGATTGGTGTTAGAACGGCCAACCGGGAATCGGACAGACCCCGCATGGTACTGGTCCGGTGATCAGGGACTTTTCATTCGGGCATTATCGACCAACAATCCCCTTGCCGACAACATCGCCAAATCGATAATGGCGAACATGACGGACGACCGGAACGTGCTCCACGAAAATCTGCAGTACCTGAAGTTCAAGGATTTGCAGACGTTCGAAGCTGACTACGCAACGGGTAAGGGAATCTTGATGCGGAATCTGCTGCCGCTGATCGTTGCAAACCCGAGCCGCTATTCGAGCTTCGTCAAAGCAAACGCCACTGCGGTTTGGTGTAATCGTTCTCACGCAAACCAGTTCACCTACAATTGGAATCCGACGACCGCCGAGCGAGAGCCACGGATTCTACGCGTAGCCGGCAAAAGCGATGGGCTCTGCGATTTGATCATGCAGGCAGCGGGTCAGGAGGCGCTCAACCTTGCCGTCCACATCGCGCCGCACGAACGGATTGATTGTTAGCGCCGAGCAGAAAGTTCCGACCTGAACTTTTAAGGCAAGCCACGGTAGGGAAATCTGAAGTCGTGCCCTGATCGCACGACACGGAGCTGTTCCCATAGACGGCGCAGGTCGCCGGTGCGGCCGCGATCGGGCGCTTCGCGCAGAACGTCGACGACTATTGCCCCTTTATCGTCGAGATTAGGATTGTACCGAGGGTCGGGCGCAGAACCCGGGCCGTGAAAGCGGAACTACGACCGCTAGGCGAGTCGCGCGCTAACCCTCGCGAGAACAACGCCGGCGTAACATGCCGCAACCCCCAGAATTACGCTACTCAAGGTATAGATCAAAGAGACTCCCCACTCGCGTTCGCTTGCTAGCGTCCTAACTTCGAACGAAAAACTCGAAAACGTGGTATAGCCTCCGAGAAATCCGGCGGTCAATGCTACGCGTAAAAGCGTATCGATGCCGACGACGCGCGTTTGCGCAAGTTCACTTATTAGGCCAATTAGGAACGATCCGCTCAGATTGATAACGAAGGTCCCTAGTGGCAAGCCAGGGCCAAATCGCGCGACAAAAAGCGATGTAATTGCGTACCGGCAGATCCCTCCCAGGCCCGCACCGAAACCCACCGCGGCGTATGTAATTAGTGCGGACGGCATCGCTTACTTAGGCGATCCTGAGCGATAGGCTATGATCTCGACGGTCTCGAGAGTGACCATCCCCTCTTTCACCATCTCGTCGAGCTGCGGCAGAAATGAGCGAATGTGTTCCTCCGTATCGACGACCTCGATCAGGACCGGGAGGTCGGAGGAAAGATCAAACACCCGCGCGGCGTGCACGACCGAGTGTCCGCCATAGCCCTCGATTCCTTTGAATACCGTCGCACCGCTCAAGCCGGCCTTTCTGGCGACCTCAACGATTGCCGTATACAGGGGTTGATATCCCCACCTATCGCTTTCGCCCACGAAGATGCGCAGCAGCTTCCCCGAACCCTCGATCTTCATCCGATCGCACTCACCTTTAGTAATATACGGAAGAAACGCGATCGCTTCCTCGCTTTTTGAGATATGTTCACGACACCACCGTTGAGCGGAGGTCTGCCTTTGCCGCCGGCTCAGCAAACCAGACGTACCCACCGTCGAGGCCTGCCCGAATGTCAAGCAACTCTCTCTGCAACTGTGTCACGCACTGCAACTTCCGTTGTTGACTCAGGCCAGCGTGGGTTTCGATTTTATCGAAAGCACTGAGAACGGCGCGGCGTACGTTCTCAACCGCGGACGCGATCGTGACGTGTGCGAATCGGTCCCACGGCTCGAGCTGCTGGAGCCTCGCATCATTCGTTATTCCCGCGGCCTATTGGGCAACGATACTGTCTATGCTTGCGGCGAAGACAGGCGGGATCTGGTGGTCGCCCGCCGTTATTTCGGGGTCCATTCTCTTTGCCGGTCTCGTCGGTCTCTTTCTTAACGCATTGAGTGGTCCGTTCCAACCAGGTGGATGAGAGGCGTCAGAAACGTCGCAATCACTCTTGGTGTCGCACCCGCGCTATGCGCGATCGCGTGGATTTTCTACGCTTCGAGGGGTGCAGATTGAAGAGCTCATTAGGCTATGCGAGTGAGGGGAGAAGCAACCGACGCCCTAAAGCCAGATTGCCCACGAAGCGCAAGGAACATCCGATTTTCCGAAGAGCCGCTATCCGCCCACTAAGACCATCAACCCGACGACTACTGCGGTTGTAATGACCTTCAGCGACAGCGCTTTTTGCTCGGCGCGTGAAAGCGCTAGGCGGGACGCAAATCTCTCCGCGATCGTCTCTGGCGGATCGTGATGCTCTTCCAAGTCCGAAATGAATGCAACGGTCTCCTCAGCGTCGCGAATGCGGTTGGCGCATTCGGCGCAGCGTTGGACGTGCCGCTCGACGACGGCTCTCTCCCGGTCGTCGAGTGAACTGAGTGCATAGAGTTCGGCGAGCTCGTCGATGTGACGGCTCACGCTGTCACCCGCGCCTTGAGGGCCTTACCTAGGCGGCGTAAGCCAAGCGAGATCCGGCTCTTCGCGGTGCCTAAGGGAAGCCCGAGCTCGGCTGCGATCTCAGCATGCGTCTTCCCGAGGAAATATGACAGCATGAGCGGCGCTCGCTGTTCTTCCGGGAGACTCTTGAATGCCTCGTACAGTCGTCGATTCTCAACGTAATCCTCGACGCGCACCTCATGGGTGGAAAGCTGCTCTCCGCGTATGCTCCTTGCCAGTTTCGCAAGACGTGCGGTCGCACGGCGCTGCGAGATCGCTTGATTGCGAACGCAAGCGACGAGAAAGCTTCGCAGTGATCCCCGCTGGGCGTCATAGGTAACACGCTTCGCCCAAACGCGGATCAGCGCGTCGTGGACGCAATCTTGCGCGTCGTCGGCGTTTCGCAGGACGTTGTAGGCGACGGAGTAGAGCAAGGAGTGGTACCGCGCATAGGCGCCATCGAGTCCGATCGGCTCCCGGCGGGCGAAAGCATCTTCGAGGGCTCGGTCCGTGGCTACATTCCGTAGGCTTTCCGAGGACCAAGCCCGGCTCGGGTCGAGCGCCCCCGTCTTCATTACGCCCCTCATACGCTCGACGGGGCAGTTTGGATTGGGGATTGGAGGTCTACGGTGATCCGCGTGGCCCGGCCGAGCGCACGAGTCGCGCTCGCGCCCTAGGCGTCCCGCGAACAAATGACTGAGGAGAGACGACATGCGATGGGCCCTCGCGTTCATTTCGACGACGCTGTTCGTTGCCGGCTCCGGCGCAGGCGTACCGGCTAATCCTACGCTGGGATTCTGCGGCGGGGGGACGTCTTTCCCTGTGCCCGCACGCATAGCGGCCGCTAGAGGGGTCGGACCACTCGCGAGGGGTTCGCTCTGGTCGGTGGTTTCCGGGCCGCAACGCTGCTTCGTCCAAGGACATACGGTCCGGCGTTTAGATTACGTTCGGTCGGTCATCCACTAGGTTGTAGCGAGCGTACAAGGCACGCGCGTTTTCCGAGTCTCGGAAACGGTTGAATAAGGAGAAACGATATGCGACTTATCCTTGTGCTTAGTTCGACGATCGGTCTTGTTACCGCCGGGTGCTCCGCCGGAGGAGGCTTTTCGAGCAGTTCTCCGATGACACTCTCGAACAGGAGCGGTTCGTTGCCTTTAACCGGCGCGACAAGCAGGATTGAGCAATCCGCTGCCCCGCGCCACGGTCACATCGAACCCGTCATTGTCTACACGTTGAGCAATGGTGCAACACATAATAAACTGTTGGCCTTTGTGCCTCATGGCAACGGCCTGCGCTACGATCAGTCCTTCGATACCGGTGGTCTGGGCGATCCGTCGGTTGCCGGCACTGTGCAAGGATCGATTGCGGTGGCCGACGGCGGGCACTTTCTGCTTGCCGTGGATGCCGGGAGCAATGAGATCACTAGCTTCCGCGTTCAGGATGACGGGCTGGCCTTCGTTAGCAAGGTCGCGTCGCGCGGGATGGAGCCGGTAAGCCTTGCCGTGCATCACGACCTTCTTTTTGCCCTTAATGAGGCGAGTAGCTCGATTGCGGGCTTCCGCATCACTCGAAACGGAGTCTTACGCGCGATACGAAACTCGATGGCATCCCTGAGCGGCACCAATGTGGGGCCGGCCGAGATCTCGTTCGACCGCAGTGGCCGAGTCCTGGTCGTCACCGAGAAGAACACGAACAACATCGACACATACAGCGTCGCCAACGGCATTCCAACGGGTCCGACGGTCCACGCTTCATCTGGGATGACGCCATTCGGCTTCGCCTTCGTACCGCACACGGAGATTATGGTGGTTTCTGAAGCGTTTGGTGGCGCGTCGCAAGCCGGAGCGGCATCCTCCTACGCGGTGGCACCGCCCGATACCCTGACGCCGATTTCCGAGTCGATACCCGATCATAATACGGCACCGTGCTGGGTGGTCATTACACATGGTGGGATCGCGTTTACCTCCAACACAGGCAGCGGAACCATCTCTGCTTATGCCATCGATTCAACGGGAAACTTGAGGCTGACGACTCAAAATGGTGTTAGCGCGCAGACGGGCCAGAGCCCCACGGATCTTGCTTTGGGGCCGGGTGATCGCGATCTCTTCGTTGTTAATTTGAAGAGTCGGTCGATTGGCGCATACGCGGTGGGAGCCGACGGCACGTTGAGGCCGGCCGGAGGCGCCAAGCGATTGCCGCCGGCGGCATTAGGCCTTGCAGCCCTGCCGTCTAAGAACAGATAGACTCACTGGGAGTGGCCGGAGTTTGGTCACTCCCGCGATCTCCTGCCTCCATGGAAAACTGAGCGGCGCTTCGGATCAGTACGAAAACTGCCGAAGCTGGACGGAAAAGGGGAAGCCGTTAATACTTTCGACGAGATCTCCTTCTCGTCACGGACGTAGATGGTGCTACCGTGGCTTATGCTCGAAAAAGGCTGCGCGACGAGAAAGAGTTGGTTCTCAGCGTCGTTGCCCACTGTGGTGCCGCTATTCAGTTGACTGCCTGGGCCGGTGCCGCGAAGTTGCACGGCAAAGCTGGTCGGTAACCTCGCCGCCAGCGCCTCGCTCACAAGCGCCATTCGGCGGACGATTTTAGCAGCCACCCTTCATGCCAAATGCCAAGTCACCCGGGTCTGAGCCTTCTCCCCCGTAGACCTGTTCGAATGTGCCGTTACCGATGCGGCCGTTGTTGGCCGGTCCTACGAAGAGCAATGCGGCGTTCTGGTATGCCCCCGGCTGTTGGATGGTGGCCACGAGGATGTGGTTGATAATTTGAAATGTGCCGTATGGCAAGTTACTGCCGTTGCCCGTTAGGGATGCCAAGCCGCTGTGCGGCCATCCCTGGCTTCCCGTATCCTTTAGCGTCAGGCAGTACGTGCCGTTGCCGCGTGCTGCATGGCTCACGGTCACGGGCCAGGCCCCGCTATAGTGGTGCGATTCTGGGACAATCAGATTCATTGGCAAACTGTGCGCCATGGCGGCGCCGGCCGAGACAGCCATCGCCATGGCTGCCACGGCGGCTGTCGGAATCTGTTGCGAAAAGCGCATAGCTGGTTCTCCTTTCGAGGTCAAAGGGCGATGCCCAAGAGCGTAAGATAGGTCGATGAAAAGCTTAAACCGCTATACGCTTCTCAAAGACGACTGGATTGACCATCCTCAAGGTCTCGGGAAGCTTGTCGAAAAAACAGGCCATTAACGCGAGCTAGACCTCTGGCGACCTCGCCACCAGCACCTCGTTCACCGAGCGCTTTCCTCCGCTCGTCCGCTACTTCCAGGTTCTTCCGAGTCCTGGTAAGTCCGCGCGTCCCGTCTTGCAGGCTCAGGAACGCCGGGAGGCTGGCGCAGCTACGAAGATACTGGGCACTTCTTTCAAACGCCGCTAGGAGGCCTGTAGCGCCGTTCTTCGCGACCGAGGCGTTTCGCTCGGCGCGCTCTCGTGCGAAGGTAACGGCAACGCTTCACGATCTACGCCACACCGCGGCGACGTGGATGCTCGCCGAGGGCGTTGACGTTACATCCGTCGCGCGTATCCTTGGGCACACTACGCCCGGTACAACCCTCGGCATTTACGCCCACGCATTACCGGCGGCCGAATCGAAAGCAATAGCGTCGATAGACGCTCGCTTAGAGCGGGCAAAGGGAGCGTAACCGCAACCGCTCCGCGAGCGGCACGGCAACCGAATGGCAACCGTCGCCCTCGTAGAAGCGCAAAAACTCTTGTAGTATGAGGGTTTTGTTGGTAGCCCGAGCGGGATTCGAACTGTCGTACGGCGGTCCTGGCCGAACCTGCCCACTACTGAATAGTCCGATGCTATCAGGGTTTCCCGATACCGGTCATCCTGACCGTTCCTGTCCAAAACGGCCCGTTTCTAGCCGCTCTGTTGCACGGCTGTTGCACGGTGGGTCTGGACCACTGATGATCTCCAGGCCTGCCGGCAGCGGACGCAAATACAAGAAGTGCCACGGCGCTGCGAGCAGGAGGAGTCATTTCAAAGCGCTTTGCCCGCTCCGCTCCGCAGCGCCGCCTCGCGCCCGGCCATGCGGCCTCGTTTTGAAAGGCTTACCGTAATGGCACTCACCGGGGGAAGAGGAGCGTTCCGCCTCGGGGAGGAGTGACCATTGAGAAAAAGAGGGCTGCCACATGGATGATCTAGATCCGACATACACCGATCCGGACAAGTACAAAACAATTTTTGAAAACGACCGGGTCCGAGTTCTGGACTACCGAGATACGCCGGGAGCGATGACGAAACCACATCGGCACCCTAACAGTGTGCTGTTAACTCTGTCTGATTTCCGGCGCCGGCTGACTGTTGGCGATGACGTTAAGGACGTCGCTTTGGAAACCGGACGGGCGCTCTGGCGACCTGCCGAAATCCATACGGGCGAGAACATCGGGACCACCGACACACACGTCGTCTTCGTAGAACTGAAAGACTGACCTAAAGGGTTTTCGCGCCTCGACCGCTGCGCCTGGAAGAGCGGGCCTCGTTTAAAAACGCCTCAGCCCAGCTACGCCGCGCACGGCTTGGGCTGAGATCCCCTCTCCAGGCGCTCGGCTGCTACGCCACAGAACTGCTAAACCCAAATTAAGAGCAGAATCTATCGATGCCACTGGACCCTTACTTTGCATTTTGCTTGCCCACTACTTATTTGCGATGGGAACTCAGCGAAGCACTACCGATCCTTTCGTGCGTGAGTCTGTCGCTGGCAGTACGTCTTCGAGGGAGGTGCCATTCTGAGCACATGTGAACTGAACGAGTCCTGTACTACATCGATGGGAGTGATAGTATGCGTTCGAAAACAAGCATCAAACGCGGTCGATTCCTTGCGACGAGCGCGGCAGCGATCAGTGCCGCCACGGCGAGCTACTCCTTTGCCTCGGCGCAAACGGAAGTGGCTGCGACGATGAGCGGCGCGGGCAAGCCGAGCATAGTTTTCTGTCATGGTCTTTGGGCCGACGGCTCGTGCTTTACCAAAGTGATGGGGCCGTTGCAAGCGCAAGGATACGATTGCATTGCCGCGCAGTATCCGCTCAACACACCCGAAAACGACGTCACTTTTGCCAAGTGGGCGATGGACGTGGTGAAGGGTCCTATCGTGCTTGTTGGACATTCATATGGTGGCTCGGTGATCACGGCCGCCGGAACCGTCCCGCGCGTAAAAGCCCTCGTTTATATCAACGCGCTTGCTCCCGATACTGCTGCCGGCGAGACATCGCAGAGCATACAGCAGAAGTTCCCCGCTACCGAGGTGCTCAAGCACATCAAAGTCGTCGATGGACGTATCTGGCTGACCAAAGAAGGCCTACAGTATTTTTGCGGCGATCTCCCGACGGCTGAGCAGAAGCTCGTGTGGGCGACGCAGGGCGCGCCGGCTGCCAACATCTTCGCGCACAATGCGCCGGGCGTTGCGTGGAAGACCAAACCGAGTTGGTACATTGTCGGAAAGAAGGATCACACCGTCAGCCCGGATCTTGAACGCTTTCTTGCGAAACGCATGAAAGCCAAGACGACCGAACTCGATTCGAGTCATGTTCCGATGCTCTCGCAACCAGACCGCGTGGTCGAAGTAATTCTCAGCGCTGCGCAGTCGGTGTAGAAGTCGCGCCGTCGGCAACATATAATCCAGGTTTCACGGCGGGTGTGCAGGTCAACGCCTGGGCCAGGACGTTTCCGAACGTCCGTCTCGTGCTATGCGGCCACGACATCCCCTCCGATGGCCAGCAAAGCGGCATCGCCAATGTATCCCATCGCATCGATCCGTCGGCAGGCGGGCATAACCTCCGCGGCATCTATGCAGATTGTCAGTTTACTATCCCTCCCGATCAGCTGACCAGCCAGGTTATTTTGCTGTTGGAGATGGGCGAGCAGCAGCTAACCGTCCGCGGCTTCAACACGACTACGAACGCAGAGCGTTCTACGCCCTATCCATTCAGTCTGCCGTGGTCTTGAGCCGCGACATGAGTTGCAGCACGCAAGTAGTCTCCTCTGTTGAATCGCCGAGTGCGCTCGCGATTCGATGCGGCATTAATTTCGGCTGATGGTGGGGTCACTTTATTCACGGCTCTCGCAAAGATCGCCTAGCATCCTGATCGCTTTGTCGTCACTTTAACTGACCGTTCTCACCTTTAACACTTTAACACGATGAGCGGGACGACTGTTCCGATGGAGCGATGGGTCCGTATGACGACTTCGTCGTGTCGCGGATGCACGGCGGCAACGATCCGGCGACACAGGCGCCACGGTTACCGCTTTGGCTCAGACTGTTTGGTGAGCGTCGCCTTCGGCGCGTGTTGACCGGACCGTATATAGCGTAACGCTGTGCCTCGTCCGACGCTTCGGGTACTCGGTGGCGGTGTGCGCGCGCTAGTTGTTGGCGTACTGCTGTTCTCACGTTGCGGGCTGAGCAGGGGCCGATAGGCCACGCGACCTCGCGCTCTTGGTTGGTTGGGCGGACGAAGCGCAGGCGTTGTCCCCACAACCACCGGCTTGCGTTACGAAAAGCCGAGATGGGGGGCCGCACGCTGAGAAAGACCAGCTATTCCTTGATTTCGGGCGACGACGCGATGCCGACCGGGTTGCTGATGCTCGTGATCGTCGAGAATGGTGAGGTCTGACCCTTCTTATATCCGACGACGTTGTCAAACTGATTCACTTGAAAGAAGATCCCGGATCGCGTGAACGCATTGAAGGTCGGGCCATTTTGCTCGATTCCGTCGGTAATCGAGCCTGACGGGGTTTTCGAACCATACGTATAGATTTCAACAGCCGACGGGTTAGCTCCGAAGTTGGCGACGTACGTCACGTCGTGTTTACCGAATGAGATACCGATTGGCCCGGCGACGTCGCTGAAATTCGAGTTCTGCGGCTTCGAAGATCCAGCGGGAATGATATAAATGGCGTTGGTGGAGTCGCATGCGACCCAGACGTTATTCTTGCTATCGGCAGCGAGGCCGACGGGTTGGCCCAGATTGCTGAAGTCGATCGTTTCAAACGGCGAGGTCGCTCCGGCCTTGTAGCCGACCAAGGTATCATCGCCGAGATTGGTGGCGAAAACATCGCCCTTCGAATCGACGGTCACGCCGTAGTTCGAGTCCAAGCCCGTGCTGATCGTCAGACTCGGCGAGCTCTGACCGGCCGGATAGATGGTAATCGTGCTATTTCCCTCGTTTGCAACGTAGAGCGAGCCCTTCTTATCGACGGACACTCCCACGGGATAATTCATGCCGTCGGAAATCGACCCCTCCGGCGACGGGTTTGGCGTCTTCGGATCGTACATCACGACCTCGTTGTCCGGGAGATTCGCAACGAAGAGTATAGGACGATGCTTCCCGGCGGGCCAGACGTGCGGAAGATGGCTTTGATGTGGCACGGCCGGCACGACGATCGAGCCGATGACGGCGGGTCCGGGCAGGATGCGCGTCGCCTGGCCGGGCGATACGGGCGTTGAGTTACTCGAACAGGCGGAAGCAAACGTGAGGGCCGTTGCCGCGACTAGCGTGCGATGTGAAAGCGTCTCGAACATGAATGAACCTCCAATAATGTTCCTACAGCCTCTTGTTTCTATGCGGCCGTCGCGTTCGCTGCTTTAGCGCCCGACTGATCCCGTCCATTCCCGGCCGTTCGTTAGAAATTGTTAGAAAAGCCGCTCGTTGGGGCTGTGAGGTAGAGCGCCGGAACCGCACGCAAACGGAACCGACGGCGATCGAATTCAAAGGTTCGGCTGAAGCGACTCCAGGCTAATGCGCTGCTGGCCCCAGAGGGCTAGATTTCTTACTGAGTCTTCGCCTGAGTCGCTGATTGGCACACTGGTGCGTGATCGCTTGCCTAGCGTCGTGTAGCCTCTTTGGCGCTCATGCCTTCCCTGCATGCTCTAACGCTTGCTCGCGCCGGCATCACAGGCTGAATACCTGGAACTGCCAGCTGATCGCCTCGTTAGGGTTCGAGACCGTCGCAATGCCCTGACCCTCGCCGAGGTCCACGCTGAGATACGTTCCAGCATAGGTTTTGATGAGCGCTGTGAAATTGCTGCCCTCACCATTGTCTTCTATTGTGAATTTCTCGAAGTTTCCGATGTCGTCTGGTGCTGTATCGGTACGGAAACCTGCTCCGGGAAGCCCACCGTCATTTGCTGTGAGAACGTTTCCGCTGGCGGTCTGAAAAGCGTAGGTGCCGTCGTCCTGTTTGAGCAGTGTCCAATACATCCAGAACGGAGCTGCTGCTCCGAGAAAGATAGCATCGCTACCCGACAGATTGCCCCCGTCCGTTGCGGTAAGCCACCCGCCCAGCACGCCTGCGTTCTTAGGGTTAAACGCTGACGCAATCCCATACGTCGATCCCGTTCCGAAGTCGAGGCGTCTGACAATGTTGAATCGCTCCCACTCTGACGCCTGTAAGGCATCGGTATGAATTGTGTCCGCAGTGTTGTGCCCGCCGCCTCCGACCGCCGTCAGAAAAAATCCTCGGAGCGTCTGAATGGCGAAGTTAGGAAGGGCCGATTGGGCCAACAGCTGGAACATCTCCCACGTCGAAATAGCCGTGGCATCGCTGTGAATGGTGTCGGTGGTCCGGCCTCCGGCATCGACTGCAGTGATGAAGTTGCCGGTGACTGTTTGAAACGCATAGTGTTGTTTCGCGCTATCGACCCAGAACTTGAATTCCTCCCAAGCTAGCGGGTTGATCGCGTCTGTATGAATCACGTCGGTCGTTTTGCCGCCTCCTCCTACCGCCGTGAGGTAGCCACCTTTGAGGTCGGTGCGGATGGCGAACTGTCCACCCAACGGTTCCATAGGCGCTGGCGCATCGCGCTTCGAAATGTTCCATGGCGGAGAGGGCAGCGGAGTGTGCTTTACTTCTGCTGGCATTTTGCGCCCCTTTCAGATCGCGCTTTTCTGGTGTGGATCGGTAACTCGCATCTTTCCACGCGCGCGTGATTTGTTCGTTCGAATCATAAAGGTTTTCGTAGTTGAGACGAGTGGACTGCCTTCGGAGGCGAAGGTTCTTACCCAATGATGCGCCAGTGCGACGGTCGCAACAATCGACATCTCTACGAAATACCTACACAACTGGCGTTGACGAATGTTTTAGGGGTGCGTTGGGGCAGAAGGTGCGGCGACGGTGCACACGCCGGCCGGCAGACCAGGCGGTGCATTGTGGCTGGCTGCGCATACCGCTTGAATCTGCGCTCTGTCGCGTTGTAGCTTTACCGTGGCAGGACCAGCTTTGATCGCACCCGCCGGATCGAGCCTCGCAACATTGGTCCACCTCGCGATTGTTTGCACCGGACGGCCTGTCGGCAGACGATGCACCCCCGGCTGCGCGACCACGATAGCACGCGCCAACTGCACCGACCGGGCTCGCCCTGGTAGCGCGGCTTCGGCTGCGCCGATCTTTTGCTCGGTTTCATCTGCGCTCTCGGCCAGCGGCGTGGGACGCGCTATCGGTTCGTTGGCCACTGGACCAGTGACGATCGGCGAACCCGGTATAATCCGCGGCGTCCAAACCAGCTTTAGCGAGCCATCAATAAATGGCGCGTTCGACGCGGGCCCCAGGTGGAATGTCACGTAAACGCCCGCTTCCGGCGACGGCGCGGGAATCACGGCGACCACCGGACCCGACGTACCGTCGGTCCCCTCGAACTGCGTATTGTCCCAATTGACCGCGACCGATTTCATGCCGGAAAGCCAGGGCAGCCTGAACGTGTAATCCTCGAAGCCGGCATCCCACAGGGCACTCGAGCAGAAACCCTCGTCGCCGCGATTGCGCACGAAGATGAGCCAGTCTTCGTGCGTCGCATCGTTTCCGAAATTGTCTCGCTTAGTGGCCATTGCATAGAGCGGGTGAATTTCCGATTTCAGGTCATGCTCGCCGTCCAGTCCGAACATGCCCGTAATAATCGTATGACCATCGAAGTACTGCCGTGCGAGATCGTCGTTATTGGTGTTCACCCAACCGTGAAATGTCGTCCACTCGTCGGAGGTAAAGCGTTTGGTTGTCTCATCGGAATCAAATTCCACATGTAGGCTAGCGTGGCCGACGACCCCGAGTGGATTCCCGGGTTCGTCGCTTGTAAACGTGAATGAGTTGTCGTCGTCGGTTTCCTCACCGCCCCAGCCGGCATGACCTTCGAGGGTAACGGGAAACCAGTTGACGTGTCCAGGAAAACTGTTGCTCTCAAAAATGCTGCCTGTGTTGCAGATTTGCGAGTTCGTGTCATTTGCTTGGTCGACGTTGCTCGGATCCGTCTGATCGGTGCAGTCCGGGAAATTTGGCGACGGCACGAGTTGGGGGATTCCAAATTGAGTCTCATTTGCGCTGAAATTGTGACAGATCGACGTATCCGGCACCTTACCCTGATTCCCGGAACGTTGCTGCCACGACCAATGAGGATTATACGGTATCAGGTTCGGATCAACTGCGCTCGACAACACATCGAAATCAAAGCGGCTTCCGAATGGCGGTGCGGTAGCGCTGCGGTAGATGTAAACGCTGATTTGCGCCGGGCCGCCGTGGCCGAGGTCGTTCTTGCACTGGTCCTCGTTACCGTCGTCGTGCGAATAGTAGCCGTTGTCGGAGTAGTTGTCGTCTTCGTAGCCCAGAGAAAGCACGAGTTGCGATGCGGCGACGCCGGTGCCAGTCACTGTTTGCGGATGTCCTATCAGGGTCTCGACTCTCACGAGGCCGCTGCCGGCGGGCACGGCCGAGGGGATGCGGATGAGACCGTGATAAAGGTGGTCGACGCCGGCGCCGGTGGGATTAACGTAGCGCTTCCAGGTATCGCCTGACCCCCCGGTTTGCACGCAGCCGTCGGCCAGTATATCAATGACGTCGCCAGGTGCAAATTGTACGGCCGGGTAAACGGTTTCATGTTGTGTGACGTTTGGCTGGTCGATGACGCATACGAATGCGCCCGTTGCGGCGCGATTGGTGCATTTTGGATCGAGTGCCTGCGCACGCTCAGGGCTGCACACGAATATTAGCGCAACCATCAGCAGTTGCGACAGCACGATGAGGAGATGGAGTGCGCGCGGATGATCCGTTCGATTCGACGTGACGAGGTCTCCTTAGCCGGACTGAGTGGGTGGTGTGGCGGAAGGTTCTTGCACGATGATGCGCCCGGTCGACCCGTTGCAACAACCGACATCTCTACAAAATACCTATACAAGTTGACCGTATACGAGCGTAAGGAGTCCGTTGGCGGCTGCGCGAACTTGCTTGGATGGCGGCTGACGAGGAGCGGACGTCTGCCTCTTCGAATTTCGGGACGCTTCTGCGACGCCATCGGCTTGCAGCGGGGCTCTCCCAGGAGGCCCTCGCTGCGCGCGCTCAGATGAGCACGCAAGGAATCGGCGCGCTCGAGCGTGGGGACCGTCGGACGCCGCAGCGCGGAACGCTTGCGCTTCTGGCCGAGGCGCTTGGCCTCGACGTGGAGCAGCGCCGCGAGTTCGAAGCAGCCGCGGCGCGCCCAAAGATGTTGCGCCCAGGTGACGGCAGGGTCTGGAGGACTCTCGCTCCGGCTGTTGATGAGTCGGCCACCCCGAACAATTTGCCGCGCCAGCTGACGTCGCTTATCGGGTGTGAGACGGTCGTGGCCGAAGTTGCTGCGTTGATCAGGAAGTCGCCGCTCGTGACGCTGGTCGGATCGGGCGGTGTCGGCAAGACGCGGATCTCGCTGCAGGTGGCCGCGAATTTGCTCGATACGTTCGACGATGGCGTCTGGTTCATCGAACTGGCCCCGCTGTCGAGCGGCGAGTATCTTCCGTCGACCGTTGCGCAGATCTTGAGTATCCAGCTCCACAGCGCGGGCGACCCGCTCGAGTTGCTGATCGACGAACTTCGTTCCAAAGACGCGTTGCTGATCTTTGACAACTGCGAGCACCTCGTCGACGCGGCAGGACGTATGGTCGCGGCCATCCTGCGCGGCTCTCCGCGCATTCGCGTGTTGGCTTCGAGTCGTCAGAGCCTTGGGGTTTCCGGCGAAACCACATTTCGGATTCCCTCGCTGCCGACTCCGGATGCCGTCACGAACCTCACGGGCGCCGATGCGCGGCAGTACCCGGCGATCGCACTATTCGCCGAACGTGCCGCTGCCGTCGACGATCACTTTGCGCTGACCGACGAAAATGCTCCGGCGGTCGGGGAAGTTTGCAGGCGCCTCGACGGCATTCCGTTAGCCATCGAACTGGCCGCGGCACGGACAACGATGCTCAACCCGCGGCAACTGCGCGATCGGCTGGACGATCGGTTTCGTCTGCTCACGGGCGGCGGCCATGACCTCCTGCCGCGCCATCAGACGCTTCGCGCGACGCTCGACTGGAGCTTCGGCCTGCTGGACGAGAATGAGCGAGTTCTTGCTCGACGACTTGGCGTGTTCGTGAACGGGTTCACACTCGAAGGCGCGGTTGCGGTCGGCAGCGGGGAGGACATGGACCACGCCGATGTTTTCGACGGGCTCGCCTCATTGGTGGACAAGTCGTTGGTATTGGCAGATGACGACGGTGCCATGCGGCGCTACCGGATGCTCGAATCGACCAGAGCGTATTTGCGCGAAAAGCTCGAGGCCGCTGGTGAGCTTCCATGCTTATTGCGGCAGCATCTGCGCTACGTGCGCAACCTTTTCGCCGTCGCGCGCACGCGGGCCGAACGCAGCGGAAGGTCGACCGAGCTCAACGCACTGCTGGTCGCGGAGCTGGAGGATGTGCGCATGGCCCTCGCGTACGCCGCCGGCAACACCGAGGCGTTGACGGGCGCTGAGCTCCTCGTCGCGATCGGTGACCGGTTGGATCGGATCGGTCTGAACAGTGAGGGCTCGGCCCTCCTCGAGTGCTTCATCCGGCTATTGCCGGCCGAAGAGCGGGTGCTGAGATCTCGGCTCTGGACGGCAATTGCTCGTACAGCTCGCACGGATCGCGTTCGAGCGCTCGAGGCGAGTTTTGCTGCGGTTAGCCTTGCCCGTAACGCGAGCGATGACGCCGCGCTCGCTGACGCGCTCATCGTGTACGCAACTTCGCTCGTACATGCGCGCAGATTCGAGGATACTGCGTCGGCACTCACTGAGGCGGAGGCGCTTGCATCGACCGACAACGTCTGGCTGCACCTCAGAATCGTTTTCACGAGAGCTCACCTGAACCTCGAAACGGGTAACCTCGATGCTGCCGCCGAGGCCTATGAATGGCTCCGGAAGGTTAATCAACAGCTTGGCAACGCAACTCAAGCGAACGGGATCGCGATTACTCTCGCCGAGCTCCAGCATCAGCGCGGCCAAACGACAACCGCCGTAGCGCTCGCGCAGGAGGTGCTAGGCGCGTTGCGTGCGGATCGCGATCGTCAATCGCTGGTGGGTGCGCTTGCGAATCTGTGCGGCTACCTCATCGCGCTCGATCGATTGTCAGAGGCGCGAGCGGTTGCGCTGGAAGCGTTCCGGATCAGTTCCGACCACGATCGCCGCGGCATCTTTGTAACCGACGCAGTCGAGCATGCCGCGCTCACCGCCGCGCTTAGCAACGATCTTGAGTCCAGCGCTAAGCTAGCGGGGTACGCGGGAGCCGCGTTCCAACGTCTCGGTTACCAACGCGAATACACGGAACGTAAAACACGAACGCGTCTCGAATCCCTCCTTTCCAAAAAGCTGGCTCCCGTCGAACATGACTCGCTGCTTGCAACGGGCGCGACGCTCTCTCCGGAAGCTGCAATAGGCCTCGCAATCGAGAGTCTTTCGACGTAGCGCAACGCATGGCGACAGTTCGCTAACGCTGCGCTTACGGGTCTCTTAGCAAAATAGTGTTCACAATCGAGCGAAGGGTCGAAAGACGACGGGGACGCAAAGCACTTCAAAGTGTCGTTGAAACCCTTATGGTAAAGGAAGAAATAAATAACCCCAGCGGGATTCGAACCACTTCTCGGGGGTTCCGGCGAGTCCCGTCCGCTACCGATTCGTGTTATTCTATCAGGCTTTTCGTCGCTCTGGCTCCCGGTTGATCCCTTCCGCTTCCGGCCGTTCCCGACCGCTCCGTTAGAAAATGTCAGAAAAAACCGCTGCTCAGCTCAATGCACCGGGATCGAGCGTTTTTCCGTACCGCCCGGGCCTGCCGATCGCCCAAACGCCGCGCGGCGCGAGGGGCACCAAGTGTCTGAGGTCGGCACTACCGTTGTCCGTGCCGCAAAAGTGCGGTGACCGATAGAAAGATCATCGCATCCCGTGACCGGACGGATCTTTTTATCGACGAAGGACACCAGCTCCATGCCGTGGACGCTTTGCTCTCGGATTTCCGCCCGCGGTGCGAGTGGCGCTGATGACTACGGCACACGGCTTTACGCCGGGTTAAGCGGTCTGATCGCGGCGACGATCGTGGTAACGCCTGGAGAAACGCTGGCGATCTCTGTAGGCGGATCGGGGCGACTTGCATCTGAAGGCGGCTTTAACGGCGGGGGAGAGCGCGGATGCAACGGCAGCCAATGCACCGGCGCCGGCGGCGGTGCTTCCGACGTGCGGCAAGGTGGAAACGCGCTAACGGATCGAGTCATCGTCGCGGCGGGAGGAGGCGGCTTCGGTTTTGCCCCGTTCCGCGCTGCGTTTGGGGGTGCCGGCGGCGGCCATTTCTGTTGCATAGGACGCGGCCATTTTACTAGAGGGCAAACTCATGGGAAGTAGGGCAAACCGTACGAGAGTCGAGGTTGCGCCTGATCACATTGATTACCGGAGGACGCCGTCTTAACCGCCGCCGCTCTTTGCATCTCCGCCCCCGATTTCGGTGCAGCAAGTTCGCGCGCGCGTCGTGCCATGGCGTCGCAAACGCCTGGGTGATGCCGGAAGACTAAAAAGTCAAGAAATCGTCAAGTTGAGGTGAGCGCTCGCGTAATACGAGCGTGGTCAATAGACCACCTTGAATTTAGGTGGACGAGGTGCTACAGTAAACGCTCCAAATCCCGTGCTGGCTTGATAGGAGGCACGCGATGCCTTTGCCGCCTTACATGGGCGAGAAGCGCTACTCGTATCACGTCCTCGAACCCAACCGCCCGTGGGTCGCAAGCTATCAGCAAGCGGATCTCACGACGGCGTTTGAGCAGCAGGTCCAACAGCAATACGCCGACGCGTACGCCTCCCTGAAGAATGGCGAGTACGGCGCCGCGTACAACACGTTCGCGCAACTCCAGAACCTGATTCTTACGACGGTGGACCCAGCTCTACCACCGACGAGTTTCGCGAGCGGGCAGTTCGTGGCGCCCATTGACATCGGACTGCTCGACGTCTTTGCCGCGAAGGCCGGCGCTGTGCTCACGAGTCAGCCAACTCCGGCGTACACTTTTCCTGCCACGGTCGTCGCGCAGGTCGCCGCCGTTCCAGCGACGGTTGCGACGAAGCTAACTCCGTTTGAGGGATCGGGGCTCGCGCTCTCGGCGTCTCAACGTCTGCTGACCACATCTCTCGCGCAGGCTGCATCGGCGGCAGGCGCCGGGAACTGGCAGAGCGCCGCGACGTCGTACACCGCGGCGCTGCAGAGCGTCCCCGACACGGCGCCCGCGCTGAAGGCGGCCGTGATGCACGACCTCGCGATCGCGACGGAAAAGTCCGGCGGCGACGTCAAAAGCAGCATCGCGATGGCGCAGAACAGCGCCGCGTTGTTTGCGACCGCGAAGGCGTACGATGCCCAGGTCGAAGCGCTGACGACAGCCTCCGGCATGCAAGCCCGCGCGGGGGATAGCAGCGGAAGCCAAGCGTCGCTGGCTTCGGCCACGAGCGTGCAGACGCAACAGAAGCTCTATCCAGTCCAGGTGGCGCCCGTCGCGCGGGAAGCGCTGACGGCCGACGGC